>CAYMIU010000023.1:0-65201 GCA_964390515.1 uncultured Stakelama sp.
AAGCGGCGCTGGCGGCGGAGGAAGCGGCACGCGCCGTTCCCGGCGTCACCAACAGCGAGGGCGGCGGGGCAAGCGCCTCGCGCAGCCTGTGGGCGCTGGCCACCAGCCACGGATTCAGCGGCGCTTATGCCAATTCGGGCTATGGCCTGTCCGCAAGCGTGATCGCCGGAGAGGGCAGCGGCATGCAGCGCGATTATGCCTTCACCTCGGCCCGCCATCGCAGCCGGCTGGAATCGCCGGAAGAGATCGGCCGCCGCGCGGGCGAGCGCGCCGTGGCGCGGCTGAACCCCGGCCGGATGGAAAGCGCCGCGCTGCCGGTGGTGTTCGACCCGCGCGTCGGCGCCGGGCTGCTCGGCCATCTGACGGGCGCGATTTCCGGCCAGGCGATCACGCGCCGCACCAGCTTCCTGCTCGAGGCGCTGGGCACGAAGGTGTTCGCCGACGGCATCACCGTTTCCGACGATCCGCATCGCCCGCACGGGCTGCGTTCGCGCCCGTTCGACGGCGAGGGCCTGCCGGTGTCGCCCTGCGCGATCATCGAGGACGGCGTGCTTTCGACCTGGCTGCTCGATTCGGCATCTGCCCGGCAGCTGGGGCTGGAGCCGACCGGCCATGCCGCACGCGGCGTGGGCGGCGCGCCGGGGGTGACGACCAGCAACCTCTACATGCACGCCGGGTACGTGCCGGTGGCGACGCTGATCGGCGACATCACGCGCGGCGTCTATATCACCGAGCTGATCGGCCAGGGCGTGAACGGGGTGACCGGTGATTATAGCCGCGGCGCGGCCGGCTTCCTGATCGAGGATGGCGAGCTTGCCGGCCCGATCGCGGAGTTCACCATCGCGGGCAACCTGAAGGACATGTTCCGCAACCTGACGCCGGCGAACGATCTGGAGTTTCGCTACGGCACCAACGTGCCGACGCTGCGCATCGATGGGATGACCGTCGCCGGTGGATGATCTCGCCGATGCGGTGGCGGATATTACGCGCGAAGCGGGGGAGCGTGCGCTCGCCCGCTTCGGCACGGATTTCGCGCGCTGGGACAAGACGCCGGGGAGCCCGGTGTGCGAGGTCGATCTGGAGATCGACAATCTCCTGCGCTCCCGCCTCTCCGCACTCCTGCCCGATGCCGGGTGGCTTTCCGAGGAGACGGCGGACAATCCCGACCGGCTGAGCCACAGCCGCATCTGGGTGGTCGATCCGATCGACGGCACGCGCGATTATATCCGCGGCCGCCCGGGATGGGCCGTCTCGGTCGCGCTGGTGGAGAATGGCCGGTCGGTGATCGGCGTGCTCGATGCGCCGGCGCGGGGGGAGCTGTGGCGGGCCACCGCCGGCCGCGGCGCGACGCTGAACGGCAATCCGATCGCCGCGAGCACGCGCACCGAGTTTACCGGCGCGCGCGTGCCGACCGACGCCTTGCCCAAGACCGACCGCGATCTGACCGCGGTGGAGAAGCCCAATTCGATCGCGCTGCGCATGGCGATGGTGGCGGACAATCGCGCCGACCTGGTCGCCACGCTGCGCTGGGGAAATGAGTGGGACATTGCCGCCGCATCGCTGATCGCGGCCGAGGCAGGCGGCTCCGTGACCGATGCGCTTGGCGCGAACCTGTTGTTCAACAAGCCGAACCCGCGCGCGTTCGGGGTGATCACCAGCAGCGTCGGGATCCATGACGCCGCGATCGAGCGGCTGGCCGAGCGGGCGCGGGCCGTGATCGGCCAGTAATCGTCACCCGGGTCCAGGGCCCGGGATGACGATCGCTGTGCCTTACTGCTTCTGGCAGGCCACGATGGCGGCGATGACGCTCAGCGTCTCCTGCGGATCGCGCACGCGGACAGTGTCGAGGCCGAGTTCCTTTGCCGGATAATCATTGCCGCCAGGGAAGATCGCGTCGCCGATGAACATCATCGCATCGAGCGGGATGCCGCTTTCGTCGCGCAGCCGCTTCAGGCCATAAGCCTTGTCGACGCCCTCCTGCGTGATGTCGATCGAGGTGGCGCCGCCCATGTTGATCGAGAGGCCCGGAAGGCGCTTCTTGAGATCGGCCTGGATCACCTTGCGCTTGGCGAAATCCGGATCCCAGCTTTCCTTGGCGTGGATCGGCGCCTGCTGGCCGAGCGCGGAGAAGGTGATCTGGCTGCCGCGATCCTCGATCCGCTCGCCCCACGTCTGCTCCGGGACAAAGCCGGTGGCTTCCAGCGCCTCGTCGAAGGCCTTCAGGATCGTCTTCTTCTGCTCGTCCGAGAACAGCTCGGCATAGACCGAGCCCCATTGGCCGTCGCGATAGGTGTAGAGCTTCGTGCCCGTCGTCGGCATCAGCCACAGGCGCGAACGATCGGCGCGTTCGGGCAGGCGCGAGGCGACCTGCTTGTCGAACTGCGGCCAGTCCCCGCCGGAGATCACGGCGACATGCGCGACGCCGAGCAGATCGGCGAGCGCTTCTCCCATGTCCGGCTGGATCGCCTGCTTGCTCTCCGCCAGGGTGCCGTCGAGATCGAACGCGACGAGTTGCTTCACATCATTCTCCCCAAGATGAACATGTCGATTGCGTGCGCGACGCCGTCCGCGTCGTTGCCGTGCGTGACGTCGGCGGCCTTGGCCTTCACATCGTCGGGCGCGTTGCCCATCGCGATGGCGCGGCCGGCGCGGGCGAACATCGGCAGGTCGTTGGCCTGATCGCCGATCACGATGGTGCGATCGAGCGCGACGTGCATGGCGGCAGCGAGGCGCGCGATGCCGTCGCCCTTGTTGGCGGTGGTTGCGGTGATATCGAGATAATAGGTCTGCGACTTGGCGATCGTCGCCTCGCCCAGCTCGGCAGCGAGGATGCGATCCCGCAGGCCATCGAGCACCGCGGCATCATCGCTGACGAAGGTGATCTTGTCGGCGCGATAGAGCAGGTCATCGAAGCCGGTGCAGAGCGTCGGCTCCTGATTGGACGCGCGGCGTTCGCTCGGCACATGAGCGCCTTCCCCGGAGGTGGCGTACCACCGGTCGTCGGCGAAGACCCAGATGTCGACCGGCGTCTCCTGCGCCAGTGCGACCGAACCTCGCGCCACCGCTTCCTCGACGACGTGGCGGCACAGGATCTCGCCGTTGCGGCGGAAGACGAGACCGCCGTTGAACGCGCCCATCGGCGCGTCGAGCGACAGCGCGGCGGCAAGCGGCGTCAGGCCCGACATCGGCCGGGCGCTGATCATGGTGAAGCCGAAGCCTGCGGTGCGCAGACGGCCGATCGCCTCGATCGTGGCTGGGGTAAGCTGCTTCTGCCTGTCGACCAGCGTGCCGTCGACATCGCTGATGACAAGCGTCACGAACGCACGCTCATTGCGGGATCTCGACGTGGCCGCCGAAGCCGTAGCGCATCGCCGACAGGAGCTTGTCGCCGTACATCTCGTCGATGCGGCTGCGGTAGCGGGCGAAAAGCGCGGTGGTGAGGACGGCGACGGGCGTCGCCTGCTCCATCGCCGCCTCGATCGTCCAGCGACCCTCGCCGGAATCGGCGACCTTGCCGGAGAATTGCTCGAGCTTCTGGTCCTGCGCCAGCGCCGAGGCGGTGAGATCAAGCAGCCAGGAGGAAATCACCGAGCCGCGGCGCCAGACCTCGGAAATTTCCGACATGTTGAAGTCGAACCGTTCCTCTTCGGGCAAATGCGCGACATTGCGGCCCCACAGCACATCGAACCCCTCGGCATAGGCCTGCATCAGGCCGTATTCGATGCCGTTGTGCACCATCTTCACGAAGTGGCCCGCACCAGCACGTCCGGCGTGGATATAACCCTTTTCCGCGCGCGGATCGGCATCCTCGGCGCGGTTGGGGGTACGGGGCACCGAGCCGATGCCGGGGGCCAGCGTGTCGAAGATCGGATCGAGGAAATCGACCGTCTCCTTGTCGCCGCCGATCATCATGCAATAGCCGCGCTCAAGCCCCCAGACGCCACCGGACGTGCCGACGTCGACGTAGCGGACGCCCTTTTCGGCCAGCGCCCTGGCGCGGCGAACATCGTCCTTCCAGAAGGTGTTGCCGCCATCGATGATGATGTCGCCTTCGGCACATTCGGTCGCGCTCAGCTCCTCGATCGTGCTTTCGGTCGGCGCGCCGGCGGGCAGCATGATCCAGTAGATCGCGGGGCTGGCGAGCTTGTCCTTCATGTCGGCGAGCGACGACGCGCCGATCGCACCTTCGCCAGCGAGGCCCGACACCGCATCGGCATTACGATCCCATACGACGACCTCATGGCCGCCACGCATCAAGCGCCGCGCGATATTGCCGCCCATGCGGCCGAGGCCGACGATGCCGATCTTCATGTCAAAGGCTCCCGCTTTTCGCGCCGCTCGGGCCAGATTTTTTCGCAACCGACGCTTCGGCGAGGCACCGGCGTCAAAACGCGAACGGGGCGGAACGGGTTTCCGTTCCGCCCCGCCGTGTTCAGGCGTCCGCCGGATGCTTGGCCTGGATCGAGCCGAGGAGTTCGTCGAACGACTTGGAGAAGGACGCGACGCCCTCGCTCGCCAGTTCCTCGGTGACTCCCGGCAGATCGAGGCCAAGGCGATCGGCGTCGGCAAGCACCTTGCGTGCGCCATCGACGTCCTGCGTCAGCGTGACGGCGGCGGTGCCGCGCTCGCGGAACGCGTCGAGCGTCTTGGGCGGGACGGTGTTGACCGTGTCCGGTCCGATCAGCGTGTCGATATAGAGCGTATCCGGATAGTCCGGGTTCTTGACGCCGGTGGAAGCCCACAGCAGCCGTTGCGGCTGCGCGCCCTTGGCGGCGAGCGCCTGCCAGCGATCCGAGGCGATGAACTCCTGATACCAGGCGTAAGCGAGCTTGGCGTTGGCGATCGCGACCTTGCCCTTCAGCGGCTTGGCTTCCTCACCACCGACCCCATCGTCGATCTTCTTGTCGATCTTGCTGTCGATGCGGCTGACGAAGAAGCTGGCGACGCTGGCCACGCGATCGATCGGCTCGCCGCGTGCAACACGCTGTTCCAGCCCCTCGACGTACGCCAGCGCGACCGCCTGATACGCCTCCTGCGAGAACAGGAGCGTGACGTTGACGCTGATGCCGCTGGCGATGGTCGCAGCGATCGCCGGAACGCCGGCAGGCGTGCCCGGGATCTTGATCATCAGGTTCGGCCGGTCGACCGCCGCCCACAGCTTCTTCGCCTCGGCGATCGTCTCGTCCGTGTCGTTGGCGACATAGGGCGAGACTTCGAGGCTGACATAGCCATCCTTGCCGTTCAGCCGGTCATAGACCGGGCGAAGCGTGTCGGCGGCGGCCTTGATGTCCTCGACCGCGAGATGCTCGTAACGATCGAGCGCGGCGGCGCCGGGGTGCGCCTTGTCATAAGCGGCGAGGCTGGCGTCATAGGCGGTGCCCTGCCCCATCGCCTGCTGGAAGATCGTGGGATTCGAGGTGACGCCGGTGACGCCATCCTCATCGACGAGCTTCTTCAGCCCACCATCGTTGAGGAAATCACGTGCGACGAAATCGAGCCAGATCGCCTGGCCGAGCGCTGCAAGATCGTTGAGCCTGCCCATTATTCTTCACTCCATCCGTTCATGTCGAGCGAAGCCGAAACGCAGTGGCGCATGCCGCGCCGAGCCCGTCCGGCCCCGGTTACCGACTTCGCTCGGACCGGACGGGGGTGTCGTTATCAGTTAGGCAGCCATGACCTCTTTCGCCACCTTCACCACGTTGTCGGCGGTGAAGCCGAACTTGTCGGCGAGCTTGGCGATCGGCGCGGAGGCACCGAAGGTGGACATGGTGATCGTCTTGCCCGCGAGGCCGACGTAGCGATCCCAGCCGATCTCACCCGCCATCTCGATCGCGACGCGAGCGGTGACGGCCTTGGGCAGCACGCTTTCCTTGTACGCGTCGCTCTGTTTCTCGAAGCGATACCAGCTGGGCATCGAGACGACGCGGCTCTTCACGCCATCGGCCAGCAGCTTCTCATGCGCCTGGATCGCGAGCCCGACTTCGCTGCCGGTGGCGAGCAGGATCACGTCCGGCGTGCCGTCGCTATCGGCGAGGACATAGCCGCCCTGCTTTACACCATCGGCGCTGGCGTATTTCGAGCGATCGAGCGTCGGCAGCGCCTGGCGCGAGAGGACCAGCGCAGCCGGCTGCTTCGGCGTTTCGACGATCGCGCGCCAGGCGGCGGCGACCTCGTTCGCGTCACCCGGACGGAACATGTCGAGCCCCGGAGTGGCGCGCATCATCGCCAGCATCTCGATCGGCTGGTGAGTCGGCCCGTCTTCGCCGACGCCGATCGAATCGTGCGTGAAGATCCAGGTGGTGCCGAGCTCCATCAGCGCCGACAGGCGAACCGGCGGGCGCATGTAATCGAGGAAGACGAGGAAGGTGCTGCCGTAGGAGCGCAGCCCCGACAGCGCCATGCCGACCGCGATCGAGCCCATGGCATGTTCGCGCACCCCGAAGTGGAAGTTGCGGCCGGCGTAATTATCCGCCTCGAACGAGGCCTCTCCCTTGATGTCGGTCTTCGTGGACGGCGCGAGATCGGCCGAGCCGCCGATCAGCCATGGCATCTTCTTGGCGATGGCGTTCAGCACCTTGCCGCCGGCGTCGCGGCTGGCGACGCCCTTGGCATCCGCCTCGAAGGTCGGGATTTCAGCGTCCCAGCCATCGGGCAGCGTGCCGTTGATGATCGCATCGACTTCCCTGGCGAGGTCAGCGTGCTCGGCGCGATACTTCTGGAGGGTCGCCTCCCATGCCTCGCGCAGCGGCGCAGCGCGGCTGGACATGGCCTTTTCGAAGCCTTCCTGCACGCCTTCGGGCACGTAGAAGTTCTTGTCCGTCGGCCAGCCATAGGCTTCCTTGGTGAGGCGGACGTTCTCTTCGCCCAGCGCCTCGCCATGCGCCTTTTCGCTGCCGGCGCGCGGGGAGCCCCAGCCGATCACCGACTTCACGACGATGAAGGTCGGCTTGTCGGTGGTGGCGCGGAACTCCTCGAACGCCTTGGTCAGCGCCGCGACATCGTTCGCATCATCGACGTGGATGACGTGCCAGCCATAAGCCTCGAAGCGCTTGCCCACATCCTCATCGAACGCGAGGTTCGTATCGCCCTCGATCGAGATCTGGTTGCTGTCGTAGATCCAGCAGAGGTTGGAGAGCTTCAGGTGGCCGGCGAGGCTGGCCGCTTCGGAGGCGACACCTTCCATCATGTCACCGTCACCGCACAATGCGTAGACGTCGTGATCGAACAGGGTGAAGCCGGGCTTGTTGTAGCGCGCCGCCATCCAGCGCTCGGCGATCGCCATGCCGACCGAATTGCCGCAGCCCTGGCCGAGCGGGCCGGTCGTCGTCTCGACACCGACGGTGTGGCTGTATTCCGGGTGCCCCGGCGTCTTGGAGCCGAGCTGGCGGAACTGCTTGATATCGTCGAGGCTGACGGCGGGGGCGCCATCGGGCTGCTTCACGCCGGCAAGGTGCAGCAGCGAATAGAGCAGCATCGAGGCGTGGCCGACGGACAGGACGAAGCGATCGCGGTTGGGCCAGTGCGCGTTTGCGGGATCGTAGCGCAGGAACTTCGTCCACAGCGTGTGGCCCACGGGCGCGAGCGCCATCGGCGTTCCGGGGTGACCCGAATTGGCCGCCTGGACGGCATCCATGGAGAGTGTGCGGATCGTGTCGATCGCGAGCCGCTCGGGCGAGCCGTCCTCGTGAACATTCGCGGACGAAGAGGTTGCGGTGTCGGTCATGGGGCCTCGCTGATTCTATGGATCGAACGCACGGGCCCGTGCCCGGTTGCCGAATCCGGGCCCCTCTAGACGTTCGTATAGCCGCGTTCCAGTCGCGTAACGACACCGTCCGACGCGATGCACGCGGCGTCCACTTCGTCGAGGAAGAGGCCGTGGCCGAGCGCTCCGGGAATGGCGGCGATCGCCGTCGCCAGGGCGCCAGGATCAGGCATGGCGGCGAAGCGACAATCGGCGACGAGGTTGCCGTTGTCGGAATGATAGCCGGGGCGGATCGTGACGGTGGCGCCTAGCGCCTGAAGCTGCGCCACCACGAATTCGCGGGCGAAGGGCAATACTTCGACCGGGAGCTTCGCGGCGCCGATCGCCTCCACCCGCTTCGATCCGTCCGCGATCACGATGAAGCGGCGCGCGGCGGCGGCAACCGTCTTCTCGCGCAGCATTGCGCCGCCAGCGCCCTTGATCGCCCGCAACTGGCCGTCGATCTCGTCGGCCCCGTCGATCGCGAGGTCGAGCATCGCGAAATCGGCGAAGTCGCGCACGATGATCCCGCCTGCGAACGCGGCGGCCGCGCTTGCCTCGCTGGTCGCCACCGCCTCGATGCTGAGGCCGGCGGCGCAGCGGCGGGTGAGTGCCGCGATGGCGAAGGCCGCGGTCGAGCCGGTCCCGAGGCCGACGGTCATCCCGTCCCGAACCTCCGCCACGGCAGCTTCCGCGGCCAGCCTCTTGTCATCCTCGGCGCTCATGCCCTGCTATAACGCAGTCCGAGCGCCGAAGGATCAACGGCGTGTCAGGCGTACTTCTGCTCTTCCCACCACGGGAAGAAGTCCGGCATCGCCTCCGACACCTTGTCCGGATACACCGGCGTGCGCTTTTCGAGGAAGGAAGTGACGCCTTCCTTCGCATCGCCCGAGCGGCCACGCGAAAGGATCGCGCGGCTGTCGATCTTGTGCGCATCCATCGGGTGGCTCATGCCGAGACCGCGCCACAGCATCTGGCGGGTGAGCGCGACCGAGACGGGCGCGGTATTGTCGGCGATCTCACGCGCGAGCGCGTTGGCCACCGCGAGCAGTTCGCCGCCGGGCACCACCTGCTTCACGAGGCGGCCGTTCAGCGCCTCCTGGGCATCGAAGACGCGGCCCGAGAAGCACCATTCGAGTGCCTGGTGGATGCCGACGACGCGCGGCAGGCAGTAGCTGGAGGCGGCCTCCGGCACGATGCCGCGGCGGGCGAAGACGAAGCCGAAGCGCGCGGTGTCGCTGGCGATGCGGATGTCCATCGGCAGCTGCATGGTGGAGCCGATGCCGACAGCCGGGCCGTTCACTGCCGCGATCACGGGCTTCAGGCATTCGAAGATCCGCAGCGTCAGCCGGCCGCCGCCGTCACGCGCCTCTTCCATCTCATAGGTGAGGCCGCCCTGGCCGCTGCCGTGATCCGGGCGATCGGTGCGATTGTCATAGTCGAAGGTCTTGGCGCCCGCCGACAGATCCGCGCCGGCGCAGAAGGCGCGGCCGGCGCCCGTCACGATCACGCAGCGCACGTCGTCATCGGCGTCCACCTTGTCGAAAGCGTCGATCATCTCGGCCATCATCGTGCCGGTGAATGCGTTGAGCTTTTCCGGCCGGTTCAGCGTGATCGTCGCGATACCCTGCTTCACGTCATAGATGATCTGCTCGTACGCCAAGCTGCCTCTCCTTACTTGCGCCGCCCCTCCGGCAGCTTCGCCGACCACCATAACATTATTTATGGTGGCGCAGGCAAGCGAGTCGCGATGGCGGCAGATGCCGTAGCGGCATTTTCGAAGGTCCGGTTCGCCTGCACTGCCCTTCAAGAGCGGCAAATTCCATCCTGCGGTTCACAAGGGTTGCGAGGCTGCCACCCCCGCGCCTAGAGGAGTGCTGCACCCGCGAACGGGATGAGGAAGCCAAGGGGAGTCTTCGTGAACGCAGACGAGATGAAGGCCGCGATCGGCAAGGAAAGCGTGTCCGAATGGGTCGAGGTGACCCAGGAGATGATCAACAAGTTCGCCGACGCGACCGGCGATCACCAGTTCATCCACATCGATCCGGAACGCGCCAAGCAGACGCCGTTCGGCACGACCATCGCGCACGGTTTCCTGACGCTGTCGCTGTTGCCGCTACTATCGGCCAAGAACCCCGGCATGCCGCGGCTCGACGGCGTGAAGATGGGCGTCAATTACGGCGGCAACAAAGTCCGCTTCCTCGCCCCCGTCCCGTCGGGATCGCGCGTGCGCGGCCGTTCGAAGCTGACCGAGTTCGACGAGAAGCGTCCCGGCCAGTATCAGTTCACCACCGAGACCACGATCGAGATCGAGGGCAGCGAGAAGCCCGCGATGATCGCGGAGTGGATCACCCAGGTCTTTACCTGATATCCTCCTGACTGCCGCCCTCCCCAGGGAGCGCCGCCCGCACCGGCGGGCGGACCGGCCACCAACCTTACCCAAGGACAACAATCATGCGTTCCGCCGTCATCGTCTCCACCGCCCGCACGCCGATCGGCCGGGCCTATCGTGGTGCGTTCAACAACACGCTGTCGCCGACGCTCGCCAGCCACGCGATCAAGGCCGCCGTCGAGCGCGCCGGGATCGACGGCGCTGAAATCCAGGACGTGGTGATGGGCGCCGCGCTCCAGCAGGGTGCGCAGGCGACCAACATCGCGCGCACCTCCCTGCTGCGCGCGGGCCTCCCCACCTCGGTCTCGGGCATGTCGCTCGACCGCCAGTGCGCATCGGGCCTGATGGCGATCGCGACTGCCGCGAAGCAGATCGTGGTCGACAACATGGACGTGACGCTGGGTGGCGGCGTCGATTCGATCAGCATCGTCCAGACGCCGCAGATGCGCGTGCAGCCAGACCCCGAGCTGGTCGCGATGCACAAGGACATCTACATGCCGATGCTGCAGACCGCCGAAGTGGTCGCCAAGCGTTATGGCATCAGCCGCGACGCGCAGGACGAATATGGCTTCCAGTCGCAGCAGCGCACCGCCGCCGCCCAGGCCGCCGGCAAGTTCGATGACGAGATCATCCCGGTCACCGCGAACATGGCGATCACCGACAAGGAGACCAAGGAAGTCTCCTACAAGGAAGTGACGCTGGCCAAGGACGAGGGCAATCGTCCCGACACCACGCTGGAGGGCCTGAAGTCGCTGAAGCCGGTGCTCGGCCCCGATCTCAACATCACCGCCGGCAATGCCTCGCAGCTGTCGGACGGCGCATCGGCCAGCGTGCTGATGGAAGAGAAGCTGGCCGAGAAGAAGGGCCTGACACCGCTGGGCCGCTATGTCGGCATGGCCGTCGCCGGCACCGAGCCGGACGAGATGGGCATCGGCCCGGTCTTCGCGATCCCCAAGCTGCTCGAGCGCTTCAACCTGAAGATGGACGACATCGGCCTGTGGGAGCTGAACGAGGCGTTCGCGGTGCAGGTGCTGTACTGCCGTGACAAGCTGGGCATCCCCAATGAGCTGCTGAACGTCAACGGCGGCGCGATCTCGATCGGCCACCCGTATGGCATGTCGGGCGCGCGCATGACCGGCCACGCGCTGATCGAAGGCAAGCGTCGCGGTGCGAAGTACGTCGTGATCACGATGTGCGTCGGCGGCGGCATGGGCGCAGCGGGCCTGTTCGAGGTCCTCTGACCGACACGATCGGCCGGCGCCCCAGGTGCCGGCCACGATGATCCGAGCGATCATCCTGAGCCCCGGCCGCAGCGAGCGGCCGGGGCTCGATCTTTTTCGGGCGCGCGGATCGCTGCGCCAAGGCAGCGCAACCAACGGACGTTCGCCTCGTTCTTCGGCTTGATCTAAAGCAGGAGAGTGCCGCATGGCCGATAAGGATAGTCCGCAGGAAGTCGCCGAAACCTTCCTCAAGAAGCTTGAAGCAAGCCCTTACGTGATGATCGGCCTGATGGACGGCGAACATTCCGAACCGATGAGCGTGAAGCTGGACGAAACCCAGCCGAATACGCTGTTCATGTTCTCGGCGCGCGACAACCGTATCGCCAAAGGCGGCGAGGCGATGGCGCAGTTCGTCGGCAAGGGGCACGATTTCTTCGCCTGCCTCGCGGGCCGCGTCTCCGAAGAGACGAACCAGGCGACGTTCGACAAATTGTGGGACAATCAGGTCGAGGCGTGGTTCCCGAACGGCAAGGCCGATGCACGGCTCAACCGCTTCGACATCACCTCTGCCGAGCTGTGGGAGACGGACGTGTCGATCAGCGGGCGGCTGAAGATGCTGTTCGGCGGCACGATCGATTCCGCGGAATCGTCGAGCCACGCCAAGGTCGGCTCGGTCGCCTGAAGGTGCGGGGCGGCTTCGGCCGCCCCCAAGCCTCACCTTAGCGCCGCGTCAGTCGTGCGCGGCGATCCACTGTTCGACCACGGGCGCGATACGGTCGCGCCACTTCGATCCGTTGAAGATGCCGTAATGGCCGACGCCTTCGGCCATGTAATAGCGCTTCTTGTCTTCCGGCAGCCCGGTCGCGATCGTCAGCGCGGCCTTCGTCTGGCCGAGGCCGGAAATATCGTCGCGCTCGCCCTCGATCGCGAGGAGCGCGATATCCTTGATCGCCGCCGGATCGATCGTCTCGCCGCGATGCGTCATCAATCCGCGCGGCAGCGCGTGCCGCTGGAACACGAGATCGATCGTCTGGAGATAGAATTCCGCCGTCATGTCACTGACCGAGCGATATTCGTCGTAGAATTCCTTGGTCGCGGTCGCGCTTTCGCCGTCACCCTCGACGAGATGTTTGAACATCTCCCAATGGCTCATCATGTGATTGCCAAGGTTCATCGACATGAAGCCGGTGAGCTGGAGGAAGCCCGGGTACACCCGGCGGCCGGCGCCCGGATACATGTTGGGCACGGCGGCGATGACGTTCTGCTCGAACCAGGCATACGGCCGTTCGGTCGCCAGCGTGTTGACCGCGGTCGGCGCCTCGCGCGTGTCGACCGGCCCGCCCATCATCGTCAGCGTGCGCGGGCGGCAGGGATGTTCGTGCGCGCTCAGCAGGCAGGCCGCGGCATAGGCCGGCACCGAGGGCTGGCACACCGCCAGCATGTGCGCGCCCGGCCCGATCTTCTCGAGGAAGGCGACGAGATAGTCGACGTAATCCTCGAGATCGAAGCTGCCCTCCTCCACCGGCACCAGCTTCGCATCGCGCCAGTCGGTGATGTAAACGTCCGCGAACGGAAGCATCCGCTCGACCGTGCCGCGCAGCAGCGTCGCGAAATGGCCCGACATGGGCGCGACGATCAGCAGGCGGGGCCCGCCCTGGACGCCCTCGCGAACGAAGCGCTTCAATTGCCCGAAGGGCTTCTGGAGCACGATCTCCTCGCGCACCGCCACGTCGCGGCCATCGATGACGGTGTGATCGAGGCCGAAGGCGGGCTTCCCGCGCGCAGCCGCAGCATGAGCGAACACCTCCAGCGCCGACGCCATCACCTGCCCACCACCCATATAGGCGAACGGGTTTGCCGGGTTCTGCAACATGCCGGCGCCGAAATTCGCCATGGCGCTGGCAGTTGCGAGGATCGAACGCTGAAATTCGTACGCGTCGTAGAGCATCGGGTATCCTGAAACGCGGCTGAGTCCGGCACAGATATAGTAATTGTGCAGGTGCACAAAGAGGTGCTGGGACAATCGGTCCCGGCGGTGGCCGTTGAGCCACACCCGGCCGGCTGCTAGATGCCCGCGATGGCAAGCAGCGCGACCAACGAACCTCCCACCAGCCGGCGGATCGGCAACCTTGCTCTCGTCTGGCATCATGCCAAGCGGTACCCCAAGCAGATCGCCGCCGCCTGGGTCGCGCTGGCGGTCACCTCCGCGGCGACGATCGCCATTCCCTACAGCTTCAAGCGCGTCGTCGATCGCGGCTTCACCGCGGGTGGCGGCGAGGCGGTGGCGGAAGCGTTCCACTACATGCTGATGATCGTCGCGGTGCTGGCGGTGGGCACGGCGGTGCGCTTCTACTTCGTTTCGTGGCTGGGCGAGCGCGTGGTGGCCGACATTCGCCGGACGGTGCAGCGCCATCTGCTGACGCTGAGCCCGCGCTTCTTCGAGGAGAACCGCCCGTCCGAAATCGCCAGCCGCATGACGGCGGATACGGCGCAGATCGAGATGGTGGTTGGCACGACCGTATCGGTGGCGCTGCGCAACGCCTTCACCGGCATCGGCGGGCTGATCTACCTGTTCGCGATTTCCCCCAAGCTCGCTGGCATGCTGGTGCTGGGCATTCCACTGGTGGTGCTGCCGATCATGCTGCTGGGGAAGCGGGTGCGGACCTATTCGCGCACCTCGCAGGACCGGATCGCCGACGTCGGATCGATGGTGACCGAGACGCTGGGGGCGATGAAGATCGTCCAGGCATTTGGCCAGGAGCGGCGCGAGGCGCAGCGCTTCGCCGGCGCCGTCGAGGCGACCATGGCGGCGGCGGAGAAGCGCATCCTGCTGCGCGCGGTGATGACCGCGATCGTCATCGGGCTGATCTTCGGATCGATCACGCTGGTGCTGTGGGAAGGCGCGACGGATGTCGCCGCCGGCGAGATTTCAGGCGGTTCGATCGCGGCATTCGTGCTCACCGGCGGTATCGTCGCGGGCGCTTTTGGCGCGCTGACGGAAGTTTATGGCGAGCTGCTGCGCGGCGCTGGTGCCGCGGGGCGGCTCGCGGAGCTTCTGTCCGAACAGCCCGAGATCGCCGCGCCTGCCCATCCGGCCGCTTTGCCCGAGCCGGCGCGCGGCACGGTGACGTTCGAGCATGTCGCGTTTCGCTACCCCACGCGGCGCGAAGTGGCGGCGCTGCACGATTTTTCGCTCGCGGTGGCGCCCGGAGAGACCGTGGCGCTGGTCGGCCCGTCGGGGGCTGGCAAGTCGACGCTGTTCCAGCTGCTCCAGCGATTCTACGATCCCGAGGCGGGCCGCGTGCTGATCGACGGGGTGGACCTGCGCGATGCGGATCCTGGCGCGGTGCGCGCGCGGATCGCGATGGTGCCGCAGGAGACGGTGATCTTCGGCGCCTCGGCCCGCGACAACCTTCGTTACGGCCGGTGGGACGCGGATGACGACGCGCTCTGGGCGGCGGCGGAAGCGGCCAATGCGGCCGGCTTCCTGCGCGCCCTGCCGGAGGGACTGGATACCTTCCTCGGCGAAGGCGGCGCGCGGCTGTCAGGCGGGCAGCGGCAGCGGGTGGCGATCGCGCGCGCGCTGCTGCGCAATTCGCCGATCCTG
This sequence comes from uncultured Stakelama sp., assembly GCA_964390515.1. Taxonomy (GTDB): domain Bacteria; phylum Pseudomonadota; class Alphaproteobacteria; order Sphingomonadales; family Sphingomonadaceae; genus Sphingomonas. The sequence continues at coordinate 14,961 of CAYMIU010000023.1, forward strand.
TTGCTCGACGAAGCGACCAGCGCGCTCGACGCCGAAAGCGAGCGGCTGGTGCAGGAAGCGCTGGAACGGCTGATGGCGGATCGCACGACGCTGGTGATCGCGCATCGCCTGGCCACCGTACGCGCGGCAAATCGCATCGTCGTGATGGACGAAGGGCGGATCGTGGAAGAAGGAACGCATGCCACGCTGATGACGCGCAGCGGCCTTTATGCGCGGCTTGCCAGCCTGCAATTCAGCGAAGCGGCCTGAGGGGAGAGAGACAATGGCGAACGACTTCGACGTGATCGTCTATGGCGCGACCGGCTATACCGGGCAGCTGGTGGCGGAATATATCGCGGGCGCTTACCCGCAAGGCGTACGCTGGGCGATGGCGGGGCGCTCGCTGACGAAGCTTCAGGAAGTGCGCGCCGAAATGGGGATTTCGGCCGACGTGCCGCTGATCACCGCCAATGCCGACGATCCTGCCTCGCTGCGCGCGATGTGCGAGCGCACCACCGTCGTGATCACGGCCGTCGGGCCGTATCAGTTGTACGGCAGCGATCTCGTCGCCGCCTGCGCCGCGACCGGCACTGCCTATGTCGATTTGTGCGGCGAGCCGGCCTGGATGCGACGCATGATCGATGCGCATCACGATGAGGCGAAGGCGAGCGGCGCGCGCATCGTCTTTTCCTGCGGGTTCGATTCGATCCCGTTCGACCTTGGCGTGCTGACGCTGCAGGAGGCGGCAATCGCGCGCTTCGGCCGGCCGGCACCGCGCGTGAAGGGCCGCGTGCGGGTGATGAAGGGCGGCTTTTCGGGCGGCACCGCGGCAAGCCTCAAGGCAACGATGGCGGCGGCGGCGAAGGACCCGTCGCTGATCGCGCTACTCGCCAGCCCGTTCGCGCTGACGCCGGGGCACAAGGGCGCGCACCAGCCGACCGGGCTGATCCCGGAATATGACACGACGATCGACGCCTGGGTGGCGCCGTTCGTGATGGCACCGATCAACACCAAGAACGTCCACCGCACCAACTTCCTGCTCGGCCAGCGCTACGGCGACGACTTCGTCTATGACGAGATGATGGTCGCCGGGCTGGGCGAGATGGGCAAGGCGGCCGCGGAAGCGCTGGCGAAGCTGAACCCGCTGGCCGGCGACAAGGGGCCGAAGCCCGGCGAAGGGCCGACCAAGGAAGAGCGCGAGAACGGCAGCTACGATGTGTTGTTCGCCGGCCTGATGCCGGACGGAACCCGGATCGACGCGGTGGTGACCGGCGATCGCGACCCGGGCTATGGCTCGACCAGCCGGATGCTGGCGGAAAGCGCGCTGTGCCTCGTCCAGGACGTTGAAGGCGAAGGCGGGATCTGGACGCCCGGCGCACTGATGGGGCCGCAGTTGCGCGAGCGACTGATCGCACGGGCCGGCATGACCTTCGGCGCCGACTGATAGAGTTCGCACTGGGGCGCGGATCAGCGCCCTAGTGCGATCGCCCCCGCCGCGGCGAAGCCTGCGACCGCAATGGCGCCGAGAACGCGCGCCAGCTCTTCCTTGCGAAAATGGACGAGGGTGCGCTCGTCGAGCCAGTAATGGCCCTGCGTCTCGGGTACGACCGCGCCGAACTTCACCATGCGTTCGAGCAGGCGCTTCTCTGCCCGACCGTTGGGTTCAAGCGCGATGGCGGCTGCGGGGCGAAGCGCGCCGCCTGCCCGCAGGCGCTGAACGAGCCGGCTTTGCGCCCGCGTCGAATAGCGTTCCGCCGTACGCACCACGATGTTCGCCATGATTACTTCCTCCGCCCCTGATGCCGGATGTTGCCGGGCCGCCCGCGTCGCTTGAGCACGCGGGGCCCACGATCCTCGCGCTCGCCGCGGCGCGCCGGACGGGCTCCCCTGCCCTCCGGCAGCTCGAACCGCAGCGCGCCCGACACCGGATTGGCGTCAGCGAGCCGCAGCTTCAGCCGCTGCCCGAGCGTATATTCCTCGCCGCTCGTCTCGCCGACGAGGCGGTGGCTCGCCTCGTCATGGCGGAAATATTCGCCGCCAAGATCGCTGATCGGCATCAGCCCGTCGCCGCCGATTCCCTCCACCGTGGCGAAGAAGCCGAAATTCTGGATGCCGGTGATCCGCGCGTCGAGCACTTCGCCCACCTTTTCGGCAAGGAAGGCCGCGACATAGCGATCGATCGTGTCGCGCTCCGCCTCCATCGCGCGGCGCTCGAGCTTGCTGATCGTCTCGCCAAGCCGCTCGAAATCCTCGTCGCCATTGAGGCCGCCGGGGCCGAGCGAATAGGCGCTGGTCAATGCGCGATGGACGAGGAGATCGGCGTAACGGCGGATCGGCGAGGTGAAGTGGCCGTAGGAGCCGAGCGACAGGCCGAAGTGGCCATGGTTCGCCGGGCCGTAATAGGCCTGCGTCTGCGAGCGCAGGATCTGTTCCATCACCTGCGGGCGGAAATCGGCATCCCCCACCCGGTCGATGATGCGGTTGAACGTCGCCGGCTTGATCACCTGGCCAAGCGCAAAGGCGACGTCGAAGGTGGCGAGATAGTCCTTGAGCCCGACGAGCTTCTCGCGCGCGGGCGGCTCGTGGATCCGGTACATGACCGGCGCCTTCTTCGCCTCCAGCGCCTTGGCGGCGGCGACGTTGGCGGCGATCATGAAATCCTCGACCAGCCGGTGCGCGTCCAGCCGCTCGCGCGGGGCGACCGACAGGAGGCGGCCCTTCTCGTCGAGTGCGACCTGACGTTCCGGCAGATCGAGCGCCAGCGGCTCGCGCTTGTCACGGGCGATCGACAGGCCGGCCCAGCAATCCCACAGATGACGCAGCGGCGTCATGATCTCGTCGGCGCGCGGCGCGGCTTCCTCTGAAAGCGGGAGCGGGGCGGTGCCGTCGATCGCCGCCTGCGCATCCTCATAGGCGATGTTCGCCGCGATCCGCACCAAGGCGCGGGTGAAGCGGAAGGATTTGAGCGCGCCCTCCTTCGTCACCTGAAGGTGGCAGGCGAGCGCTGCGCGATCCTCGCCCTGCTTCAGCGAGCAGACGTCGGCCGAAAGCACTTCGGGCAGCATCGGAACGACGCGATCGGGGAAATAGACCGAATTGCCGCGCCGCCGCGCCTCGCGATCGAGTGCGCTGCCCGGGCGCACGTAGAAGCTGACGTCGGCGATGGCGACGATCGCTCTCCACCCGCCCGGATTGGCGGGATCGTCATCCCGCTCGGCCCAGATCGCATCGTCATGATCGCGCGCGTCGGCGGGATCGATTGCGACGATCCGCAGGTGCGTGAGATCCTCTCGGCCGGCGCCGAGCGGCTGGCGGGCGACACGTTCGGCCTCGTCCAGCGTCTCCTGATTGAAGACGTGCGGGATCTCATGCTTGTGGATCGCGATCAGCGAGAAGCTGCGCGGCGCGAAGGGATCTCCCAGGCGCGTCACGACGCGCGCGGTGATGCGCGGCGGGCGCCCAGCGCGCTCCGCAAGGACGAGATCACCGGCCTCTGCATCGCCAGCATCGGACACGGCATATTCGCGCCGGTCCTTCTTCTCCACGCCTTGCAGCCAGAGCCGATCGCCCTCGCCGCGGAGCACGCCGATCATCTGTTCCGCGGCGGGGGCCAGCGTCTTCAGGGGGTGCGCGATCCAGCCGTTGCCTGCTTCCTCGGTGCGGGCGAGGACCCGGATGCCGACGCCAAGCTCGCCGCGCTTGCGCTCCCGCACGCGAAGGCGCGGCGGCGGCGCGTCCGCCTCCCAGCGCTCGGGCGTCGCCCAGATCGTGCCGCTGTCATCGACATCGACGACGCGCAGCACCGTCACCTTGGGCAGCCCGCCCATCTTGTGGAAGGCTCGGCCGGGGGCGCTATCGATCAGGCCCTCGTCGGCCATATCCTTCAACAGGGCCTTGAGGCCAATCTTCTCCTGCGCGGTCAGCCCGAAGGCGCGCGCGATCTCGCGCTTCCCGGCTGGCGTATCGCTGGTGGAGATGAAGTCGAGGATCTGCTGACGGGTAGGAAGCCCGGCCTTGGGTTTGCGCATCGGTTACAGATAGGGGCTCCCCCCGCCGCGGTCACCCGGCCAATTTTGCGACGAAGCTGTATTTCCGCCCCAAGCAGATCAATGGAGTTGATGCTGCACGTGCGATATGGGGTTTGCAGCAACAGGGGTGGATTCGATGAAGAAGATTGTCATGGCAGCACTTGGGCTTTTGACCATTCCCGCAGTCGTATCCGCCGAGCCCAGGGATGAGAACGTCAGCAAGGGCGATCAGAACCGCGTCGTCTGCCGCAAGGAGAATGTTACCGGGAGCCGCCTTGGCGCACGCAAGCGTTGCCTGACGGCAGCCGAATGGACGGAGATGGCGCGACTGGATCGCCAGTCCGTCGAGCGGATTCAGAACATGCGGTACAAGGGCAATGAAGGTGGTGCCGCCGGCCTCGACCCGTTCGGCCGCTTGAACTGATCACCGAGGCGTGAGGCGGCAAACGGGCCGCATCACGCGTCGATTGCCTCTTCGTCCAGGCGCGCGGCGTTCTCCTGGATGAAAGCGAAGCGGTGGGCGGGGTTGGTCCCCATCAGGCGATCGACGAGATCCTTCACCCCTGCCCGCTCCTCATATTCCTGCGGCAGGGTGATGCGGATCAGGCTGCGGGTGGCGGGATCCATGGTGGTTTCGCGCAGCTGCCCCGGGTTCATTTCGCCCAGGCCCTTGAAGCGCGACACCTCGACCTTCTTGCCCTTGAACACCGTCGCCTCGATCTCGGCGCGATGCGCGTCGTCGCGGGCGTAGAGCGACTTGGCGCCGACCGTCAGGCGATAGAGCGGCGGCTGCGCGAGATAGAGATGCCCGCGGCGCACCAGTTCCGGCATCTCCTGGAAGAAGAAGGTCATCAGCAGCGTGGCGATATGCGCGCCGTCCACGTCCGCGTCGGTCATGATGATGACCCGTTCGTAGCGCAGATTATCCGGACGGCAGTCCTTGCGGGTGCCGCAGCCGAGCGCCTGGCCGAGATCGGCGATTTCCTGGTTGGCGAATATCTTGGCACTGGTCGCGGAGGCGACGTTCAGGATCTTGCCGCGGATCGGCAGGATCGCCTGTGTCTTGCGATCACGCGCCTGCTTGGCGCTGCCGCCGGCGCTGTCACCTTCCACGATGAAGAGTTCGGTGCCCTCGTTGCTGTCATTGGCACAATCGGTGAGCTTGCCGGGCAGCCGCAGTTTGCGGGACGAGGTGGCGGTCTTGCGCTTTACCTCGCGCTCGGCCTTGCGCCGCAGCCGCTCGTCCATCCGCTCGAGGACATAGCCGAGCAATGCCCGGCCGCGATCCATGTTGTGGCCCAGCCAATGGTCGAAATGGTCGCGCACCGCCTTCTCGACCAGCCCGGCGGCCTCGGGCGAGGTCAACCGGTCCTTGGTCTGCGACTGGAACTGCGGTTCGCGGATGAAGACGCTGAGCATGAGTTCGCTGCCGACCATTACGTCATCGGCGGTGAGATCCTTGGCGCGCTTGTTGTTGACGAGTTCGCCAAAGGCGCGGAGCCCGCGGACGAGCGCCTGGCGCAGGCCCTGTTCGTGGGTGCCGCCGTCGGGCGTCGGGATGGTGTTGCAATACCAGCTGAAGCTGCCGTCCGACCACAAGGGCCAGGCGACCGCCCATTCGACACGGCCGGCCTCACCGGGAAACTCCTGCGACCCGGCGAAGAAATCCGCCGTCGCGCATTCGCGGCCGCCGATCTGTTCGCGCAGATGATCGGCCAGGCCGCCCGGGAACTGGAACACCGCCTCGGGCGGGGTATCGTCCGTGATCAGTTCCGGGGCACATTTCCAGCGGATCTCGACGCCCGCAAAGAGATACGCCTTGGAGCGTGCGAGACGATAGAGGCGGGCCGGTTTGAACAGCAGTTCGGGGCCGAAGATCTCCTGATCGGGCGTGAAGGCGACCGAGGTACCGCGACGGTTGGGTGCGGCACCGACGTTCTCGAGCGGCCCCAGCGTCTGGCCGCGCGAGAAACGCTGGCGGTATAGCTGCCGGTCACGCGCGACTTCGACAACCGTGTCCGACGACAGGGCGTTGACCACCGAGACGCCGACGCCGTGAAGCCCGCCGCTGGTGGCATAGGCCTTGCCTGCGAACTTGCCGCCGGAGTGGAGCGTCGAGAGGATCACCTCAAGCGCGCTCTTGTCAGGAAACTTGGGGTGCGGATCGACGGGGATGCCGCGCCCGTTGTCGACGATGGTCAGGCGGTTCCCCGGCTCCAGCGTCACCTCGATCCGCGTCGCATGGCCGGCGACCGCCTCGTCCATCGCATTGTCGAGCACCTCGGCGGCGAGGTGATGGAGCGCCCGCTCATCGGTGCCGCCGATATACATGCCCGGCCGGCGCCGCACCGGCTCCAGCCCCTCCAGCACCTCGATCGAGGACGCGTCGTAATCGGTGGTGAGGGCGACGGAGCGGAACAGATCGGGATCGGCCATAGCGCCCTATAGCAGCCAGACCGGTGCCGGCGAACTGTTGCATGCATGCAACAGGAGCGCAGCCAATCTGGCCCGGACATGCTTCGACATGCATCCTTTCGACAGCGGCCGCCGTTCCCTGCGCTCCCCCATCCACGAAAAGGTCGCGTTGCATGTCGCGTAACTTCAAACCCCTTTTGCTTGCTGGTCTTGCTGCTGCGCTGGTGTCCCCGGCCGTTTCCGCCCAGACCAGCGATGAAGATCCCGGCTTCTCGGGCATCTATGTCGGCGTTGCCGGCGGCTATGACGTCCAGCCGAACGACATCGGCTCCTCGATCCTGTTCGATCGCGATCTGAACGGCACCTTCGGCGACACGGTCAGCACCGCCACCGGCGCCAACGCATTCGGCGCGCCGGTCGGGGGCTTCTGCAACGGCCGCACCCTCGCCGCTGTTTCGCCGACCAACCCACTCGGCGGTGCGGGCTGCCGCAACGACAAGGACGGATGGTCCTATTATGCCCGCGTCGGTGCTGATCAGCAGCGTGGCCGCCTGGTCGTCGGCGTGGTCGGTGAGTTCGGCAAGAGCGAGATCAACGACAGCGTCAGTGCCTTCTCCACGACGCCCGCGTCCTACACCATGACGCGCTCGGTCGATTGGGAATCGAGCATCCGTGGCCGCATCGGCTACACGCCGAACGACACCACCCTGTTCTACGGCACGTTCGGCCCGGGCTATGCGCGGATCGACCGCAGCTTCACCACGACCAACACCGCGAACGCCTTCACCGAAAGCGGCAAGCGTAACCAGTGGGGCATCACTGGCGGTGGCGGCGTCGAGCAGCGCATCGGCCGTAACTTCTCGATCGGCCTCGAGTACATGTACCACCAGTATCAGGACGATGATTACCGCGTTCGCGCCGGCAGCACCGGCACGACCCCGGCGACCAACCCGTTCCTGCTGGGGAACGCAGGTGGCACCGACTTCCGTCGCAGCGACGACAAGTTCCGGTGGCACTCGCTGCGCGCCACTGCCGCGTTCCGCTTCTGATCAAGCACGTTGCGACCGGGCCACGCGCCTGGTCGCAGCACGGTCATCAGAAGTGGCGACTTCGCCAAAAGGAAACGGATCCGCGCCCGGCGAGGGAGCGGATCCGTTCCTGTTTCCAGCCACCCCGGTCAGACCGGGGCGATATGCACGCAGCGCTTAGCGCGGGCGCGGGCCGCCGAAGGGCAGCGGCGCGGCGCGGCGATCGCGGCGCGGCAACTGCGCCTGATAGGCGTGACCGCAATGCGCGACGCAATAAGGGAAGCCAGGGTTCACCTTCTCGCCGCAGAAGTGGAAATCCGGCTCACCCGGGTGGCCGAGCGGCCATTTGCAGACCTTGTCGCTGAGATCGAGCAGCGTCGTCTTGCCGGCCATTTCCGGTGACGGCTTGGCGGGAACGAGGCGGCGCGGCGGGGCCGGCGTGCTGGGCGCCTGCTGTTCCCCCGGTGCCTGGCGCACGAAGCCGCCGGGACCAACCGAACGGACCATCCGCGCCTGATCGACCGACCGCTCCGGTTCGAGCGGCGTGGTGATGGTGATCGGCTTGGGCTCCGATGCCTGGGTGAACGCAGGGGCCGCCGGCTTCGACGTCGGCGAAGACGCCGGAGATGGCTTGGGAGCTGCGACCGGCGCGGCCGGCGGGGGCGCCGGCGGTGCGGGCGGCGGCGGCGGTGGCGCCGCAACAGCCGCGGGTGCTTCCGCCTGCACCTGCGCCTGTGCCTGTGCCTGTGCCTTAGCCTCCGCGTCCTTCGGGACGACCGGTGACGGACGCGACTGGAGCCCCAGGCGGTGTGCCTTGCCGATCACGGCATTGCGGCTGACGCCGCCCAGCGCCTCGGCGATCTGGCTGGCGGTCTGGCCGCCTTCCCACATCTTGCGCAGCGTATCGATCCGTTCCTCGGTCCAGGACATGGGACTCGTCGTTCCTTCATTTCTTGCGGCAGGCAGCAGCAGCGACTACGCGATTGCGCAATGAGCAGCCACCCCCCGATCGGCAAAGATCAATCGTTGATCAGGAGCGCGCCCGGCGTGCCGACGATCCGGAACGTCAATTGGGGCGGCCTGAAGACCCTATATGTGAAGGAGGTGCGCCGGTTCTTCAAGGTGCAGCTCCAGACGATCTGGGCGCCGGCGATTACGACGCTGCTGTATCTCATCATCTTCACCGTCGCATTGGGCGGGCGAAGCGAGGTTCATCTGGGCGGCACCATGGTCGCCTTCGCCGATTTCGTGGCCCCCGGCCTCATCGTCATGGGCATGCTGAACAATGCCTTCGCCAACGCCAGCTTTTCGCTGCTCGTCGGCAAGATCCAGGGCACGATCGTCGATTACCTGATGCCGCCGCTGTCGATCGCGGAGCTGCTGACGGCGCTGGTCGGCGGCGCCGTGACGCGCGCGTTCCTGGTCGGCGCCACCGTCTGGCTGGCGATGCTGCTGTGGCCCGGCGTGCACGTGCTGCCGGCACATCCGCTGGCGGTGCTCTGGTTCGGCCTGCTGGGATCGGTGTTCCTCGCGCTGATCGGCGTGCTGACATCGATCTGGGCGGAGAAGTTCGATCATGCCGCCGCGGTCACCAACTTCGTGGTCGCGCCGCTGACCTTGCTGTCGGGCACTTTCTATTCGGTCGACCGGCTGTCGCCGATCTTCCACAATATCAGCCATGCGAACCCGTTCTTCTACATCATCTCGGGCTTCCGTTACGGGTTCCTCGGCATTGCGGACTCGCCGGTGCTGCTGGGCAGCCTGGTGATCCTGGCGATCGACGTGGTGCTGGCGATTGTCTGCTACACGCTGCTCAGCCGCGGGTGGCGGATCAAGAACTGAGCTGGGCTCAGAAGCCTTCGGGCATGCTGACCGGGCCGACGACACGGCAATATTCGCGCACCGCATAACGATCGGTCATGCCGGCGATATAGTCGGCGATGTGGCGGCTGAGCCCTGGCTCGTCGACGGGCAGCCGGGTGCGCCATTCCTCGGGAAGCGTCGCGGGATCGGCCCGGAAGGCGGCGAAGAGGCCGGACACCACCTGCTGCGCGGCCGCTGCCGCCTCAAGCTGGCGCGGGTGGTGATAGAGGTTGGCGTACATGAAGCGCTTCAGATCGCGTTCGGCGATGCGCATCGGGTCCGAGAAGGCGACGAGGGCGCGGCCGGCAGTGCGCACGTCCGCGACCGTCTCGACGCCCGCCTCCGCGATCCGGCGCTTCGTTTCGCCGATGAGATCGTTCACCATCACGCCGATCTGGCTGCGCACCAGCTCGCGCGCCTGGCGACGCTCGCTCACTTCCGGGAATGCGCCGCGGACCTTGTCCCACCCGCTAGCGACCAGCGGCACGGCGAGGAGTTGGTCCACGCACAGCAGCCCGGCGCGAAGGCCATCGTCGATGTCGTGATTGTCATAGGCGATGTCGTCGGCCAGCGCGGCGACCTGCGCCTCGAGGCTGGACCAACCATCGAGGCCGAAGTTCGCCAGCGCATCCGCTTCCGCCAGGGCCCAGCCGGGGTGGCGGGCCGGGCCATTGTGCTTGGCGAGACCCTCGAGCGTTTCCCAGGTGAGGTTCAGCCCGTCGAACCGCGGATAGGCACGCTCGATCTGCATCAGCGTGCGCAGCGTGTGGCCGTTGTGGTCGAACCCCCCTGCCCCCTGCATGGCAGCCTTCAACGCATCCTCGCCGGCGTGGCCGAACGGGGGATGGCCGATGTCATGCGCGAGGCAGAGCGCTTCCGTCAGATCCTCGTTCAGCCCGAGCGCACGGGCGATCGTGCGGCCGATCTGCGCCACCTCCAGGCTGTGGGTCAGGCGGACGCGGAAGTGATCGCCATCGGGCGCCAGGAAAACCTGCGTCTTGTGGCGCAGGCGGCGGAAGGCGATCGAATGAACGATCCTGTCACGATCACGCTGATAGGCATCACGCGGACCACGCTCCACGCCAGCTGCGGACTTGCTTTGTTCTTCGTGAAGGCGGCCTTTGCTGTGCGCCGGGTCGGATGCCCAGGACGCGAGCCCACTCACTTGTCGGAAAGCTTCGTCATCTTCTGGCCCTTCTCGCTGGTGAAGGGGAATGCGGCAATGCCCTGCTTGGCGAGCGTGTTGACGAAGGCGCGCGCCTCCGCATCCGTCTTGAACGGCCCGGTGACGACGCGGTTCGTGGCACGCAGCGGCGTCGTATAGGCGGACTTGCCCTTGAGCGCCGGAGCCTTGGCCTGTGCCGCGCTCCACGCCTTGGGCAGATCCTTCTGGTTCGCGCCGCCGGCGACCTGGACCCAGATGCGCGCCGGATCAGACTTGGCGATGCGTGCTTCTTCCGCAGCCTTCTTGGCGTCGGCAGCCTTCTTGGCATCGGCCGCCTTCTTCTCGGCAGCAGCCTTTCGATCGGCGGCGGCCTTCTTCGGATCGACGGGGGGCTCCTTCTCCGCCTTGGTATCTGCCTTGGCGAGCGCCGTACCGGCCTTCGACTTGGCGGACGTGGCCTTCTCGGTCGGAGTGGGCGTGGAAGTTGGCTTGGGCGCCGGCTCGCGTACTGCGACCTCGCCCGCGCGCGGCACTGGCGCGGGACGATCGGGCGCTGCACGGGGCGTGGCAGCGGTCGCGGCGCCTGGGGCGGGCGCCGGAGCCGGTGCGGCGGCAACTTCGCGGACCGGCTGTCGCCGGACCGGGGGCACGCCGAGCTCTTCCGCCGGAATCGAGATACCCGCCATGATCCGCGCGAGAATCGAGTCCTCGCTGAGGCCGGTGGCGACCGGCGGCTCGCTGGCCACTGCCGTGGCAGCGGCCGGTGCGGGCGAAGTCGGCGCGGACGCGCTCGTCAGACTTCCCGTGCTCGTGACCGTGGTTGATGGCGCGCTGCTGGAGAAGCCCGGCTGCGGCGCAGAGGTGGTCGTACTGGCGAGCCCGGCTCGGGTGCCGGTTGTCGCGGCCGCCGATGCGGGCGGGGTCGTCGATGCAACGGTCGATCCGCCCGTCTGCGAGGCCGGGCGCCAGGGGGCCTGCGCCACGGGCGCGGGCGCCGGGGTGGGTGTCGTCGTCGCGCCAGTGTTGGCGCCGACCGTTTGCGATGACGGGCGCCACGGTGCTGACGTACCGTAAGTGGAAGTCGTCACGGCGGGCGCTGGCGTCGTGCGCGTTGCCGCGTAGGTGGTGGAAGAGGACGGCGTCGGCGCCTGGGCAACTGCAGGCGCCGGCTGCGAAGGCGCTGGCGCATTGGGGAGCGACTGCACCACGGCGCGGGGCGCCGTAAAAGTGACGCCATTGCCGTAGCGCGGCGGCTGAAGCCCGGCGGTGGGGTCAGCCGGTGCCTTGGTGGTGGCACTGGCAACCGCGACCGGCGTCGCGGTGCGGCCGGAGCGACGCGCGCGCGCCTGCTCGCGGGCGAGTTCTCGCTGGCGGCGCGCCTCGTCGCGCTTGCGCTGACGCTCCTGACGCGGATCGAGCGCGCGTTGCGGCGGCTGGGCCGGCGCCGCGGCAACCTGGACCGGCGGCGGAGACTCGGGCGGCAGCGCTGGGAGCGGCGGCGCCATGCGGCGATCGGCCAGCCGCTGCGGCGAGGCGCGAAGCTCCCCGAAATGAACGGCAAACGCCTTGTCCGCCGGGCCGAGCGTGCCGAGGCGGGAGAAGAAGGGCGCGAGCGCGTTGCCCATGCCCGGCGGCATCATCGTCGCCGCGATCTTCTCGGCGCCCGGCACGTCCCCGGTCAACGCCAGGATGAAGGCGCGGGTGCGCCACGCGCTGCGATCGTTCTTGCGGACCTGCTGATCGATCTCGGCGAGCGCCTGTTCACGTTTGCCGGACAAAGCGAGAGACAGGGCATAACGCCGTTCGACCTCGTCACTTCGCGCCTGCTTCAGCGCGATTCGATAATCCCGCTGCGCCCGCTCCTGTTCGCCGATAAGGTCATAGGCGAGCGCACGATCGCCAGCGAAGGTGCGCGGATCAAGGCCATAGCCGGTTGCCTGGTCGAAATAGCGCAGCGCCTCACCGGGACGTTCCTGCGTGACGAGGATCCGCGCCATGCCCGCCTTCACGCGGCCGTTCATCGGGTCGACGTTCTCGGCGCGCTTGAACAACGCCGCGGCGGCATTCACGTCACCCAGCCGCAGCGACAGCTCGCCCGCCTCGATCAGCGACGACAGATCGCGCGGATTGCTGCCGAGTCGGCGCATCGCATTGGCGAGCGCATCGGCGTCCGGCGTGGGGCGGGGCATGGTCTGCAGCGGCTGCACCATGCCCGGCGAAGGGGAGGTCTGCGCGAGCGCCGCCGGTGCGCCAGTCAGGGCGACGGCGATGATGAGAGGGCGAGAAATCGACATGAGCGTCAAGCGTTTACAACGAGGGGCGATGAACCGGCAATGAGCGCCGCGCCACCACGCGCCAAGCTGCACGCGGCGGCCGACGAACACCGGCCGCCGCGTGTGCGCCCATGATTACTGGTTGTTCTGGCGGTGAAGGAAACGCGGGATGTCGAGCGACTCCTTGCCCTCTTCCTCTTCCTTGCGCTGCGTACCGCGCGAGGCATTCTGCATCCGCTCGAACAGCGTGCCGCCAAGCTTCACGCGCGGTTGCGGCGGAACGCTTTCGGCGCCAGCCTCGCTGCCGCCCGAGAGGAAGCGGCGGCGCGGGGCCTCGGCCGGCTCGTCATCGCCAAACACGCGCGGCTGCGCGGGCTTGGTAGACGCCGAGGGCGCTGCAGGAACGATCGTGTCGGCACCCAGCAGCAGCTCGTCGCCGCCAGCCTCGTCCTCGACTTCGCGAGCCGCAGGAGCGGGCTGTACCTCCGGCGAGACGCCGGGCGTCGGCACGCCGCTCGCCATCGCACCTGCGGCAGCACCGGTCGGCTGCGGTGCCGGCGCCGTGGCCGAAGCAGTGGGTGCGGTCGGCGTGGTCGCGGCGGGCGCCGGCGCCGGAGTGTCGATACGGCGCGGTGCCGAGAAGCTGAATGCGCGGCCCGGCTCCGCGGTCGGTGCCTCGGTGCGCTCGACTGCCTCTATGCCGGTTGCGACCACCGACACGCGGATGCGGCCTTCGAGATCCGGATTGAAGGCCGAACCCCAGATGATGTTCGCGTCCGGATCGACCAGCTCGCGGATGTGATTCGCCGCCTCGTCCACTTCGAGCAGGCGCATGTCCTCGCCGCCGGTGATCGAGATGATGACGCCCTTCGCGCCCTGCATCGACACGCCGTCGAGCAGCGGGTTGGCAATCGCCTTCTGCGCGGCGACCAGCGCGCGGTCGTCGCCGTCCGCCTCGCCGGTGCCCATCATCGCCTTGCCCATCTCCTGCATCACCGAGCGGACGTCGGCGAAATCGAGGTTGATGAGGCCAGGCATGACCATGAGATCAGTGATGCCGCGCACGCCCTGCTGCAGTACCTCGTCCGCGAGCTCGAAGGCCTGCTTGAACGTCGTGTTGGCGTTGGCGATCAGGAACAGGTTCTGGTTCGGGATGACGATCAGCGTGTCGACGAACTTCTGCAGTTCCTCGATGCCCTGCTCGGCCGACTTGGCGCGGCGCTTGCCTTCGAAGGCGAACGGCTTGGTGACGACGCCGACGGTGAGGATGCCCATGTCGCGCGCGGCCTTGGCGATAACCGGCGCGGCGCCGGTACCGGTGCCGCCGCCCATGCCGGCCGCGATGAAGCACATATGGGCGCCTTCGAGCAGCTTCGACACTTGCTCGATCGTTTCCTCGGCAGCGGCGCGGCCGATCTCGGGACGACTGCCCGCACCAAGACCTTGCGTAATCTTCGCACCAAGCTGGATCTTCTGCGGCGCGATCGATTGCTTCAGCGCCTGGGCATCAGTGTTCGCGACCAAGAAGTCGACGCCCTGCACATCTGCCCGCATCATGTTGGCAATTGCGTTGCCGCCCGCACCGCCGACGCCGACAACCGCGATCTTCGGGGTCAGTTCGTCAACTTCGGGTGCAATGAATTCAATGCCCATCGCCAATTACTCCGTCATTTCGGGCACGAAACACTGGCCCGCCATCGCCATTGATCTTAGTGCAGCATTGAAAGCGTAGGTGCCAGCCGAAAAGCGGCCCTCTGCGATCAATAATTCGCCTTCGCCGCCTGGAACAACCGCTTCAACGCGCCAAGCCCTTTTTGCCGCACCACCATCTGCTGTTGGGGCACGAGACCGCGCAGGTCGACCGGGTCAGATGCCGCGAAGAAGGCGAGCCCCGCAAGGGTGGCAAAGCCCGGCCCGGCATGCGCATCCGGCAGGCCGGTCAGCCCGCGCGGCCGGCCGACGCGCACCGAGCGGCCGAGCACCTGCTGCGCGTAATCGGCAATGCCCTTCAACTCCGCGCCGCCGCCCGTCAGCACCACCTGGCGACCCACCGGACCTTCGAACTTCAGCTCCTTCAGCGCGTTCTGGATCTCGTTGACGAGATGCTCCAGCCGCGTGCGGATGACCGCGATCAGCGCCGCCTTGGTGATCTGCAGCGGATCGGCGTCATCGTCCCCCGCCCCCGGGCGGATCGTGATCATCTCGTGATTATCGCGCGGCGAAGCATTGGCCGAGCCGTGGAAGCACTTCATCCGCTCCGCCTGGCTGCGCGTGGTGCCGAATGCCGAGGCGATATCGTCGGTGATGTCGCACGAGCCGATCGCGAGCGACTTCAGCCCGACAAGCATGCCGCCAGCGAAGAGGGAGACATTGGTGATCCCGGCGCCGATCTCGACCAGCGCGACGCCAAGGTCACGTTCCTCCTCGCTGAGGCAGGCGAGCCCGGTGGCGACCGGCGAGGCGATGATCGACTTCACCTCGAGATGCGCCGAGCGCACCGTCAGATCGAGGTTGCGTACCGGCGAGCCATCGGCAGCGATGACGTGGATGTGCACACCAAGGCGATCGGCGTGGAGGCCGAGCGGCTTCTTGACGCCAGTCAGGCCATCGAGCGTGTAGAGCGCGGGCTGCGCGTGCAGCACCATCCGGCCCTGCGGGTCGATCGCCGAGCGACCTTCCTGCAGCAGCGCGTCGATGTCCTGCTGTTCGATGCGATGGCCGTTCAGCTCAACCTCGATGAACGCCTCGTCGCTGACGAGCCCGCCGGCGGAGAAACCGGCCCAGACGTTCTCGATGTTGAAGCCGGCGATCCGTTCCGCCTGCGCAACGGCCTCGCGGACGGCGACCTCCGTCAGCGCCATGTCGGCGATATAGCCGCGCTTCACGCCCTTCGATTCGCGCTGGCCGGTGCCGAGCACGATCAGCTCGCCGCCGTCGCCGCGCTGCGCGATCATCGCCGACACTTTCGACGTGCCAATGTCGAGTGCGGTAATCAGTCCTTCCGGTGCTGCCTTCGCCATTGCCTGTTCCCTGTTGCCTGCCCGTCGTCGTTATGCGTCGCCCACCCGGGCCAGTCGTTCCGGATCGATCGCGGCCCCGTCCCCATCGGGTACCTGATGCTCCATGTCCGCGCCCGGCTTGCGCGCCACCAGTTTCGCCGGATCGCGCATGTCGAAGCGGAGCCACCCCTTGCCGAGCAGGGAGCGGGCGCCGTCAAGCTGCGCGAACTTCACCAGCGCGGCCGCGGCCCCCTCCTGCGGCAGGGCGAGCGTCTCGCCCGTATCGAAGGTTAGATCCCAGCGGCGATTGCCGACCCAAGTAGCGGCCTTCACGCGCGGCTTCAGCGCCGGTGCCGCGGCGAGCAGCCGCTGATAGGCGGCCTCCTGCCGATCCGCGCCCGGGCCGATCACCAGCGGCAGATCGGGCATGTGGTTGCGGTCCACCGCCTCCAGCGGCACGCCCTGCGCGTCGATCAGCGTCAGATTGCCGCCATTCTGCCAGATCGCCGCCGGTTCACGCTCGACGATGTGGATCAGCAGCCGATCGGGCAGCCGGCGCGAGACATAGGCGTCCGCGACCCAGCCGTACGCCAGCAGCCGCTCGCGGATCTGATCGAGATCGACGCGGAGCATCGCCTTGGGCTGATCCTCCAGCGCTACGGCGTACACCGTCTCGCGGTTCATCCGCTTAAGCCCGGTGATGTCGACTTGCTCGACGCGCAGGCCAAGCTGACCCGTGCTGTCCGCCACCGCCGCGCCGACGGCCGCTGGCACGCCGAACCACGTGGCGGTGGCGATCGCTACGGCGCCAGTCGTCGCCAGGATCGTCCACGTGACGGCACGGCGCAGCGTTGCCTCGCTGACCGGCAACTTGGCGATAATGCGATCGCCGAGCGATTGTTTGGGCGGTGGGCGGCGCACCGTCGGGCGGCGCGGCGTGTCTCGCTTGATCGCGCGGCTCATTGTGCGTGATCCTTCAGCGCTTCGTCGACGATCGCCTGGACAAGCTCGGGATAGCTCATGCCGACGTGGCGCGCCTGCTCGGGCACCAGGCTGAGCGGCGTCATCCCCGGCTGCGTGTTCACTTCGAGCAGGAACAGGCCGTCGACGCCGCGCTCGTCATCCCAGCGGAAGTCGGCCCGGCTGCAGCCCTTGCAGCCGAGCAACTGGTGTGCCCGAAGCGCGATTGCCTTGCACGCTTCGGCGATCTCGTCCGGCACCGGTGCCGGGAAGATATGCTCGGTCATCCCCTCGGTATATTTGGCGTCGTAATCGTACCAGCCGGACTTGGGCCGAAGCTCGGTGACGCCAAGCGCGCGATCGCCCAGCACCGCTGTCGTCAGTTCGCGGCCGCGAACGTACGGCTCGGCGAGAAGCTCGTCGAACTCCTGCCAGGGTCCCTTCGCCTCGCGGCTGATCGGATTGCCGTAGTTCCCCTCGTCGGTGACGATCGCGACGCCAACCGACGAGCCTTCGTTGACCGGCTTCAGAACATAGGGGCGCGCCAGCGGATCGGCGGCGAAGAGATCCTCCGTCGCAACGATGCGGCCGCCGGGCATCGGCACGCCGTGCGGCACCAGCGCCTGCTTCGTCAGCACCTTGTCGATCGCGATGACGGACGTGGCGAGGCCGCTGTGGGTGTAACGCAGCCCCATGATGTCCATCAGGCCCTGGATCGAGCCATCCTCGCCCGGTGAGCCATGCAGCGCATTGAAGACGAGATCGGGCGCCGCCTCGGCAAGGCGCGCGGCGACATTGCGATCCATGTCGATCCGGGTGACGCGATGGCCGAGCGATTCCAGCGCCTCGGCGATGCCGGCGCCGGACGACAGCGACACTTCGCGCTCGGCCGACCAGCCGCCCATCAGCACGACGATATGCAATGGGCTCACGATGCCACCCCCACGCGCTGGATTTCCCATTCGAGGGTCACGCCGCTCTTCTCCTTCACGCGCCGCCGCACGTCCTCACCCAGCGCCTCGATGTCCGCGCTGGTCGCGTTGCCGAGGTTTAGGAGGAAGTTCGTATGCTTCTCGCTGACCTGCGCGTCGCCGCGTGTCAGGCCGCGGCAGCCAGCCTCGTCGACCAGCGACCAGGCCTTGTGCCCGGGCGGGTTCTTGAAGGTCGAGCCACCGGTCTTGGAGCGAAGCGGCTGCGACGCCTCACGGCTGGCGGCAATGCGGTCCATTTCCTCCTGGATCGCCGCCGGATCGCCGGGCCGGCCGCGGAAGATGGCGCTGACGACGATCGCGCCGTCGGGCAGCTCGGAATGGCGATAGCTGTAGTGGAGGTCGGCGGCGCGGAGCGTGACCAGCTCACCCGAGCGCAACACGACCTCGCATTCGACCAGGATGTCTGCCGTTTCGCGACCGTAAGCGCCGCCGTTCATGCGGACGAAGCCGCCGACGGTGCCGGGAATCGAGCGAAGGAACTCGACGCCAGCGATGCCTGCATCACGCGCAGTGGAGGATACGAGGATCCCGCTGGCACCGCCGCCGCAGCGCAGCGTCGTCGCGTCGATCGCCTCGACCTTTGCGAAGGGCTTGCCGAGACGGACCACGACGCCGGGGACGCCGCCGTCGCGAACGATCAGGTTCGAGCCGAGGCCAAGCGGCAACACCGGCACGGCGGGATCGAGGTTCGCGAGGAACTTGGCGAGATCATCGACGGTGGCCGGTTCGAGCAGCCATTCGGCGGCGCCGCCCGACTTGAACCAGACGAGCGGTGCGAGGGGCGCGTTCTGCGTCAGACGGCTCTGCACCGGCGCGCGGGCGGGCGCGGTGCCTTCGGTGCCGGCTGCGGGCATGGTTTCGCCCATCGCGCTCACCGCCGTGCCTCGATCGCGGGCGCAAGGCCGGCAGCCCATTTGGTGATGTCGCCAGCGCCAAGGCACACAACCTGATCGCCCGCACGAAGATCGGCCGCGAGTGCATCGGCGAGCGCATCGGCATTGGCGATCGTAGCAGCGGCGCGGTGGCCGCGGCGCTTCAGTCCGTCGACCAGGGCTTCAGCGTCGACGCCGGGCACTGGCGCCTCGCCTGCGGCATAGACCGGCGTCACATAGACCGAGTCGGCATCGTTGAAGGCGCCTTGGAAGTCTTCCATCAGATTGCCGAGGCGCGAATAGCGGTGCGGCTGGACGACCGCGATCACGCGTCCCTGCGCACTTTCACGCGCCGCGGCGAGGACCGCCCGGATCTCGACCGGATGATGGCCGTAATCGTCGATGATCGTCGCACCGGCGACCTCGCCGACCTTGGTGAAGCGCCGCTTCACGCCGCCGAATTTCTGGAAGCCCTGCTGGATCGTCGCATCGTCGATGCCAAGTTCCAGCGCGACGCCGATCGCGGCGAGCGCGTTCTGCACGTTGTGGCGGCCGGGCATGGGCAGATCGATCCCCTCGATCGAGCGGGTGGTGCCATCGCGATGGCGAATGATCGCTTCAAACCGGTTACCACCGGGATAGGGCGACACGTTGACGCCGCGCACGTCGGCGCTGGCCGCGAAGCCATAAGTGACGATCCGGCGATCGCGCACGCGTGGGATCAGCGCCTGCACCTCCGGGTGATCGAGGCACAGCAAGGCCGCGCCGTAGAAGGGCACGTTCTCGACGAATTCGACATAGGCGTCCTTCGCCTTCGCGAAGCTGCCATAGTGATCGAGATGCTCGGGATCGATGTTGGTCACTACCGCGATCGTGCCGTCGAGCCGCAGGAAGCTGCCGTCGCTCTCATCGGCTTCCACCACCATCCAGTCGCTGTCGCCGAGCCGGGCGTTCGAGCCGTAGCTGTTGATGATGCCGCCGTTGATGACGGTCGGATCGACGCCGCCAGCGTCCAGCAACGCGGCGATCATCGAGGTGGTCGTCGTTTTTCCGTGTGTGCCGGCGACCGCGACGGTCGACTTCAGGCGCATCAGCTCGGCGAGCATTTCCGCGCGGCGAACCACCGGGATACGCTGACTGAGCGCAGCCTCGACTTCCGGATTGCCGCGCTTCACCGCGGTGGAGGTGACCACGACGGCGACGCCATCGACGTTCGCCGCGTCATGGCCGATCGTCACCTTGATGCCGCGGCTGCGCAGACCCTCGACGACATAGCTTTCCGCGACATCGGAGCCCTGCACCACATAGCCGAGATTGTGCATCACCTCGGCAATGCCGGACATGCCGATGCCGCCGATGCCGACGAAATGGATCGTACCGATGTCGGTCGCGACACCCTTCACGCAAACGCCTCCTTCTTCACTGCCGGCCCAATCGGCAGCGGGGTGAGCGGCGAATCAAGGCTTTCGACCAGATCGGCAAGATCGCGCGCGGCATCGGGCTTTCCGCAGCCACGGGCACGGCCGGCGGCATTCTGCAGCGCGGCCGGATCGAGGCCGAGCTTCTGCATCTGTTTGGCGAGCTCGCTGGGCGTAAAGGCGCTTTGCGGGATCGTCCGCGCACCGCCCGCTGCGGTGATCTCGCGGGCATTCGCCGTCTGGTGATCGTCCGTCGCGCCAGGCAGCGGCACGAGGATCGCGGGACGGCCGGCAGCGGTGAGTTCCGAAATGGTGGAGGCCCCTGCGCGGGCGATCACGAGATGCGCCCAGCCCAGCTCCTCAGGCAGATCTGGGAGGTAAGTGGCCAGCGTCGCCGCAATCTCGAGCTCGGCATATTTCGCGCGCGCAGCGTCAATATCCTCGATCCGGGCCTGATGCGTCACCTGCAGGCGCCGGCGGAAGGCGACCGGCAGCATCGCCAGGCCGTCCGGCACTACCTTGGAAAGGACGCTCGCGCCCTGCGACCCGCCGGTGACGAGCAGCCGGAAGATGCCGTCCTCCTCCAGCAGCGGGTAGGGCTTGGCGCGCAAGGCCAGCACAATGTCGCGCACCGGATTGCCGATATAGTGGGTCTTGCCCTCGAACTTCGGCTTCAGCCGCTCCGTCCTGGCATAAGAAGTGGCGATGGCGTCGACACGGGCGGCGACCAGCCGGTTCACTCGGCCGAGCACGGCATTCTGCTCGTGTACCGCGGTAGGGATCTTCTCGGCGAAGGCAGCGGCCAGTGCGGGGAAGGCGGGATAGCCGCCGAAGCCGATCACCGCCGCCGGCCGGAACGTGCGATACAGCTGCCGTGCCATCGCGCGACCGCGCCACATCTCACGCGCGGCCTTGGCCCAGCCGAGCGGGCCGCCGGCGAGACGCCCGGCCGGCAGCACGTGCGTCTGCACGCCTTCAAACAGGCCGGGGAAGCGCACGCCGCGCGCATCGCTGACCAGCGCGACGCGGTGGCCGCGGCGCATCAGCTCTTCCGCGAGCGCAGCGGCTGGCACCATGTGGCCGCCGGTCCCGCCAGCCGCCAGAACGAAGTGGCGCGCGCGCGTCATGCCGCCGGCCCCCAGCGGGTGACATAGGGGCTGCGCAACAGGAACGGGTTGCGCCGGGTGAAGGCCAGCAACAGCCCCATGCCGAGCGACAGCGCAATCATCGACGAGCCACCATAACTGATAAACGGCAAGGTCATCCCCTTGGAGGGTGCGAGGCCGGTGTTCACCGCCATCGACACCAAGGCCTGGACACCGAACTGGGTCGCAAGGCCGGACGCCGCGAGCAGCTTGAAGCCGTCCTGCTCGTCCAGCATCTTCACGAACACGCGCACGACGATGGCGAGGAACAGCACCGCGATCACCATGCAGGCTAGGAGACCGAACTCCTCGCCAACCACCGAAAAGATATAGTCGGTATGCGCTTCGGGCAGGCCAAACTTCACCGTGCCGGCGCCCGGCCCGGTCCCGGTCCAGCCGCCCGACGTCAGCGTCGCATGCGCGGCATCGGTCTGGAAGTGCGCGCCTTCCGCTTCGTTGGGATCACGGAACAGGAAGGCATCAATGCGCGCGCGTGCCGTTCCATAGAACATGTAGGCGGCGACCAGCCCGACCGGCGCCATGGCGAAGAAGGCGGCGAGCGTGCGCATCGGCGTGCCCGCGATCATCAGCAGCACCATCCAGACGGTCGCGAACACGATCGTCTGGCCGAAATCGGGCTGGAGCATCAGCAGCAACGCGACCGTCGCGGTCATGCCGCAGGTGATCGCGGTAAGCGGCAGGCTTTCGTCCTTGGAGCGAAGCGAAAGCAGCCAGGCGACGGTGACGATGAAGCACGGCTTCAGGAACTCGGACGGCTGGAACTGGGCAACGCCGACACCGAGCCAGCGCTTCGCCCCGTTCACCTCGACCCCAACGCCCGGGATCAGCACCAGCACGAGCATCACGCTGAATGCCGCCGCGCCCATGACCGCGGCGCGTCGCGCGACGTTGACGGGGAGCATCGAGACCCCGATCAAGACCGGCAGCGACACCAGCACCCACATCACCTGGCGCCAGAAGTAGTAAAGCGGCGGGATCTTCAACTGCTCGCCCGAATAGCGCACCGCGCTCGCCGGCGATGCGGCCGCGACCGACAGCAAGCCCACCGCGATCAGCGCGAAGGTGAGCAGCAGCAGCAGCCGATCGGTATCCCAGAACCACGTGCCGAACGGCGAGCGATCGCCGCGGCCGCCCCGTTCCTTGAACCGGCCGCGCAGGCCGGCGCTGTTCGACAATTCGGTCACGCGAGGCCCCCTACCGCTTCACGAAATGCCTGGCCGCGATGTTCGTAATCGCGGAACTGATCGAATGATGCGGCCGCCGGCGACAGCAGCACCGTCTCGCCGGGCGCCGCAAGCTCCGCCGCGCGGCGCACGGCCGCCTCCAGCGTTCCCGCTTCCTCGACGGGCACCTTGTCGGTAAGCACGCGGGCGAACACGGGGCCTGCCTCACCGATCGTATAGGCACGCACGACATGCCCGAAATACGGCGCGCAGGCGTCGAGATCCTCGCCCTTGGCGCGTCCGCCGACAATCCAGTGCACGCGATCGAAGGCACCGAGCGCTGGCGCGGTGCTTTCCGGGTTGGTCGCCTTGCTGTCGTCGACATAAGCGACGCCTGCCACCTCGCCGATCTTCTCCATGCGGTGCGGCAGGCCGGCGAAGCTTGCGAGGCCGCGCTGGATGTCATCCTCAGCGATGCCGAGCGCCTGGCACACGGCAATCGCAGCGAGCGCGTTCTGTGCGTTGTGCGGGCCCTGAAGGGAGGACCAGCCGGACTGATCCACGCCGACGTCCGGCGCGATCCGGATCAGGCGCCTGGCCCGCGCCTCGATTTCGTCAGCGACGGTTGCGGAGGGCGCGTCAGCGGTGCCGATCACCGCCAAATGATCCGCCGACTGGATGGCAATCAGCCGTTCCTTGGACGCGACATAGCCTTCGAAGCCGTCGTAGCGATCGAGATGATCGGGCGTGATGTTGAGCAGCACGGCGACGTCGCAATCGAGCCGCGACGTCAGGTCGATCTGGTAGCTCGACAGTTCAAGCACATAGACGCCGCCTTCGGGCAGCGGATCCTGCGCCAGGATCGGCAGCCCGATATTGCCGCCCATCAGCGCCGGCACGCCAGCCGTCTTCAGAATGTGCGTGATGAGCGCGGTGGTGGTCGACTTGCCGTTGGTGCCGGTGATGCCGACCACCTTGTGCGGCGGCAGGCTCGCGCGCGCCTCAGCGAACAGTTCGATATCGCCGATGATCGGGACGCCTTCCGCCCGCGCCTTGGCTGCCAGCGGATGCGTGTTGAGCGGCACCCCGGGCGACACGACGAGACCCGCCGCCCCGGTGAGGGTCAGCGCGGCTATGTCATGGACGATAACGCCGTCGATTCCCTCGGCCGCGCTACGCGCCTCGGCGTTGCTGTCCCACGCGACGACATGCGCGCCAGCCTTCGCCAGCGCGCGCACCGTCGCAAGGCCCGAACGCGCGAGCCCCAGCACCGCATAGCGCTTGCCGGCCCAGGCGGGAGAAATGATCACCGCAGCTTCAGCGTTGAGAGGCCGGCAAGCGCCAGGACCAGGCTGATGATCCAGAAACGGATCACGACGGTCGGCTCGCTCCAGCCGAGCTGTTCGAAATGGTGGTGGATCGGCGCCATGCGGAACACGCGCCGGCCGGTCCGCTTGTACCAGAACACCTGGATGATGACGCTCATCGCCTCAACGACGAATAGGCCGCCAATGATGCCGAGGACGATCTCGTGATGCGCGACGACGGCGATGGTGCCGAGCGCGCCGCCAAGCGCAAGGCTGCCGGTGTCACCCATGAACACCGCCGCGGGCGGCGCATTATACCATAGGAACGCGAGGCCTGCCCCGATCATCGCGCCGCAGAAGATGGCAAGATCGCCCGCCCGCGCAACGTGCGGGATGCCGAGGTAATCCGCGAACTTCACGTTGCCGGCGAGGTACACGATCAGCATGAAGGCGACCGAGGCGATGATCACCGGCATGGTCGCTAGGCCATCGAGACCGTCCGTCAGGTTCACCGCATTGCCGAAGGCGACGATCGTGAAAGCGGCGAACAGCGGGTAAAATAGCCCCAGATCGATATACATGCGGTTGGTGAACGGCAGATACAGCGCGGTGCCGTTCTCGTAGCTGATGATCCACGCCGCGACGCCAGCGATAATGAATTCAAGCAGGAGGCGCACACGCCCGGGCACACCCGCCGTCGTTGCCTTTCGCACCTTGTCGTAATCGTCGAGGAAACCGATCGCGCCGAAGCCGAGCGTCACGAACAGGCAGGCCCAGACGAACGGGTTGCGCAGATCCATCCAGATCAGGATCGACAGCGCGAGGCTGGTCAGGATCATCAGCCCGCCCATCGTGGGCGTGCCGCGCTTGGCGAGGTGAGTCTGCGGGCCGTCGGCGCGGATCGGCTGACCCTTGCCCTGGCGCACGCGCAGCCAGCCGATGAACTTGGGCCCGATGATCAGGCCGATGAACAGCGCGGTCGCGATGGCGGCACCCGCGCGAAACGACAGATAGCGAATGAGGTTGAGGACGCTCGGAAATCCGAGCTGCTCGGCGATCCAGTACAACACTAAGCCATGCCCCCGGCAAGCGTCGCGACGATCCGCGACAGCCCTACCCCATTCGATCCCTTGACGAGTACCGCATCACCCGGCGCGAGCATATCCGGAAGGACCTCAAGCGCCGCCGCGGCGTCGCGCACATGGACGAATTTCGTCTTTCCCTCAAGCGCCTGCGCAAGAGGGGCCATCGCTTCGCCGACCAGTAGCGCCGCTTCGACGCGGGCCGCCGCGATGGGCGTGGCAAGCGCTGCATGATAGTCGGCCGAGCCTTCACCCAGCTCGCGCATTTCGCCCAGAACGGCAACGTGGCGGCCGGGCTCAGCGCCCAACACCGCAAGCGTTGCGGCCATGGAAGCGGGATTGGCGTTATAGCTTTCGTCGATCACCAGAATGTCGCCGCCGGGCACCTGTGCCTGGAGTCGCGCGCCGCGCCCCTGCAGTCCGCCGAGATCAGCGAGCGCCAAACCGCCGAGCGCAAGGTCGCCGCCGACCGCGTCAACCGCCGCCAGCAGCGCAAGCGCATTCGATACCCAGTGCGCGCCGGGCTGCGCGACGGTGAAGCTCAGTTCGCGTTCCCCGATACGTGCCGTGACGAACGTGCCGCCGCTTTTCACCGGCATCGTCTCGATCGGCCGCACGTCGGCCTCAGGCGCAGTACCGAAGGTAACAATGCGTGCTGCATGCGGCCGTGCGGCCGCGATCAGCCGATCACGGTGCGCGCTATCGTATGGGATGATGGCGACGCCGCCGGGTTCCAGCCCGCGGAAAATCTCGCCCTTCGCGTCGGCGATCGCCGCTTCGTCGGGGAAGAACTCGGTATGCGCCGGAGCGATCGCGGTGACGATCGCGACGTGGGGGCGGACGAGCGTCGTCAGATGCGCCAGCTCGCCCGGATGGTTCATGCCCATTTCGAGGACGCCGAAGCGAGTCTCGGCAGGCATCCGCGCAAGGCTTAGCGGAACGCCGGTGTGGTTGTTGTAGCTCTTCACCGAACGATGCACCGCGCCGCGCGCGCCGCGGTCGAGTGCGGCGAACAGCGCTTCCTTCGTCGACGTCTTGCCGACCGAGCCGGTGACGCCGATGATCCGCGCGTCAGTACGCGCGCGGGCGGCGCGGGCGAGATCCTCGAGCGCGGCGAACGTGTCGGTAACGGCGACGTGCGGCCCCGCCGCGCCGGCAGAGACGATCGCGCCGGCGGCGCCTTGCGCATAGGCCTGGTCTAGAAAGCGGTGGCCGTCGGTCGCCCCACCTTTCAGCGCGACGAAGAGGTCACCGGGGCCCACCTCGCGCGAATCGAAAGCGACGCCGCTCGCGGCAAAGCTGCCGTGGGCGACGCCGTTTGTGGCGGCGGCGATGTCATCAGAGGTCCAGAGAGTCATCGCGCGCCTATACCACCGCGGCAATGGGCCGGGTCCAGTATCGACAGGCCGGGGCGCGCCCCGGCCAGGAAGAGAAAGCGCCGTGCCGCCGCGCGGTTCAACGCAGCCCGCTGACGCTGTCACCCGTCACCAGCTCATACCGGACGCCGAGGGTGCGGCGCTCACGCGGGCGCTTCTCACCTTCCGTGGCATTGGGCTTCGACGGGGTCACGAACTTACGCTTCACCTGCAACCTCCCTGGCTACACTCACGTCATCAAACGGCAGGACAAGATCGCCGACGATCTGCCCCTGCTCATGTCCCTTGCCGGCGATCAGGACGATGTCCTCCGGCCCCGCCTGCTCGATCGCGAGGCGGATGGCGCCGCGGCGATCGCCATGTTCGATCGCGCCCGGCGCTGCCTTCAAAATATCGGCGCGGATCGTGGCCGGATCCTCGCTGCGCGGATTGTCGTCCGTCACGATTACCACGTCGGCGAGCGCCTGGGCGATCGCGCCCATCGGTTCGCGCTTGCCCTGATCGCGATCGCCGCCGGCGCCAAAGACGAGGATCAGCCGGCCAGTGACATGCGGGCGAAGCGCGGCGATCGCAGCCTCCAGCGCGTCGGGCGTGTGCGCGTAATCGACATAGACCGGCGCGCCGCTGGCGGTGATCACCGCGCGCTCCAGCCGGCCACGCACCGGCTGAAGCCGTGCCAGGCCGGCGATGGTCGTCGCGACATCGCCGCCGGTCGCGATCACCAGCGCCGCCGCCATCAGCGCATTCGCGGCCTGGTATGCGCCGATCAACGGCAGTTTCACGTGATGCTCCGCTCCGCCGGCCGCGATGACCAGCCCCTGCCCGAGCAGCGTCGGGTCGCGCGAGACAAGGCGGATATCGTCGCCATGCTCACCCACCGTCATCAGGCGATTGCGACGCTGGCGGGCAAGATCGATCACCCGTTCCGAATGGGGATCGTCAGCCCAGACAACCGCGGTGCCATCCGGCGCCAGCACTTCGGAGAAAAGCCGCAGCTTGACGGTGAAATATGCCGCCATGTCGCCGTGATAGTCGAGATGATCGCGGCTGAGATTGGTGAACGCCGCAGCGGATACGCGCAGGCCTTCGGTGCGATACTGCGTCAGCCCATGGCTCGATGCCTCGAAGGCGACATGCGTCACACCCTCGCGCGCCAGCCCGGCGACATTGGAGAGGAAGGTGACGATATCGGGCGTCGTAAGGCCGGTCGTCACCCGCTCGTCCGCGGTAGTGACGCCGAGCGTGCCGATCGAGGCGGCGTGGTGCCCCGCCATCCGCCACAATTGCCGCGTCAGTTCGACCGTGGACGTCTTGCCGTTGGTGCCCGTCACCGCGACCGCCGTCTCCGGGAACGGCGCGAAGAACTTCGCCGCCAGCTCCGCGAAACGCGCACGCGGGTTGTGGTCGGCGATATGAAGCGCGCCCTCGACGATCGCCTGCGGACGAGCGACCACCGCGATCGCCCCGGCCGCAATTGCAGCGGGGATGAAATCCTCACCGTTCACCCGCTGGCCTTCGAAAGCACCGAAAATAGTGCCGGGCGCGACCTTGCGATGGTCGATCGCAAAGCCGGTGACGGTCCGATCGCCGCCGTCGGGGATGAGGTCGCCGAGCTTCATTCCGCCGCGACCTTCTTGTCGCCGGGCGCGCGCCACAAGAGGTTGGGCAGTTCGCCCAGGTCGATGTCGCGATTGGCGTCCGGGATGACGCCCAGCATCGCGCCGGTGCGGCTGATCACGCGGCTGACGACGGGCGCAGCGGTATAGGCGGCGGTGGTCTGGAAGGAGTTTTCCTGCACCCGCTTCGGGCTGTCCATCATGGTCAGCACCACATAGCGCGGCGCATCCATCGGGAACACCGCCGCGAAGGTGGAAACGTTGCGGTTGCGGGCATAGCCGCCACCTTCGGCCGCTTCCGCCGTGCCGGTCTTGCCACCAACGCGATAGCCCGGCGCCTCGGCCTTACGGCCTGTGCCGTTGGTGACGATCAACCGCAGCAGCTGGCGAAGGCGCGCGCTGGTTTCTTCCTTAAGGACGCGGCGCCCCTTCGGCGCATGGCCGGGCGCCACCTTGAGCAGTGTCGTCGGGCGCCAGATACCGCCGTTCACCAGCGTGGCGTAAGCATTGGCGAGGTGAAGCGGAGTCACCGCAATGCCGTGGCCGTAAGCGGTCGTCATAACCGTGGTGCGCGCCCAATAGTGCGGCCAGAGCGGGCGGCCCTTTTCGATCAGCTCGATATCGGGCTTCGTGTCGAAGCCCATCTTGCGGAACATGTCCTGCATACGCGCCGCGCCGATCTCATCGGCCACGCGGGCAGTGGCGATGTTCGACGAGTGGATCAGCGTTTCCGGGATGTTGAGCCAGCGGTTCTGCGCGTGATCGTCCTTGATCCGGAAACGGCCGACCTGGATCGGCGCCGTCGCGTCGAAGCGGCGCGACATGTCCGTGACGATGCCATTGTCGATCGCGGTCGCCATGGCGATCGGCTTGAACGCCGAGCCCAGCTCATAGACGCTCTGGGTGACGGTGTTGCGCAGCTGCTCGCTGCCCGCCATGCCGACGCGGTTCGGGTTGAACAGCGGCAGCGACACCATCGAGATCACCTCGCCGGTATCCACGTCGAGCACGATGCCGGCGGCGGCGCGCGCCTGCATCGTCGACATGGCCCGACCAAGCTCGCTTTCCATCGCCGCCTGCACCCGGCTGTCGATCGACAGCGCAACCGGCGTGCCGGAAAGTGCAGGATTGGTTAGCCGCTCCTCGAGCGCGCGCTCCATGCCGAGCCGGCCGCGAACGACAGGATCCTTTTGCGTGGTGCCGATATAGCCGAGCACGTGCGCCGCGAGCGAGGACTGCGGGTACAGCCGCTGCGTCTCGCGTTCGAAAACGATGCCCGGCTCACCGATCGCATTCACCGCCTGCACGAGGGCGGGTGAAGCGCGGCGGTTTAGATAAGTGAAGTTCACCGGCTTGCTGATCAGCCGGTAGAAGCGCGCCTGATCGCCGACATCGGGCATCAGGTCAGCGAGCCGCTTGGCGATTTCCATCCGGTCGCCGAGCAGCTTGTTCGGGTGGACGCCGATGGTCCACGCGTCGATCGTGCGCGCCAGCTGCGCACCATTGCGATCGACGATATCGCCGCGCGGCGCGGTGCTGATGATGGCCGAACGGCGCGGACCGCCGTCGAACGCAAGCATCGCCAGTCGCCCGATCACCAGCAGGATCGCCGCCGTGAACAGCAACAGCAGCATCATCAGCCGCTGGTGCTGTGTCGCGAGCAGTGCCTGCCGCTGTTCAGCGGCACGCATTGGGCGTGCCGCCTGCCGGGCGACCATCGTGCTCAACGCAAGCGGCTCGTCTCGTTGCGGGCCCCGCTCAGCAGATCACCGAGCGTGCGGTCGCTGAGTAGCGACTTGTCGAGCATGGCCACGGCATTGGCCTTGCGGATCGTGGCGACCGGCTCTTCGCCACGCGCTGCCGCCACCTTGACCGGCGCCGGGTGGAGAGGCTTCGTCACGGCAGCGGCGAGCTGAACGGTGGCGGGACGCGGCTCGGCGGACTTGGCGGCGACCTGGACGAGCTTGGCAGACGCGGCGGCGGCCGGCGTTTCGGTGATTGCGGCAGGCACAGGATCGACGGGGCGCGACGGCACGATCAGCTGGGCAGTCTGGATCGCGCCCTCGCCCATCGGCGCGGCGCCGCCGGGCGTAAAGCTGATCGCCGCAAGCTGCGCCTCGTCACGCACGAACTGCTGTGCCGTCGGGGCGACGAGCGCGAGCGTGTCGCCGTTCCAGCGTTCGAGCTGCGCCAGGTTCGCGCGCACGTCGAACTCCGTTTCCAGCGCGCGGATATCGCGTTCGGCAGCACTGATCTTCGCGTCGACCTGCGCCAGACGCTTGCGCTCCGCCGCCACCTGGAGGCTGACGAGATAGAAGCTCAGCGACACGATCACGACGCCGCCGAACCACCCTATCCCTTTCAATCGATACGCCGCCGTCATCTACTCGTCTCCACTGCCGGCCCGCCCCAAACCGTCGTTGCCCCATGCCGGCGCGGCCGTCCGCCGCGCCGTCCGCAATGTCGCGGAACGGGCGCGCGGGTTGCGCGCCACTTCCGCTGCGCCCGCGCGAACAGCACGGGCGGTTATTTCGAATGTCGGCTCCTTCGCCGCTGCCACCGCCGGGCGATGGCGCGATCCGGCCGGCGTGCCGCCGCTCCGCTCGCGCAGGAAGCGCTTGATCATGCGATCCTCGAGCGAGTGGAAGCTGATCACGGCCAGCCGCCCTCCGGGCGCGAGGATCCGCTCCGCTGCGGCCAGCCCCTCGGCCAGCTCATCAAGTTCGCGGTTCACATGGATACGAACCGCCTGGAAGGCGCGGGTCGCGGGATCCTTCTTGTCATGCGGGCGGTGGCCCAGCGCCTTGCGGACGACGCGGGCGAACTCGCCGGTCGTGGCCAGCGGCCGCGCCGCGACGATCGCGCGCGCGACACGGCGCGACTTGGGCTCCTCGCCGTAGCGCCACAGGACGTTGGCGATATCCTCCTCGTCGGCGTGATTCAGGAAGTCGGCGGCGCTCTCGCCCGACTGGCTCATGCGCATGTCAAGCGGCCCGTCCTGCTGGAACGAGAAGCCGCGCTCCGCCTGGTCGAGGTGCATCGAGGAGACGCCGATATCCATCGCCACGCCATCAACGGAGGCGATCCCGCGCGCCGCCAGTTCGCGGTCCATGCGCGAGAATTCGCTGGGGACGAGCGTGAGGCCATCCTCCACCTCCTCGAGCGCGCGTCCAGCCGCGATCGCGTCAGGATCGCGATCGAAGGCGAAGACCTGCACACCGGCGCCAAGCAGCGCCCGGGTGTAGCCGCCGGCGCCGAACGTGGCATCGACCATGGTCTCGCCGCGCTCGGGGGCAAGCGCGGCGAGAACTTCGTCGAGCAGCACCGGGATGTGCGGTGCATCGGCGTCTGGGCGGGGGCTCACAGCGTGATCCCCTTGTCTCGGCACATGATGGCGGCGTGACGCTTCACCATCTCGTCGACCCCCTCGTGCGCCATCAGCGCGCGCGGGTCCCAGATCATGAAGCTCTCATAGTCGCCGAGGAAGAAGGCGATGTCGGTGATCCCGGCAAGCTCGCGCTCGGCCGCCGGCAGGATGAAGCGGCCGCTGCCATCGAACGGCACCGGCTCGACCGACGCGCCGCGCATGCGGGGCGCGTAATAGGCCGCCGAGCCGGTATGCGCGCCGGCCTCGGCCTGGCGCTGGATCAGCTGGTTCTTGGCGAATTCCACATAGCCGCGGTCATGGGCGATCAGGCAGGGGAAATCGGGGTGGACGCCGACGAGCACGGTGCCGCCGTCCTTGCCGTCCGGCCGCGGTGCATTCTGGGCCAAGGCGGCCCGAAGGGTGCTGGGAATGGCGACACGACCCTTGTCATCGACAAGGCCGACCCCCTTCCCAAGATAATCCACCCGTTCCGACACGCCCACCTCGCACAAGGCGCGCAAGACCCGCCCGAGCCGAAAAGCAGCCCTCGCCGCCCTCGGTTGTCGCCATCGACAAAAAACAGTGGTCCTGCCCCTCTGTCATCCTGATGAATATCAGGGAGGCATGGGGAAAGGAAGGGAAATCTGGGGAAGATCGGGGAAAGGAGGCTATTCCGGCGGGATTCCTACGTCGCGTCTCGTTCGCGTCGGGCGCAGTTCGGCATTCGTTCCGCAAGCGGGAGCGGCGGCCGGGCAAACCAGGACCATTTCAGGCGCCAGATTCCCGCCCATCCCCGGATTTCCCGCGATCATTGGCCGTTCGCGTCCGGGGCAGGTGACGGGGATGGATCGGTGGTGCTGGGCGCAACGCCAAGCTCGGCCAGCGGCTCGTTCGCCGCATCGATGGTGTTGGTGGCGGTGAGGTTGGTCAGCGCGCCAGTCTGCGGCGCGCCAGGCGCGGCGACGGGCTTTTCGCGGTTGGCGGCGCTGAAGATGGCGCTTGCAAGGCCGATGAGCAGGACAACCAGGGCAAGCCCGACAAGGCCTACCTTCACGCGCTGCATCGCCTGATTATGTGATGCGACGGATTTCATTTCGTCGTCGTCAGTTAACGGAACATCGCGCACTTGTCGAATTCCGGAGCCTCAGACTGCCACCCTGAGGCCTTTCGACTCGCGCCAGGCCGGATTGTAGAGGCTGGAAAGATAACGAAATCCCGTGTCGCACAGGATGGTCACGACGCGCTTCCCCGGCCCCAGATGCCGCGCCAGCTGCACCGCGCCGGCGACGTTGATGCCCGACGACAGGCCAAGGCAAAGCCCCTCCTCCGCCAGCAGACGATCGACCCATTCCAGCCCCTCGGCGTCCGAGATGCAGAACTGCGTGTCGATCGGCGCGCCTTCGAGATTGGCGGTGATGCGGCCCTGACCGATGCCCTCGGCAACCGAAGAACCTTCCGCGCGCAACTCGCCATTCGCGTAGTAATTGTAGAGCGCCGCACCATGCGGATCGCTCAGCGCAATCGTGATCCGCTCGTCCTTTTCCTTCAGGCCAAGGCCGACGCCCGCGATCGTCCCGCCGGTGCCCGCCGCGCAGGTAAAGCCATCGATCCGCCCGTCGAGCTGGTTCCAGATCTCCTCCGCGGTGCCCATGATATGGGCGCGGCGGTTGGCGATATTGTCGAACTGGTTGGCCCAAATGGCGCCGGGCGTTTCCTCCGCGATGCGGCGCGACTGGTGCACGAAGTGGCACGGGCTGGAATATGGCGCGGCAGGAACGGTCACGAGTTCCGCACCGAGCGCGCGGAGCGTATCCATCTTTTCCTTCGACTGCGTATCCGGCATCACGATGATGGTGCGATAGCCCTTGGCGTTGGCGACCAGCGCCAGGCCGATGCCGGTGTTGCCTGCCGTGCCTTCGACGATCGTGCCGCCGGGCTGGAGCGCGCCGCGCGCCTCGGCATCCTCGACGATGAACAGCGCCGCGCGATCCTTCACGCTGGCGCCGGGATTGGCGAACTCACATTTCCCGAAAATGTCGCAGCCGGTTTCCTCACTTGGACCTTTGAGGCGGACGAGCGGGGTGTTGCCGATGAGCGAAAGCGTGTCGTTGGCGATATGCATCCAGCCTAGATGGCGAAGCCATGCCCGCGCCACAAGCAACCTTGCGTTGTCGCGCGCGAAGGCTGATCTCGGCCGGCGACGTGACACTCAAATCTTCCTTTCCGCCAGTCGCGCCGGACAATGCGCGCGTGCTGATCCTCGGCAGCCTCCCGGGCGAGCGTAGCCTCGCCGAACAGCGCTATTATGCGCATCCTCAAAACCAGTTCTGGCGCCTGCTATCGCCTGTGGTCGGGCAGGATCTCGCGGCACTGGATTATGAGGCGCGGCTCGCTGCCGTCAGCGCCGCCCGGATCGCCCTGTGGGACGTGGTCGCCACCGCGCGGCGCACCGGAAGCAGCGATGCGACGATCCGCGACGCCAGCGCGAACGATCTGCTCTCGCTGGTCGATCGTTTGCCGCAGCTTCGCGCCGTCGGCTTCAACGGCGGCAAGGCGCTGTCGATCGGACGGCCGATGCTGGCGGGGCGGGACCTCGCCATCCTCGCCCTACCCTCGTCCAGCCCGCTCCACACGGTCGGCCTTGCCGCAAAACAGCCGGCCTGGTCGGCGATCGCGGGTTTTCTCGCCTAGGGTCGCTTGGGGATCTGCAGACCGCGCTGCACCGCAGGACGGGCAAGACCCCGCTCCAGCCAGGCGACGACGTTACGATGGCTGTCGAACCCGGTAAGGTCGCGCGCTTCGTAGAAGGTGATGAGGTTGTTCACCCAGCCGATCATCGAAATATCGGCGACCGTATATTCGTCACCGACGAACCACTGCTTGCGATCAAGCGCCACGTCCATGACACCAAGCAGCCGCTTCGCCTCGTCGACGTAGCGCTGCAGCGGGCGCTTATCCTGCCACTCGCGCCCGGCGAACTTGTTGAAGAAGCCGAGCTGCCCGAACATCGGGCCGACGCCGCCCATCTGGAACATCACCCACTGAACCGCCTGCCAGCGGCGTGCCGAGTCGGCGGGGAGGAACTTGCCGGTCTTTTCGCCGAGGTACAGCAGGATCGCGCCGCTTTCGAACAGCGCCAGCGGCGCACCATTCGGGCCGTCGGGATCAAGGATCGCGGGGATCTTGCCGTTCGGATTCACCGACAGGAATTCCGGCGACTTCTGATCGTTCTTGGCGAAGTCCACGAGGTGAACTTCATAGGGGAGGCCGGTTTCCTCCAGCATGATCGACACCTTCACGCCATTCGGCGTCGGCAAGCCATAATATTGCAGGCGATCGGGATGCCGGGCGGGCCAGCGCCGGGTGATCGGGAAGGCGGAAAGATCAGGCATGGAAAGCTCTCCTGAAGTGCGCACTGGAAGGTAGGTCGCAGGCGCGGTTGCGCCAAGGAGGCTCGGTTTATCCCCGCCATGGAGCGGCCCGCCGCCCCGCACTTGCAGGAACCCGGGCCGCGCGCCCTCGTTGGAACACTGACGCAA
This sequence comes from uncultured Stakelama sp., assembly GCA_964390515.1. GTDB lineage: Bacteria > Pseudomonadota > Alphaproteobacteria > Sphingomonadales > Sphingomonadaceae > Sphingomonas. The sequence goes on from CAYMIU010000023.1 coordinate 49,569, forward strand.
CAACAAAGGAGCGACCATGTACCGTTACGCATTCCTTCTGCTTGCCGCGGCGCCGATCGCCGCCACCGCCCAGACTTCCCCGGCTCCGGCCACCACGCCCGCAACCGGCGCTGCTGCTGCACCGGCAGCCGGCGCCCCGACCGTCGGCGCCACCATTTATGACGCGCAGGGCGGCACCGTCGGCACGATCGCCTCGACCGACGGCACCAACGCAGTCGTCGACACCGGCACCGTCAAGGCTGCGGTTCCGCTCACCTCGTTCGGCACCGGCCCCAAGGGCCCGACGCTCGGCATGACCAAGGCGGAGCTTGAAGCCGCTGCCGGCCAGGGCGCCGCGCAGGCCGCTGCCGACTTCAAGTCGAAGCTGACCGCCGGCACCACCGTCTATGGTTCGGCCGGGGCCACGGTCGGCACGATCAAGGAAGCGGACGCCCAGTTCGTGACGCTCACCACGCCGAAGGGTGACGCGAAGCTGCCGATCGGCTCGTTCGGCCCGGGGCCGCAGGGCGTCACCATCGGGATGACCGCTGCGCAGCTCGAAGCAGCGATGGCCGGCAAGTAAGAGCGGCCAAGTAAGAACGGCAGAGGCCGCGGGCACGTCGCCCGCGGCCTTCAGCCCTTGTGCAATTCGGACCCGCGCTTCAGCACCTTCGCGCCATCCTCCTGCGCGATGAGGAAGGCGGGGTTATCCTTGGTGCCGTTCTTGACGACCCTGGCACCCTTCAGCGTGCGCTGGACGCGGCGTTCGAACCGCTCCTCGACCTTGCCATACGCCGTGCCGCTGCCCCAGTGCCAGCTGACCTTGTCGCCCTTGTGAATTGCGCTCGCCAAGCATCGTCTCCTTTGACGATGCCGAACGCACCAGCCGCGCGCGGGATGCACGCCGTCGGTGAGCCGAGGTTCAGGCTGCGGCCTTGGCTTCCTCCAGCGCGTTGCGCACCGCGGCGAGCGCGTCCCCGGCCTTGTCGCCGTCCGGCCCGCCGCCCTGCGCCATGTCAGGCCGGCCACCGCCGCCCTGCCCGCCAACTGCGGCGACCGCGCGCTTCACCAGATCGACCGCATTATAGGTCGCGACGAGATCGTCGGCGACGCCGACCGCCACCGTGGCGCGGCCGTCGTTGACGGCGACCAATGCGGCGACGCCCGACTCGATCCGCTTCTTGGCATCGTCCACCGCGCCGCGCAGGCCCTTGGCCTCGAAGCCGTTCAGCACCTGACCGACGAAGGCGACGCCGCCGACGGTCTCCGGACCGGCCGGGGCAGCGCCGCTGCCGCCGCCCATTGCGAGCGCCTTCCTCGCCTCGGCCAGTTCACGCTCCAGCCGGCGCTTTTCCTCGAGCAGCGAGGCGACGCGGCCCGGGACTTCATCGGGCGTGGTGCGCAGCGCGGAGGCTGCCTCGCGCAGCTTCTCGTCGCGCGAGGAGAGATAAGCGCGCGCGGCTTCGCCGGTCAGTGCCTCGACACGGCGGACGCCCGAGGACACGGCACCCTCGCCGATGACCTTGAACAGGCCGATGTCGCCGAGCGCACTGACATGGGTGCCGCCGCACAGCTCGACCGAATAGGTCTTGCCGCCGTCATCGCTGCCCATCGAGACGACGCGGACCTCGTCGCCGTACTTTTCGCCGAACAGCGCCATCGCGCCCATCGCGATCGCATCGTCGGGCGTCATCAGCCGGGTGGTGACGGGGGTGTTCTGGCGGATCTTGGCGTTCACCGCGGCCTCCGCATCGGCCAGTTCCTCCGCGCTCATCGCGCTGGAATGGCTGACGTCGAAGCGCAGGCGATCGGGTGCGACGAGCGAGCCCTTCTGCGCGACATGCGTGCCGAGCCGCTGGCGCAGCGCCTCGTGCAGCAAGTGGGTGGCGGAGTGGTTGGCGCGGATCGCGGCGCGGCGCGCGACGTCGATCGCGAGCTTCACCGTGTCGCCGACCTTGATCTCGCCGGTGCTGAGCGTCGCGTGATGGACCCACAATTTGCCGAGCTGCTTCGAGGTGTCGGTCACCTCGGCGGCAAGGCCGGCCTCGCTGCTGATCGTGCCGGCATCGCCGACCTGACCGCCGCTCTCGGCATAGAAAGGCGTCTGGTTGACGATCACGTCGACCTGGTCGCCGGCCGCAGCCTTCTCGACCCGTGCGCCATCCTTGACCAGCGCGAGCACGACGCCCTCGCCGACATCGCTGGAATAGCCGGTGAATTCGGTCGCGCCGACTTCCTCGGCGAGGTCGAACCACAATTCGTCCGACGCCTTGGCGCCCGAGCCCTTCCAGGCGGCGCGCGCCGCACGCTTCTGCTCCGCCATCGCGGCGTCGAAGCCGGCGCGGTCGACGCCGAACGACTGGGCGCGCAGCGCGTCCTCGGTCAGGTCATAGGGGAAGCCGAACGTGTCGTAGAGCTTGAACGCGGTTTCGCCGGGCAGCACGTCGCCCGGCTTCATGCCCGCAGTCGCCTCGTCGAGCAGCTTCAGCCCCTTGTCGAGCGTCTGGCGGAATCGGGTTTCCTCCTGCGAGAGCGTCGCCTCGATCAGGGGCTGCGCACGGACCAGCTCGGGGTAAGCCGCGCCCATTTCGGCGACCAGCGCCGGCACCAGGCGGTGCATCAACGGCTCCTTCGCGCCGAGCAGGTGCGCATGACGCATCGCGCGGCGCATGATGCGGCGAAGGACATAGCCGCGGCCTTCGTTGGCCGGCAGCACGCCGTCGGCGACGAGGAAGCCGGCGCAGCGCAAATGATCGGCGATGACGCGGTGGCTGGCCTGGTTGGCGCCGGTCGTCGCGGTGTGAGTGAGCGCGCCCGAGGCGGCAATCAGCGCCTTGAACGTGTCGGTATCATAATTGTCGTGCACGCCCTGCATGACGGCCGCGATCCGTTCCAGCCCCATGCCGGTGTCGATCGACGGGCGCGGCAGATCGCCGATGATCGTGTCCGCTTCCTGCAGGAACTGCATGAAGACGAGGTTCCACACCTCGACGAAGCGGTCGCCATCCTCGTCCGGCGAGCCGGGAGGGCCACCGGGGATATGTTCGCCGTGATCGTAGAAGATCTCGCTGCACGGCCCGCACGGACCATCCGAGCCCATCGCCCAGAAATTGTCCTTCGTCGGGATGCGGATGATGCGGTGATCGGGCAGGCCGGCGATCTTCTTCCACAGATCGAACGCCTGATCGTCGGTGTGATAGACGGTCGCGGTCAGCTTGTCCGCGGGCAGGCCCCATTCCTTGGTCAGCAAGGTCCAGGCGTGGGTGATCGCCTGTTCCTTGAAATAATCGCCGAACGAGAAATTGCCGAGCATCTCGAAGAAAGTGTGGTGCCGGGCGGTATAGCCGACATTGTCGAGATCATTGTGCTTGCCGCCGGCGCGCACGCACTTCTGCGCGCTGACCGCGGTGGAATAGGGCCGAGTCTCCAACCCGGTGAAGACGTTCTTGAACGGCACCATGCCCGCATTGACGAACATCAGCGTCGGATCGTTCTGCGGCACCAAGGGCGCCGAGGGCACGATGCTGTGCCCGGCCGAGCCGAAGTAATCGAGGAAGCTGCGGCGGATGTCGTTCGTCGAGGTCATGGCGTGCGACTTAATCACCTGAACGCCCGGTGACTAGCGGTAGTCGTACGGTCACTCGCGCGCAAAATTGGTCGGCAACCGCACTCAGGCGGCGCGCAATGGCAGCTCCCCGGCCAACGCGCGCGTAACGATGGGCTCGCTCAGCCCGTACTCCGCTAGCGAATAGCGGTGAGCGACGTGGCTGCCCTGCTCCGACCGGGCGACGAAGCGCTCCATCCGCTCCTCGACCCGCGACGACAGCGGCATGGCGAGCATCCGGTAGACACGGCGCATCTCGGAACGCCAATCGGCGCCGACCGCCTCGAAGCTGACGTCGACCTGCGGCACGATCGCGGCGCGGCGGGCAGCGGCGGTGCGCTGCTGGCGAAGCGCGATCTTGCGCAGCCATTCCGCCCCCACCCAATGCGGATCGACGGCGTCGGACTGGACGCGCATCTGGCTGTGCACCAGCGAGGCGGACGAGGCGACAGTCGCCGGTGCGGCGCGATCGAGGCACACCAGTCGCGCGTCCGGAAAGGTATCGAGCACCGCATCCAGATCCTGCGTGAACTGCGGCAGCTTCAGCACGAGCGGCTTGTCGCCGCGCTCGCGCCGCAGCCACGCGGTGGTCTGCAGCAGCCGCTTGAACTCGGCATAGACGGGGCGCGTGTCCATCGCCTCCGTCATCGCGACGAAGCTGGGGACCCGCCACTGCGCCTCGAACGCCGCGCCGAAGATCGACACGTTGTGAAGCCCGATCTCCTCGTCCGGCTCCGCCGTGGCGGTGGGATGGATGGTCTGGAACTCGGGAATGAGCCACGCGGCGCAGCGCAGGCCGAACCAGCCGCGCAGCCGGCGATCGTCGAACGGGCCGAGGCGCCCGCTCGGCAGCGGATTCCAGCTTTCGAAGAAGCGCGTGTGCGCGATGCGCGGATCGCAGGCGAGCAGCCGCTGCATCCGCGTGCTGCCCGAGCGCATCTGCCCTAGGACGATGATCGGGCGGCGAATCGGCTGGGCGAGGATTTCGGGGTGGCGCCGCCACCAGGCGTGCATGCGCGCGCGATTCGCCAGCGCCGCCACGATCTGCCCATGCGCGATCACGATGCCGAGCGGGGTGAGCGCCGCCTCGTCGCGCAGCGCCGCGGTCAACACGTCGAGCCGTTCGCGCCAGCCATTGTCCGGCCCCAGCGTCGCGTCACCCACCTGCCGGCGCGCGGCGGCGATCAGCGCATCCGATTCGATCACCGGGCGCGACAGCCAGCCGCGCGTCCAGGCACGTTCCAGCGCCGCGTTGACGCGGGCGTGACGGCGGTTGGACGGCTCCCCCACGGCGCCGGACGCGCGCGGGACGACAGAAGGACCCGCGCTGTCGGCGGTGATGGTGAACATGAAAGGCAAACCCCCTGCCCCGCGGTTTAGTGCCCGGAGAAAATCAATCCAATAGCGATGGTTGCGCGCACTTCTTCAGTTCGTCGCACTTGTGCGCCCCGCGCGGGCGCGCACATACTCGGCGGGGCATCCTGAGGAGCGCGCCGGCATGTGGCTGATCCTGGCATTGCAAGCAGCCGTTCCTTCGGCGGAAGTCGCAGTCGATCGCTACCGCGAGCTGACCACGGTTGATTCGCGCTGCGCGCGCGATCCCCGATCGACCGACATTACGGTGTGCGGCCTGCGTAATGCCGATCGCTTCCGCGCACCATTCGCTGTGCACGAGGCTGGCCATCCGATGTGGGAGCCGGTCGCCAACGAACGACAGCGGTTCCTGGCGCGGACCGACAATTGCCAGGAGAAGAACCTGTTCCTGGTCGGTTGCGGCGCGTTCGGCCTCAGCGTCACGACCGGCGGCGGGCGGGACGGCATCGAGCTTCGGCCGATGGCGAAGTGATTCGCCGGACCGCCTGGAAGAAGAAGAAGCGGGACCCCGGCTCAAGGCCGGGGTGACGGAAGAAACCTAGACCGGGCGATCGAGGCTGGTCGGCGGGGTGCTGAACCATTGCGGGCCGGACGCGCCCATCCAGAAGCAATCTTCCAGCCGGACGCCGAACTTGCCCGGCAGATACAGGCCGGGCTCGTTGGAGAAGCACATGCCGGCGGCAAGCGGCGTGGTTTCGCCATGGACGAGGTTGATCGGCTCGTGCCCGTCCATGCCGATGCCATGGCCGGCGCGGTGCGACAGCCCCGGCAGCCGGTAGCGCGGGCCATAGCCCCAACGCTCGTATTGCGCGCGCACCGCATCGTCGATGGTGCCGGCCGGCGCGCCGAGCCGCGCGGCCTTCAGCGCGATCTGCTGGCCCTCCGCGACATGATCCCAGACGCGGCGCTGCTCGGCGGTCGCGTTGCCGTGCACCCAGGTGCGCGACACGTCCGATTCGTAGCCGTGGACGGCGCAGCCGCAGTCCATCAGCACGACCTGTCCATCGGCCACGCGGTGCACTTCGCGGCTACCATGCGGATAGGCCGATGCCTCACCGATCAGTGCCATGGAGAATACCGGCTCCCCGCCGAGCTTGCGGGTCGCGGCACTCATCAGCGCGCCGACTTCCGCACCGGTCATGCCCTTCTCGACGCGCGGATGGAGCCAGCGATAAGCGGCGATCGTCACGTCCGTCGCGCACTGCATCAGCGCGATCTCGGCCGGCGTCTTGATCATGCGGCAGCCGCGCACGACTGGATTGGCAGAGACGAGACGGACGCCCGGCAGCGCGCGCTTCAGGCCGTCGCTGGCAAAGAAGCGCACCGTTTCCTCGACCCCGACTGGCCGCCCCGCCAGCTTGCGTTCCGCAAGGAAGCCGGCGACGAGCTTCAGCGGATCCTCGTCCTCCTGCCACACGCGCACTTCCGCCGACACGCCCAGCGTCTCCCGGATCGATGGCTCCTCGAAGAACGGCGTGACGACCAGCGCCTCTCCCTCCACCGGAATTACCGCCGCGGTCAGCCGCTCGCTGCGGCCCCAGCGCACGCCGGTGAAATAGGTGAGGCTTGCCCCCGGCTCGATAAGGACCGCGCCGATCCCGTTTGCCTGCATCAGCGCCTGCGCCCGCGCGATCCGGGCCGTGCGCTCGGCCGGCGTGATCGGGCGGGCGCCGGTGGTGATGTCGGAAAGCCCGGCCAGATCCGGTGCCGCCGCACGAAGAACCCCGGTGATCGAGAGCAATGGCAGCGCCGCTGCCGCCCGAAGCAGTGATCGGCGGGAGGAGGCGAAGATCATCGGCTTGCTCTTTTCCTATCGAGCGCGTGGATGGATTGACCGGAGGGCTACGGACCCAGTGCTGCCCCGCCCGGACGGGCGCAGCCATGCCTAAAGCGACTATGCGTGCGAGAACAGAGTCACTTGACCTCGCGCCGCCAATCCCCTTTCACCTTGGCGCGACGACCTATCCACCGTTCGCCCCGAGCTTGTCGAAGGGTCGCCACGCAGCGGTAAGACCAGGCGCACATTTCGGGAGCATACATGGCCAAGCGGCTCACTTATTATATCATGTTCGCGCTCGTCGCTGGCCTGGCGTTGGGGGTCGCCCTCAACGCGTGGATCGACGACGGCAGCGCTGCCGCGACGGCCCGGCTGGAAGAGATCGCCGGATATTTCTCGATCGTGACCGCCGTTTTCCTGCGGCTGATCAAGATGATCATCGCCCCGCTCGTGTTCGCGACGCTGGTCGCCGGCATCGCGCACATGGGCGATACCAAGGCGCTGGGCCGGATCGGCGGGCGCGCGGTGGCGTGGTTCATCTGCGCCAGCCTGGTCAGCCTGACGCTTGGCCTCGTCCTGGTGAACCTGTTCCAGCCGGGCGTCGGGCTGAACTTCCCGATCCCGCCGGAAACCGCCGCCAGCGGCGTCGAAAAGGCAGCGTTCAACCTCAAGGACTTCATCACTCACGTCTTCCCCGCCTCCGGCATCGAGGCGATGGCGAAGAACGAGATCCTGCAGATCGTCGTCTTCTCGATCTTCATCGGCGTCGCGATAACTGCGGTGGGCGAAAAGGCCGCGCCGCTGGTGCGTGGCATCGAGGCGCTGGTGCAGGTGATGCTGACCGTCACCAACTACGTGATGCGCTTCGCCCCGATCGCGGTGTTCGCCGCGGTGGCCGGCACGCTGACCGAGCGCGGGCCCTCGATCATCGGCAACCTCGCCTATTTCATGGGCACCTTCTACCTCGGCATGATCATCCTGTGGCTGCTGCTGTTCGGGGTCTGCTGGGCGATCGTCGGAAAGCGGACCAAGCTGCTGGTGCGCTATGTGCGCGAGCCGCTGCTGCTCGCTTTCTCCACCGCCTCGTCCGAAGCCGCTTATCCGCGCACGCTGGAGGCGCTGGACAAGTTCGGCGTGCCGCCGCGCATCGCCAGCTTCGTCCTGCCGCTGGGCTACAGCTTCAACCTCGACGGCTCGATGATCTACATGACCTTCGCGACGATCTTCATCGCGCAGGCTTATGGCATCGACCTGACGCTGTGGCAGGAAATCACCATGCTGCTGGTGCTGATGATCACCAGCAAGGGGATCGCCGGCGTGCCGCGCGCCAGCCTGGTGGTGATCGCGGCGACGCTTGGCTTCTTCGACATCCCGGAGGCCGGCCTGCTGCTGATCCTTGGCATCGACCATTTCCTCGACATGGGCCGTTCGGCGACCAACGTGGTCGGCAATGCGGTGGCGAGCGCAGTGATCGCGAAATGGGAGGGCGAGCTCGATCCGATGGAGCCGGACGTGATCGACGGGCCGAGGGCGCCGTCGGGACATGGCCCGATTTACGACACGGACAGCTTTGCCGAGACGCCCAACATCGACGGCGATCGGCGCGCCTGAGGCACAGGCGCCGGCGCGGCACTGACGAGGTGTCGCGCCGGCCTCCCCAGGGGGGGTGACAGCGCGCGGCCGCGCGGCAATGAAGGCGGCAAAGGAGAGCCTTCTTATGCCGCATTACGGCGACCTGCAGACCCAGATCTATGGTGCCGGCCTGTCCGGCGTGGTCCCCACCTATCCGGTCGATTTCGCGACGCTGGAAAAGCGCGCGCAATCCGCGCTGCCGCCGCATGTGCTGACCTATGTGCAGGGCGGGTGCGGGGACGAATTCACGCAGGACGAGAATGCGCGCGCCTTCCGCCATTGGGGCATGGTGCCGCGGATGATGGTCGACGCGACGCACCGCGATCTTTCGATCGAGCTGTTCGGGCTGAAGCTGTCCTCGCCTTTGTTCATGGCCCCGATCGGCGTCACCGGCATGATGACGCAGGACCAGCATGGCGACGTGGCCGCGGCGCAGGCCTCGGCGATGACCGGCGTGCCGCTTACCGCCTCGACATTGTCGAACGATCCGCTGGAGGACGTGAAGGCGGCGTGCGGCGAGACGCCGGCCTTCTTCCAGCTGTACACGCCGCGCGACAAGGAACTGGCGGAGAGCCTGGTCGGGCGTGCCGAGGCAGCCGGATACAAGGCGATCGTCGTCACGCTGGATACCTGGGTGACCGGCTGGCGGCCGCGCGATCTCAACCCGTCGAACTTCCCGCAGCTGCGCGGCCATGTGCTGCAGAATTACTTCGTCGATCCGCGCTTTCGCCAGATGCTGGGCGGCAAGGCGCCGGAGGAAGACCTTCGCACCGCGATCGGCACCTGGGGCGCGACGTTCGGCAAGGTGCTGACGTGGGACGACATGGCCTGGCTGAAATCGATCACCAAGCTGCCGATCGTGCTGAAGGGCATCTGCCACCCCGATGACGCACGCCGCGCGATCGATACCGGCGCGGACGGAATCTACGTTTCCAACCACGGCGGGCGGCAGGCGAACGGCGGGATCGCGGCGATCGACATGCTGCCGGCGGTGGCGGACGCGGTGGCGGGACGCGTGCCGGTGCTGTTCGATTCCGGCGTTCGGTCTGGCACCGACGTGGTGAAGGCGGTCGCGCTTGGCGCCGATGCGGTGGGCGTTGGCCGGCCCTATTCCTATGGCCTGGCGCTGGGCGGCGCGGCAGGCTGCGCGCACGTGCTGAAATGCATCCTGGCGGAGGCGGACCTGCTGATGGCGGTCAATGGCTGGCCGACGCTGAAGGCGGTGAGCGAGGCGGGGGCAATCCGCACGGATCGCTGATCGCCTGCGGTAAAGAGGGCGCCATCCCGCGACGGGGTGACGCCCCCTTCCGAGGTCAGATCCCGACCAGCCCGCCGTCCTCGCGGGTGATCACGATCGTCGCCGAGCGCGGGCGGCTGGCGCTGGCCGGAGTGCCGGTCTGCGAGGCGGGCCAGCTCGACGTGATGTTGCCCGGGCCGCCATTCTCGCCCGGATGCTGGATGTTGACGAACAGCGCCTTGCCGTCCGGCGTCGAGGTGATGCCGGTGATCTCGCATTCCTTCGGGCCGACGAGGAAGCGCTTCAGCGTCGCGCCCGGCGCCTTGCCGACGCGCGTCGTCGCGGTGCTGGTGCCGGCGGGGGTGGTGTTGGTGATCGTCTTCACGCCCCCATCGCCGACCCGCCCGGGTATCGCGGCCAGCATCATGCAATTGGTGACATCGGTATAGGCGCCGTCGTCGGTCTGCAGCCACATCACCGGGTTGGCCCCCTGCCCCGCGACGTTCGACGGCAGGCTGAACCACATGCCATCGGGCGAGGAGAAATCGTTGCTGTCGTCCAGCCCCGACAGGTTGATGTTGGCGGCATCGAGATCGCGGCCCGAACCGAAGGCGTAGACATCCCAGGTGAAGCTCGTCGCCTCGGTCGTGTCGCCGGCCTCGCGCAGCCGGATGACATGGCCGTTGACGTTGCCCACGCTGTTGCTTCGCCCGTCGGTGCGCGGATCGACATAGGCGCGCGGGTTGGCCGCATCGACGCTCCCTGCGGTGCGCGAACTGTTGTTGGTGAGCGTGCAATACATCTCGCCATTGGCCGGGTTCACCGCGGTCCATTCCGGCCGGTCCATCTTCGTCGCGCCCAGCGCATCGGCGGCGAGGCGGACGTTGATCAGCACGTCGGCCTGATCGGCGAAGGAATAATCCGCATTGGCGCTGGTCAGCGGGCCCGATCCGAAGGTGAGCTGCAGCCACTGACCCGACCCGTCGGCGTTGAACTTCGCCACGTAAAGCGTGCCGGCGTCGAGATATTTGTCGCCCACCGCCAGCCGGTTCGCGGCAGTGGCGTCGGCCGCGGACCATGCGGTGTTGGAGACGAACTTGTAGATATATTCGTTCTGTGCGTCGTCGCCCATGTAGAAGGCGGGCTTCACCCCGGCGATCATCCGGCCCGGCTCCACGCCTTCATGGTTCATGCGCCCGAGTGCGGTGCGCATGCGCGGCGTGGAGGCGGGATCATAGGGATCGATCTCGACGATCCAGCCGAACTGGAACGGCTCGTGCCGGAAATCCGCAGTGCCGTCCGCGGCGAGCGCGGCACTGGCGGTGGCGTTCCAGCGGCGGAAGCTGGTGTTCGACGGATCGGACGCGGCGACGGTCGACCAGCCGTAATTGCCGGCGCGACCCTCGCCGATGCCATAGCGGGCGAGGCTGCGGTTCTCCTTCGCGGCGCCCGCATTGGCGCGCACCGTCGCGTCGCCGGTGTCGCGGCGGAAGTAGCCGGCCCAGTTTTCCTCCGCCGTGGCATAGGTGCCCCACGGCATCGGGCCGTTGGCGCAATTGTTGATCGTGCCGCGGCCCTGCGTCCCATCCGGCGAATGGAGCGTGCGCAGCTGGCGGTTGCCGCGCGCCGGGCCGCTGAAGGCGGTGGGCGTATTGGGCGTGACGCGCCGGTTGAGCGCCGAAGCCTGGACGTAGCTCCATGCCGAGGCGCCGCGGGTGACCTCGACCACCGAGACGCCGTGCGCCTGGATCTCCTTGGTCGCCTCCGCCTCCGGCCGCACGCCGCCGGCGCTCGTCGGGCCATTGGGGTGTAGATAGGCCTGGGTGATATTCTCGTGATTGAGCACCAGCAGACCGCGGGCGCTGTTCGATGCGTCCCGCCCGGTGCCGCTGGCGGCGAGGCCGAAGAAACTCATCCCGTCATGATGATCGCCCGCGCGCGTCGCAAAGCTCGTGTCGCTGCCGTCATTGGCGAAGGCGGGAGTAGAGCCGTTGATCGGATCGCCGAGACGATACAGCACCGTCACGCGGTAGCCGGCCGGCACGGTGACGATGTCGTTGCGGTTCTTTGCCACGGCGACGAAATCGAGCGTCGCGGGCGAGACGGTGACGGTCGTGTCGGCCGTTGCGCTGTCGCCCGAGCTGGTGGTGCCGCTGAAACGGAACACGAGCGGCGTCGCGGCGGCGACGGCTGGAGCGACGAAGGTCGCGCTCGCGCCGCTGCTGCTCAGCGTGACCGCCGGGCCGCTCACCTGCGTCCAGCCGACCGCCTGGGCCGTGGTGCTGGCGGTGCCCTGCAGCGTCACGATCTTGCCGGCGGTGGTCGCCACCGCGCTGCCCGCCGTCACCGTGATCGGATCGCGCGTGATCGTGTCATCGTCGTCGCAGCCGGCGAGCAGCACGCCGCCGAACACCGCCGTGGTCATCGCGCTGAGGCCGCCTCGCAGGGTCTGCCGACGTGAATAGCGGCGCGCGATCAGATCGCTCAGATGCGCGTTAGCGCTCTCGTTCGTGTCAACGTCGCCATCGTCGTAGAGGAAAGTCGAATCGGTCATGATCGCCCCCGGGAAGCTGCCCTGCTACAAAGTCATGTGGCGGGCGCTGGTGACGGCTACGTGGCGTCACGAAGTCGCTACGGTTGCAATTTGATGTGAAGTCCAAGACACTTGACCCGGCGCAGGCTTTCGTTATGGAGCCGCGCTTGTCGTGCCCCTTCGGGTGGGCGACGCCGTCCGAGACAGCGGGTGGGCCCTGGCGCCCTTAATTCCCCGCCGAGACGGGGACAGGATTTCGCCGCTGCGCCCAGGCGCTTCGGTTTGCCGCACCGCTTACGGGATCATTCCCGCGCCGTGCGACTGCTTCCCATTCCCCTTCGCTGGACAACCCGTTCGCGCGGTTTCGTGCGGACGGATCGTAACCGGCCGCAGCCTTCGGGCCGCGGTCAAAGTGTGGAGAATGGCATGGATCGTGCTCAAAAGGCCGCAGCCGTCGCCGAACTCAAGCAGACCTTCTCCGAGGTCGGCGTGGTGGTCGTCACCCGCAACCTCGGCCTCACCGTCGCACAGTCGACGCAGCTGAGGACGAAGATGCGTGAGGCCGGCGCCGTCTACAAGGTCTCGAAGAACAAGCTTGCCAAGATCGCGCTCGATGGCACCGACTATGACGGCCTTGGTGAATATTTCACCGGTCCGGTCGGTCTCGCGACCTCGGTCGACCCCGTCGCGGCTGCCAAGGTGGCCGTGGAATTCGCCAAGACGACCGACAAGTTCGAGATCGTCGGTGGCGGCATGGGTGCGACCAAGCTCGACGTGGAGGGCGTGAAGGCGCTCGCCACGATGCCGTCGCTCGACGAGCTCCGGGCGAAGATCGTCGGTCTTATCGTGGCCCCGGCCACCAAGATCGCGACCATCACCCAGGCGCCCGCCGCGCAGATCGCGCGCGTGCTTGCAGCTTACTCGGAAAAGGAAGCCGCCTGATCCTTCAGGCAGCATCATTTCATCTGAACGTTTCAAAGGAAGTATATCATGGCAGACCTGAACGCGCTGGTTGACCAGCTGTCCGAACTGACCGTCCTCGAGGCGGCTGAGCTCTCGAAGCTCCTCGAAGAGAAGTGGGGCGTTTCGGCCGCGGCAGCGGTTGCAGCAGCTCCGGCAGCTGGCGGCGCAGCTGCTCCGGCGGCTGAAGAGAAGACCGAGTTCGACGTGATCCTCACCGGCGACGGTGGCAAGAAGATCAACGTCATCAAGGAAGTCCGCGCGATCACGGGCCTGGGCCTGACCGAAGCGAAGACCCTCGTTGAGTCGGCTCCGAAGGCGATCAAGGAAGGCGTCTCGAAGGACGAGGCCGAGAAGGTCAAGAAGCAGCTTGAAGAAGCTGGCGCGACCGTCGAGGTCAAGTAAGCCGCTGCGGGGGAGCGGCCAGCGAAGCTGTCCGCATCCCCGCAAGGCCGGCCGGCGTGGGCCAAGGCCCACGTCCGACGTCACGGGACTTGCTCCGGTGACGGCCAAGCCGAAGACAGAAAAAGGCGGCTCCCCTCGCGGGTGCCGCCTTTTTCTATGCCTGCTGCGGTCGGCGCTGACGCCGGAGAAGTGAGGAAGAAGCGGGCCCTGGAATCAAGTTCGGGCTGACGTAGCCCTGAACGACGGGCCGACGCTCAGGCGTGCCCCACCCACTCGTCGCCGTCCCCGGCGCGCGTCGCGATGCGCGCCGCGGGCGCACAACCGCAGCGGCGCGTGTCATGGGCGAGCAATTCGCCCGTCGCGACCACTTCGAAGGTGGCAGGATCGAGATATCGCACCGGTTCGCCGTCGAGCAGCGTCGTCCAGGCCGCGCCGCGATGCTGGCGCGCGCCCGTGCCGCCGTTCGTCATGAAAACGTGGCGACGCTCCACCACCACCAGCGGCGTACCGTCGTCGCCGATGCAGCGGTGCCGTGCGAGTTCCTCGATCATCGCGGCTCAGCCCGCGGCCAGCCGCGTGACGCGAACGATGCGCAGATCGCGATCGCGCCCGTCCCGGTCCGGCCAGCGGATCGTGCTGCCCGCCCGCATCCCGATCAGCCCCGCGCCCACCGGCGTCAGGATCGAGACGCGGCCTTCGTCAATGTCCGCGTCCTTGGGATAGACCAGCTGCACCGTCCGCTGCGCACCCGTCCCCTCGTCGACGAACTCGATCTGCGAATTCATCGTCACGGTCTGCTGCGGCAGCTCGTCGGGCTCGCGAACCTCGGCCCGGTCGAGCTCCGCCATCAGCAGCGCTGTGGTGTGAGGATGGGCCCGCTCGGCACGAAGCGCCAGCTCCCAGAGCTGATCGCATTCCGCGGCGGTGAGATAGATCGCCGGCGGCTCCGCCGGCAGCGAGGCGAGTTGTTCCATGGAAATTGCAGCTTTCCGCTTGATCGAAATCGGCCGCGCACGCGCGCAGCCTGGGGGAGGTCATATCGATGAAGGCCCGAACCCAGGCGGCACATGCCGTCCGGGGCCCGGGCTAGCTGCGTGCGGCGAGCTGCCCTGCGTGGTCGCGAAAACGCTGATATGTCGCCAAAGCGTACATCAGTGGAAAGTGAGGACGGGCGCGGCGGAAGTCAAGTTTTCGCGCGATCGGCTCACGTCCCGCGCAGGGCCGGCGGCACGCGTTTTCCCTTGGTGCGGCTGGTGAGATGCCATTGGCCGCAGCGATCGCAGCGATAGGGCCGCAGGACGATTTGCGCCGCGGCGGCCGCCGCCAGCGCCTCCCCGTGCGACGCGAAGCGCCGCTTGCGGTTACAGACGCTGAGCTTGGTGCGCATCGTGCGCGCCCGCGATCCGAACGCTGCTGCGGATCACCGGCCGTGCGGCCTGACGCCGATCGTATCGTACATGCGCGGCGGTTGATCGAGCCAGATGGGCCCGAGCTTCGCCTGACCGGGACGTTCGATGCCCAGCGCGTGGACCGACGTGGTCTGCGCGGCGTCATGAACTGCGCGGATGGCGAGCACCGGCACGAACATCGGGCGATCACCCGCCTGAAGCACGGTGATCGCATCGCGCGGCATGGTGGCGAGCGTGCGCACCCGCTTCGTCTCGCCCGGCCCCAGCGTGAAGGGCGCGACCGCCGGCTTTACGACGGGGCCGCCGAAGATCGTGGCGATCACGGCGTCGAGCCCCGGCTGGGCGCTGAGCAGGCGCACCTCTACCGCGACGCCGGTCACCGGCACGTCCGAGGTGTTGCGGACGGTGACGATGACGTCCGCCGTGGCGGTGACGAGGTTGATGCCGGCACGGCTGACGACCGGTTCGTCGATATGGATCCGGCGCGTCGTGGCAGGCGCGGCTGCTCCCGGCGTTCCGGCATCGGGTGCGGCAGCACTGGGCGCTGGCTGCAGGAAGCGCGGGGCCGGCGGCGCGGGCGACGGGGTGACTGGCGTTGCAGGCGTGACGGGCGCCACCGGTGCCGCGCGCGGCGCGGCGGCAGGGGGAGGCGGCGGCGGCGGCGGCGGGAGTGGTGCCGGTGTTGGTGTCGGTTCGGTCACCGCCGGGACGAAAGGCTCCTCG
>CAYMIU010000024.1:0-62094 GCA_964390515.1 uncultured Stakelama sp.
AAAGGGCCGGAAAACTCTCACTCAAACTGGATGAAAAAACCGGGAGGACGTCAACCTGCGCCTCGGTCCAGTCATGCACGGCGCGCCAATGGTCGACGGCGCGCGTCGCGGTCGCGGTGCGGTGAGGCTCGTTAATGGCGTAATGGGCGCGCGCGGGGCTTTCCTCTGCGCGCTCGCCGGTGACGACAAGTGTGCGACCGGCGAGGAAGCGATCCTGGTTGCGGATCGCGGCGGCGAGAACGTCGATCTTCAGCGACGGGCTGCACCAGCGCACGCGGAGATCCGCGGCGGTCTGCGGGAATAGGCCCCGCGTGCCGGTAGGGCCGTTTCCACCGGCCTGTCCGATCCCTTCCGGCGTCTCGAACCGGATCGGCGCGGTCGGCGCATCGGTCCGGTCAAGCTCGCGCGCGAAACCGCCTTCTCGCCACGAGAAGTAGGCGGGGATGCCGAGGTGGTCGGCGATCGCGCGGACATAGCCCTCGGTGCAAGGCCAATCCATAAAGGACGGGCCGCGTCCGTCAACGTCGTGGTGGTGCAGCTCGATCGCTTCGGCCGGCACGCCAAGCTCGAGGAGATGGAGAAGGGCGGCAAGGCTGTCCTTGCCGCCGCTGAACGCGACGACGATGCGCCGATAGGCGCGGAGGTCCGGAGCGGCGGACATGGTCAGGCCGCTTCACGGATCGGCTCGTCGGATGCGTCGGCGCCGGCAAGGCCGGTGGCGCGGAGCAGGAAGCCGGCGGCGGCCTCGGCCTTCGCCGCGGCTGTCATCACCGCTCGATTGTCGCGCTTTAGCACGCGTAACCAGGAGCCAATATAGTTGGCGTGATCGTCGATATGGGCGGTGGGCAAGCCGAGATCGGCGCCCAGCAACGCGGCCGTCATCTCGGCGCACAGCTCCTCGAAGGCATATGCCTCATCGCCGAACTTCTTCCCGAACTCTCTGTCGAGGCGGTCGGAGTGGCCGGTCCAGTGGCCAGCTTCATGGGCAAGGGTCGATGCCCAATAGGCGCGGGTGGTGAACTGCTCGACCGGCGGCATGGTGATGCTGTCGGCGATGCGGTCGTAGAAGGCGCGGTCGCCCCTGAGGTGGACCGTCGCCGGTAGCGCCTCGACAAAGCGCTGCGCTTGGTCCGGGAGGATGTCGGCGGGCGGCACGGCGCTGACCGGGCTTGGATAGAACTTGTCCGGAAGCCCGTCGATCTGATCGGCGTTGAACACGGCGTAGCTGCGCATGACGCGGCGCAATTCGTCGGTGGCGTCGCCGGTGACGGGCGATTCCACTGTCTTGCTGTAGGACTTGTAGAAGATGGCGATCTGCGAGCGCTCGCCTTCGCGGACCTGCGCACCCATTGCCTGCGCCTGCTTGTAGGTCATCCAGGTCCGGGAATTGTAGCCGGCCCCCTCGGCGACGAGCCACAGCCAGAAGCAGTTGATCCCGCGATAGGGGTCGCCGGTGACTCGCAGCGGGCGGCCGCCGAGGCCTGGGCGCCATGGTTTCACCCACGGGCGCACGCCCGCCTCAAGCCGGTCGATGATGGCGTTGGTGATGATGTCCGCGGGCGAGGGCTTGTCGGTGGTCTTGGCCACGATCATTCTCCTGAGCAGGGGGTGAGGCAACCCGCGATCACGCTTTTTCTCCGGGCACATCGTCGGGTCACAAAAAGAGGGGCGGCACTCCGAAAAGCACCGCCCCCAGTCGCCTCGAACTGGAACTCCGAGCGTCAGGCCGCCCTGCTGAAATCCTCCGTCTCACCGCCGACGATCGGATCTTCGCCATCGTCACCGGCATCGATGTCGCGGTCGCCGTCGCCGTCGCCGTCGTCATCGATCTGGTCGGGATCCTCGTCCTCGCCATTGTCGAGGAACGCGGAGCGGGTCGGGTAGCGCTCCGGCTTCTCGACCGCATCGAAGCGCATGGCGTCGGGCAGCCAGGCGGTGGCCTTTTCGCGGATCTCGGCCTCGACGATGCCCTGGCCGTTGCAGAGCGACGCGCACGTCGCTGCAAGCTCGCCCTTTTTGGCGTCCTTGTAGCGGCCGCGGAGGATCGGCCCGCCGATGTCCTCAAGCGCTTCGAGCATGACGCCCTTCTTGACGCGGCCGAAGAAGTTCTCGGCTGTCGGGCGCCACCAATTCTCGACCTGGATCTCGAGGATGCGGCCGAGGTGGTCGTGAAAGCCGTTGAGGCGACCGCCATCGGCCACGTTGAGGGTGGGCTCGAGCGTCTGCGCGGCCGCGAAGGCAACCCAGGCGCCGCGTGCCTGCTCGTCGAGCGCCCGGAAGGCGTCGAACCGTTCCGACATGGTGGTATGGCCGGCCCAGCTCGTGTCGAGGTGCTGGCGCTGGTCCTCGATGGTCTGCGACGCCATCGATCCCTCGTCTCGGAAGGCGAAGATCGGGAACTGTGCCGCGCTCGCCTTCAGCGTCGAATGATCGCGGACGTAGTTGTTGGCGAACACGATGTTCTGCGCCATCAGGAAGATGGTCAGGTCGAGCGCAACCGCCGGGTCGCTGGCGAGGTGGGCGACGAGGATCTGGCGGCGCTGGGTCGCGAGCTCGTCAATCAGCGTGGCGCTGAGCTTCGGGCCCTGATCGACGTCGCCGTCGCCGTCATTGCCGGCGGAAACCGGCGCCGGAGGCGCGTTGGGATCCACCACCGGCTTCTCGCTGAACATGCGGGTGTGGACGCGGGCCTGGCCGTCACCGCCGATGTAGACGAAGGTGCCGAGCTGGGCCTTAACGGCGGGGTCGATCGCCTTTCGGGCCTCGTCGATCTCCTCGAGCTCCCGCTCGATCGCGTCGAGGCGATCGTTGGCCGCCTCGGCTTCGGGCGTGCCCTCGGACAGCGTGCTCTCGAGCTGCTCGACCAGCTCGTCGTTTTCGGCCGACAGGTCCTGGACGCGGGCCTGCTCTTCCTCGGTGAGCGGGCGGCCCGTGGCGTGGAACTCGTGAAGCTGGCGTTCCATGTCGTAGGGGACGTGGGTGGCCGCGATCGGCGTGACGAACGCGAGACCCTGCTCGCGCGCGAGCTCGGCCGCAGCAGCTTCCAGCTTCTTGGCGGAGAGGTCCTCAAGGATCTCGACGTCGATCCAGTTCTCCTCGCCTTCGGTCGAGAACAGGTCGCCCTCGATGCGGCCGCCAGCGGCGACATAGGCGTCGCGGCCGACAAAGCGCGCCTTGGCGTCGTTTGCCTTGACGGTGCCGTTCAGGATGGCCCGGCGGATATTGTCTGGCTGGTTGCCGTAATAGGCGTTCTTCATCTGGTCGAACACGCGGGTCTGCCGGTCCGTGTCGGTCGTGACGGCGTAAGCCTGGGCGACGCCCAAGCTGATCTCGCCGGCGGCGAGCGCCTGGAAGACCGGGGGCGCGAGCTCGGCGAGGCGCACGCGCTGCTCGACGAAGCGGGTGGTGACGCCGAAGCGCTTGGCCACGTCCTCGGCCGAGGAGCCCTTGTCGATGAAGTGCTTGAACGCGGTGCATTCGTCGGCCGGGTTCATGGGCACGCGGTGGAAGTTCTCGGACAGGCTGGCCTCGACCGAGGTCTCGCTGTCGTCGAGGACCAGGACCGGCACCTCGTGGTCGGTTGGAAGCGTGCCCTGCTCGATCAGGAGCTGGAGTGCGCGGAGGCGGCGGCCGCCCGCCTTCACGGTGAAGTGGCCCGCCTTCTTCAGCGGCGTCACGATCAGGTTCTGCAGCAAGCCCTGGGCTGCGATGTTGGCGGCAAAACTCTCGAGGTCGACGTCGCGGTTGGATTTCCGCACGTTTTCCTTCGACAGCGAGAGGTTCTTGACCTTCACGGACTGGATCATCGGTCGTCTCCGTCTGGAATGAGCGCGCCGTGTCGGACGGTCGCGCGAGCCTGCTCATCAAGCTCACCAAGCCGAAGGCTCCCTCCCCTCCCTGTGGTGGGGCGGGGAAGGAACCGGGTGTCGCGTCACGCTGTAATGCGTTCGATCACGGCGGCCGCGGTCGCGACCGGCACGAAGAGCCGCGTCTTGTGCTGGATGATTTCGGTGAAGCACCCCGCGGCCTTCAGTTCGGCGAGCCGCGTGTGCGGCCAGTCGAGCAGCTCGAGGCGCTGCTGGCCCGCGACCAGGCTGCGCTTCAGCCGGTAGGCGCCGATGGCCGAGGCTTCCCCCGTCGTCATGACATGCTTCGCCGTCTCCTCGCCCGAGATGGTGACGGGGGCGGCGATCCCGAACGCGTCGGCGAGCTTCGGCACGAGCGGCGCCGGCACGAGGCGGCCAAGGAAGGACTGGCCGTCCTCGGTCGTAAGGCGCCAGACCTGCACATGGTCGTCGGGCAGCTTGCCCCAGACCGGCAGGAGAAGGCCGGTGACGAGATATATGGTGTTGGTGCGGGTCTTGTCCCGCATCTCCTCCACCTCGGCCTGCCACAGGCTTGAGAACTCCTCCTCGCTCGCTTCCTCCCACATCGTCTCAAGGAAGAGGTCCTGCCGCATCCGTTCGGAACGGGTGGGGCGGATGAGCTCGTAGCGGCGGACGATCTCACCCTCGTCGTCGGTCAGCGAGTAGGTGCTGGACCGGATCGCGGCCTTGCCCGAACGCCGGTTGACCGTCGGACGGGAGTCGTCCCCGAGGATGCGCAGCGCGCGATCAAGCGGGAGCGGGTTGTAGCGCTCCTCGGTTTCGAGGCGGAGGATCTCGGTCTCGGCGCCGGTGACAGGATCGCGCCGGATGACGGTGCGATCGAGAATGGTGATGCGCTCGGCGTTGATGCTTTCCACGCCAAGATCGAGCGTGCCCGCCTCCCGGGCCGCCTCGACACGCGCCTCGATCAGGCCGAGATACTCGTCGAAGATCGCGTTCTGAAGCGCGATACGCAGCGCCAGAATCCGGTTGAGCCAGCGCTGGATTGGCGGAAGCTCCTCCTTGATGCCGCCGCCTTCGCCCTCGAGGTCGAGGCCGGTGAGCTGTTGAAAGTCGCCGAAGTTGACCGACTTGAGCTTTGCTTCGGCGAGCAGCCGGAACCAGGTCACCAGCGATTCCTTGGCATAATCGCTCTCGAGATTATCGCGCGGGTCGAACAATCCCTGACCGCCGGTCTGGCGCTGGCCACGGGTGAGCGCGCCGAGGCTGTCGAGCCGCCGGGCGATCGTCGAGATGAAACGGCGCTCGCCGCGGCAGTCGGTCGAGACGGGCCGGAACAGCGGCGCGGACGCCTGGTGGGTGCGGTGCGTGCGACCAAGGCCCTGGATGGCGGCGTCGGCGCGCCAGCCCGGCTCGAGCAGATAGTGAATCCGCCGCGACTTGTTCTCGGCAGTCAGGCTCGCATGATAGCTGCGCCCGGTGCCGCCAGCATCGGAGAAGATCAGGATTTTCTTCGCGCCGCGCATGAATGCGTCGGTCTCGGCGAGGTTGGTCCGTGGGCTGCGGCTTTCGACCCGCTGCCGGCCCTGTGCGTCGACGACGATGCGACGGCTGCGGCCTGTCACCTCGGCAACCGCGTCGGTGCCGAAATGGCCGATAATGTGGTCGAGGGCGGAGCCGACGATCGGCAGCGCGCAGAGCTGCTCGAGCAAGTCGTCGCGCATACGGAGTGCTTCCTGACTGAGGACGGGGCAGCCGTCCTCGTCGACCATCGGCTCCGAGCGGGTCTTGCCGGTGTCGTCGACAAAGGTCTTCATCTGCCGGACCGGGAAGGCGGCCGTCAGATAGTCTATCAGGAATTCGCGGGGGGAAAGCTCGATGTCGAGGTTCGCGCGTTCCTCGGCGCCAAGGCCGGCGAGCGCCCGGTTGAGCATCGCCTCGGAAGTGGAGACGAGCTGGATCACCACGCTGTCGCCACGAGCCAGGTCCTCGCGGATCGCAGGGATCAGCGAGGGCAGCTTCATGCCGATCAGGAGTTGGCCGAAGAAGCGCTGCTTGGTCGATTCAAAGATCGACAGGGCGGCCGCCTTGGCGCCGCTGTTATAAGTCTCCTTCGAGAAGCTGTCGGTGATCCGGGTTGCATCGAGCGCGGCGCGAAGGTTGGCGTGAATGATCGCCCAGGCATCTGCGTAGGCGTCATAGATGGCGATCTGGTCGGACGCGAGCTGATGCTCGAGGATGTCATATTCGACGCCGGCGAAGCTGAGCGCGCGGGATGCGTAGAGACCCTGGGTCTTCAGGTCGCGGGCGATCAACTCCATGGCCGCGATGCCGCCGCGGCGGAGGCTTTCGACGAACGCCTTGCGATCTGCGAACGCCGTGCCCGGACCCCAGAGGCCGAGCCGCGTGGCTTAGGCGAGGTTGTTTACGTCGGATGCGCCGGTCGCGGAGACGTAGAGGACGCGGGCGCGGGGCAGGAGGTTCTGCAGGCGGACGCCGGCGATGCCCTGGTCCGACCCGTCCTTGGTGCCGAAACGGCCTTCGCCGCCGGCGACGCCCGCCATTTCGTGCGCCTCGTCGAACACGATCATGCCGTCGAAGTCGTTGCCCACCCAGTCGAGGATTTGCTGGAGACGGGTGCCCTTGTCGCCGCGGTTGGAGCGCAGCGTGGCATAGGTCAGGAACAGGACGCCCTCGGCCGCGCCAACGGGGGTGCCGAGCTTCCACTGGTTGAGGTGCTGGATGTCGAGCGCGAGACCGCCTACGGCGGTCCAGTCGCGACGAGCATCCTCTAGCAGGGTTTCGGTCTTGGAGATCCAGACGTGCTTGCGGCGACCGCGCAGCCACTGGTCGAGGATGATGGCGGCGACCTGGCGGCCCTTGCCGGCGCCGGTGCCGTCACCCAGGAAGAAGCCGGTGCGGTAGGGATTGCCCGCATCATCGGGGGCGAGCGAGAGGCCCTCCTCGGCAGGTTTGAACAGGCCGGGGATGTCGCGCTCGAACGCGTCGCTGGCATAGATCAGCGTCTCGAGTTGCGCGTCCGAGAGGACTTTGTCGTCAACGACACGCGCGGGGAGCTGGGGCAGGTAGAAAGGGCGCGGCGCCGTGATCGAGCCCATTGCGATTGATTCCACCAGCGCGGTGGGGTGCTCGGACGCGCAGGAGATCGTGATTCTGCTCGGCCGATAAGGGAGGTAGACGCCGACGGCTTCCCCGACGGGGGCAGGCTCCTCCAGTACCGTATAGTCGATGTCGCGGGCGGCGATCGACACGATCGACCTGACAATCGGCGCGGTGAGACGCCGTCGCTGGGACAGGCCGCCGAGGAGCGAGGCTGAAGCCGTGGCCCGCGCCGGTCGCGGCGACGGGGCGGGAGCGGCTAGCACGCGAGGGGCAGACACGCACGCGAGCGCTGCCTTCAGCGTGTTGCACGTAACCATCTCGCCTGCTGGTAGGGCGCCTTTCTCCAGCACCATGATCTTCACGCCCTGGCTGGTGCCGTGCTTGGCAAAGGCGTTCGCGGGCAGGATGAGATGGAGGGTGAGGCCGCAGCCCTCGGTCGCCTTGATCCAGGCCCGGCCCGAGGTGTCGACGCGATCGGGGAGGATGGCGGCGCAGCGGCCCCCGGAGGCGAGCCGCATTAGTGCGGCGCGAAGGTGGCGGAAGGCTGCGAGCGGATCGGCATGACGGCCGATGCTCCGCGAGAAGGGCGGGTTGATGAGGACCGCCGTGGGCCGGACGCTCGGCGGCAGGAGGTCGTGGATCAGCTCCGCATCGTGGCGGCTGATCGCAGTGCCGGGGAAGGCAGCCCGAAGCATCTCGGCACGCGCCGGATCGAGTTCGTTCAGGACGAGGCGTGCACAGGCGCGGCGCGCGAACGAGGCCAGGAGGCCGGTGCCGGCGGAAGGTTCGAGGACCAGGTCCGTGGGCGCGACGCGGGCGGCGAGCGAGGCCAGGTATGCGATCGGCGCCGGCGTCGAGAACTGCTGAAGCGCGATCTGCTCTTCGCTCCGGACGGTGTGGGTCGGCAGATTGGCGACGAGCTCGACAAGCGCCGCGAGGCAGGCGCGAGGGTCGCCCGGCAACTCGGCCCGCTCGAGGTGAAACACTTGGGCTAGCTCGAGCACGTCATAGGCGTCACGCAGCGACCAGCTTCCGTCGGCGGACGAGCCACCGTAAGCCGCCTCCATGACCTGCAGCAGCGCATCCCGCTGCAGCGAGCCGTTCTGCGCGATCGTGCGGGCAACCGCCTTGGCGGCGGTGATCGAGGGTTCGGTGAAATCGAGTTCAAGGGCTGCGGCTGAGGTGCGCATCGAGGTGCTCCGTTCTGTCGCCCGGTGCTCATCACCGGATCAACAGGCCGGAGGCCTCCCTCTCCTCTGCTCCCCTGGGTGCGGCAGCTACCCGCGCCATAGCCGACCAGCGTACCCGTGCCGGCGGTGCATGACTGTTCGCGCGAAAGCATCGGTCGTCGAGAGGCACCCGCCGCTCAAACGGTCACGGCAGCAGCTCCAAGGTCTGATCCCGATGTTCCTTCACCGAGAGGGTGTGCGACGGCATGCCCGGCGTCTCTAGGACCAAGTGGACACTTACGCCTGGCCCGGGACTGCCAACGTTGATCATGCCCGACGAGTATGTCGGATCGTGCGTCCTGTAGATGTCGCCGCGCTGGTAGGAATAGTGGTGGCTAAGGTCGACCGTCACGGTGCCATCGCTCAGCTGTGATACGGGTGGGCGGTCCGCGACGCTGCCGACCAGCACACGCATACTCGGCAGCTTGCGATTGGCCCCGTTCGCCTGTTGCCATGTTGCGAAGGCTGGACCGGTGACCGGCAGCAGGTAATGGGTCACCGTCGAGTTGCCGCCGCCCTCGTCCACTACCGCGCTCTGGTAGAGGAGGATCACGGCCAGCTGGTCGCTGCCGCCCTCGTTGAAGTACCATCCAGCCCATTCCACGCACGACTGGATCGATGCAGTCGCCGACAGGCGCAGGATGATCATCCGGCAGACGTCGGCTGCGGTTTCGGCCTTGGTGTGGCGCAGCAGGTTCGAACAACCCTTGCTGATGTCGTCGGCGAATTTGCTCTGCTCGTTCTTGTGCTGCGGAGCGAACACCTGGCAGATCGTGCTTGTCTGCGACGTGCTCAGGGGCTGGTAAGTGGCGTCGACGTCCATCAGCACGATCGACCAGGACCGCTCTGCCGGGCCGAGTTGCGGGCTGGCGTCGCTGCTGGCCAGCATCTTCTCGACGTCCTGCCTCACCGCCGACCAAGCGTTGTTGTCCGGGAGGGCCTGGAACAGCACACGCACCTGGACGCCGGCGGGGCGGAGGGTCGAAGCGGTCTTCCGGAATGCCTCGTCGAAGCGCCGCGCCGCCGCCAGGAAGCCCTTCTCGTACGAGGAGAGACCGTGGTTCTTCGCCGACACGAGCACGCGCGATCCGTCGGTTAGCTCCAGCGTCCCATCGAAGCCCGGCTTGCTGGCGGGAGCTGGGACGACCCGACATTGTCCAGAAGCGAAGAGGTTGAGCCCGAGGATCTCGAAGATCGCGCCGTTCGCGTTTCCTTGGTCCTTACCCTTGACTGCCTTGACCTGTCCCGCCAGCCAGTTTGGGGCCTCCGTCAGCCAGCGCTCGACGGCGTCGCCTACGTTGAGTAGCTCGTTGGTCGCGAGCTCGTCTTGCCGCTGCCAGAGACGCTGCACCGGGCTCGCCGCCTCTCTCGCGGTCAGCCAGTTCAAACCGAAGGCGGTTTCCAGCGCGTCAAGCTTCGCGTTCAGCTCTGAATACGGAACGCTGACCGCGCAGCGACGCTTCGCTAAGTGGTCCGTCGGCTGGGGTCTGTTCGGCAACCGACTGATCCTCTCGCAGCCATATCACTCAGTCGAGCCGCTGTGCCGATAGGACTTAGCTTTGCCAGCTAGCGCTGGGTTGGCGAAAATGGATGCCGACGTCGACCCACATCTGCAATCCAGCGGTGGTCAGGCTGTTCCTGGAAGCGGACAGTCGTCGGCGCTACGCTCCTCGCGGGGTTCGAATTGCTAGACCCTCTGGCTTAGCGAGCGATAGTAGCGGCGCTGCCCGGATCCCGGTGGATGCTCGAACTGGAAACAGCGCGCGAAATCATCGATCGCCTGCATCACGCCGCGCAGCGCGGGGGCCGTGAAGGCCTGCGTCTGGCCGGTCGACCAGTGCGATAGATAGTTGGCCACGATGGTCGCGACGGCGGTGCTGAGGCCGGCGGCCTGAGCGGGCTCGAGAACGAGCTGGCTGGCGGCGCGGTGGAGCGCGACCGCGCTGTCGATGGCGTCGATCATGTTCTTGGCCATGTGCTTTTCATCGTTGAAAGCGAGGCCGATTGGCACAGGTATGTTCACCTTGGCGATCACTTCCTCGAGCTTGAACTCAAGATATTGCCGCACCCGCGGCGCTGCGTCGGTAGTGTTGCCGGTGTCGAGGAAGCCGATCGTAGCGTCGCGGATCTTGTGAATCGCGCCTGACTGCGGCAGCACCGAGGTACGCGCGGTTCCCTGGATACACTGGTGCCACCAGCCGTCGCCGTTGGAATGGGTGTTGAAAAGCTTTTCCAGCGCGGTGTCGTGGCTGAGCAGGATCACCTGCGGGCCATTGGCCACGCCCGGCCGCGCGAACTGGGATTTGATCACGTTCATCAGGTGAAACTGGTGCCCGGAATCGAAACTCGAGGTGACGTCGTCGAGGATCAGGAATTTGGCGCCGCCGCCGTAAAGCGATGCGGCCGCCAGATAAACGCTGATCGCAAAGGCGTTGCGATAGCTTTCGGACAGCACCGCTTGGGCCGAGACATCGGTCAGCGACCAGAAGGCGGCGAGCGATATGGAGAGGTCCTCGCTGCCGGCTCGCTTCTTCAGCGCCGGCACCACGTCGCTGAACATGATGGCGGCGAAAATGGAGCGGGTGGCAGGCTCGATCGCCGCCAGGCGCCTTGCTCCGGCGTTGGATTCCGCAGTGGCGAACGCGCCGCATGCCGTGTCGAGGAAGGCTTTGACCCGGGCGATGCGGGCAAGCTCGACGCTGACCGTCTCAAACTCGCGTTTCGCCGTCCGCCGGTCGCGAAGGTTGGTCTGCAGCCGTCGCGCGGCCTCGGCTCTCTCGACCACGGCGGTCAGCTTCTCGGGAAGAGCGCGTTCGAGTGCGTCCTTGGCTTTGACAAGTTCCTCGACTTTGGCGCCGGCGCGGGCGACGAGCAGCTTGACCCAGTCCGCCAGCGCCCGGGCGTTCGCCGCGCTCAGCCGTCCCTCGGCGCCGCTCGTCCGGGCCTCCGCCAGCGCCGCGGGCTCTTCCGGCAGTCGGGCGCGGATCTCCAGCGAGTCGAGCTGGTTCCAGCCCTTTGCCGACCAGGCTTCCGACACCGCCTTTGACGTCTGCTCGACGGCGTCGAAGGCCGCGAGCTTGGAGCGGACATGGTCCAGGACCGAGCCGTCGCCGGCCCGGTCGCATGTCGGGCACAGCGCGGGGTCCTCCCAGGCCAGGTCGCTGAGGATGGTCTCACTCAGCCCGTAGAGCTGGCGGAAGACGTCGCCCTGCGTCTGCAGCAGGGCCGCGTCGCGCGCCTCGGCAAGCGCGATCAGCGCCTCGGCGTCGGCAGCGCTGGGCGCGGCCTTGGCGGCGTCCGACCAGTCCGTGTGTTGGCGTAGCAGCTTGGCCAGCTCGTCGCGCTTTTCGCCGCCCTCAGCCGCCTTCGCCGCATCGACGCAGGCTGTGGGGTCGATCGCCTCGAAGGCGCGGTCCTCGCAAAGCGGCCGGAGAAGCTCGATGCCGTGCAGGGCCGAATGCGCCTTCGCCAGGAAGGCCGCCTCCGGCTCCGCCGGATCGAACGCGTCGCCGACCAGCGCCGTGTAGGCTTCCTTGATCGCACTCTGTGCGCGCTGGTGGGCGACGGTGGCGCTGTTGCGGGCCGTCTCCTTGGCGCCGACCGCGAAATGGTTGTTGAAGGCCTTGGCGTGCGACAGCGCGGCGAGCGCCTGGCGCAGCGCTGAATAGCGCTTTAGGCCGAGCAGGCCGGCGAAGGAGCGGCCGCGCTTCTGCGGGGTCAAGTCGATGAAATCCTGGAACGTGCGGCCGTCGAGCAGCACGAACTCGCGGTTCAGATCCTCGAGGATGGCGGCGCCATCGGCGCCGCCCGTCGCGGACACGGTTCGACCGCCGGCCGCGTCGCGTTCCACCGTGACGGTGACGGCGCCGCTGGCGGCGACGGGGAGCAAGGTCAGGGCGATCCGGCCGACGCCCCCGCTGTGGAAGCGGTTGAGATAGTAGGACGCGCCCTTCTCGCTCGCGGGCAGGTCGTCGAGCTTGGCGATGCGGCCGGTGATGGCGTAGACCACGGCGTCGAAGATCGAGGTCTTGCCGACCCCGTTCGGCGCCGAGATCGAGTTGACCTGATCAGGCTGGAACTTGAGGACGAGCGGCGCGCCCTCGTTGTTGATGCCGCGGAAGCCCTCGATCGAAAGCTCCTTCAGATACCAGCCGCTCATTGCGGCTCCCCCGCCTCGCCGTTGGCGGCACCGGCCTCCTCCGGCGCCGGAGCCGGGGCGGTCGCGGCGTAGAGCGCCTCGAGAAGCTGGTCCTGATCGACGGCGATGTCCTGGCTGAGATTCGACAGCACGGGGGCGAGCACCTCAGCCAGGGGCGCGTCGGCTTGCTTCAGCGCTTCGGCGAAGGCGGCGAGCGTCTGGTCGACGGTCAGGCTGTCGTCGATCTCGAACGCGATTGTCTGCTTAGGCATTCCCTCCCCCTCCCTCGCGCGCGCGGGCGCCCGACTCGGGTGGCCCCGTACACTAACTCGAGATTGCACAATAACAGAGTTAGAGTTAGTGTGCATCATCATGTTAGCGAAATCGAGAGATCGGGATAAGGCGCTACTGGCGGCGGCGGCGAGCTATGTCGAGACCGTGCTGCAGGCGCCGCTAATCATCAACGGGCCCGTGGCCGGCTCCAAGCTGCCCGCGTTTTTGACCGAGCGCTACGTCCTGGTCGAGAGCGAGATCCTCGGCCGGCCATGCATCCTGATGCTGGGCGTCGACATCCAAGACGACACGCCGGCTACGATCGCCAAACATCGCGATCTCCTACGCCGACAGACGCCCGGACGCGCGGTCATCCTGGTGACGAATCGACTCAGCAACCACAATCGCCATCGCCTGATTGCCCAGCACGTCTCCTTCATCGTGCCGGGCAATCAACTGTTCGCGCCGGAGCTGGCCGTGGATTTGCGCGAGCATTTCCGCAGCGAGCGCGACACGCCCGCCGACGGTCTCGCGCCGACCACGCAGCTGATCGTGCTGGCGGCGGTGATGGACCGCATCGCGCCTGAGACGACGGCGACGGAACTGGCGATGCAATTCCGCTACAGCGCGATGAGCATGGGGCGGGCGATCACCGAGCTCGAGGCGTTCGAGCTGGCGCAGACCGAGGCCGCCGGGCGCTTCCGCCATGTCCGCTTCACCCTGCCGCGCGAGGCGCTGTGGACGCGCGCGCGTCCTCATCTGCGCTCGCCCGTGCGCAAGCGCCGCCGGGTCCGGCGCCCCCCGCACGGCCTCGACCTGCCGCTGGCGGGCGAGACGGCGCTGGCCGAACGCACCGACCTGTCGGCCCCGCGCGTCGAAACGCGGGCGGTGGCTGCGTCGGCCTGGAAGGCGATCGCAACGCGCTACGACCTCGATCATCCGGTGAGCTGGGACGAAGCGGTGATCGAACTCGAGACCTGGACCTACGATCCCCTGCTGCTGGCAGACGCAGGACTGGTGGACGTTCTGTCGCTGTGGCTGAGCCTGCCTGACGGCGCCGACGATCGCATCGCGGCCGCAAAGGACGCACTGCTCAGGCAGGCCGGCCTGTGAAGGGGTTGGACGTCTTCAGGAAGCATTTCGAGGGCCTGTCGCACCACTATGTGCTGATCGGCGGGGCCGCCTGTGAGATCATCATGGAGGAGGTTGGCCTGGATTTCCGGGCGACGAAGGACCTCGATCTTGTCATCCTAGTCGAGGCGCTTGACGCCGGGTTTGGCGCGCGGTTCTGGGCATTCGTTGAGGCCGGCGGCTATCAGAAGCGCGAGCAAAGCGGCGGCGGGCGCGAATTTTACCGCTTCCAGAAGCCTTCCGATCCCGATTATCCGGCGATGCTCGAGCTCTTCTCGCGTGCGCCGGATGCGATCACGCCCGCTGATGGCAGCGCCCTCACTCCGCTGCCTGTAGACGAGGACATCGCCAGCCTGTCGGCCATTCTGCTCGACGGCGCCTATTACAGCGCGCTGGTCGAGAACGGCCGCACGGTCGACGGCGTCGCGGTGCTCGATGAGCGGATGCTGATCCCCTTCAAGGCCAAGGCGCATCTCGATCTCGCCGCGCGGCGCGAGGCCGGCGAGCCGGTCGACCAGAAGACCGTCCGCAAGCACCGCGCCGACGTCTTCCGCCTGTTGCAGCTGTTGGCCGACGATGAGCGGGTCGCCCTGCCAGAGTCGATCGCGGCGGACCTGGCGGCCTTTGCCGACAAGGTCGATGCGGATGGAGATTTCCAGCCCAAGGATATCGGCCTGGTCGGTGACGCCGCCGCGCAAACCATTCGGCTGCGGACCATCTATGGCATCGCCGCCTCGTGACGCTCGAAGGCGCGCAGACTGAGCCCGCAGTCCCGCGCGATCGTCGCGCGCACGGCCCCTGGACCGATCTGGCGCTGCACACGATCGGCTGGCGCGCCTTCCAGGATCTCTGCTCGCAGGTGTGCGAGGTGGTGCTGGGCCTCCCAGTTGAGATCTTCCGCGAAGCGCAGGATGGCGGCCAGGACGCGGTATTCCTCATCCCGTCGGGCTCCGAGGCGCCGCCGGTCGGCACGGTCCAGTGCAAGCATACGTCGGAAGCGGGAAAGGCACTGAAGGTCGGCGACCTCACCGCGGAGATCGACCATGTCAAGGACTTGGTCAAAGCCGGGCAGGCCGACACTTACGCCTTCATGACCAACATGAGCGTGGATGCGCCTGTCGCGGCGGCGATGCGCGACAAGCTGCGCGCGTTCGGCGTCCGCAAGCCCCACATCCTGGGCCGCCAATATATCGTCCGCGTTATTCGGAGCAGCGCGCGCCTGCGCGCCCTGGTCCCGCAGGTGTATGGCCTCGGGGATCTCACGTCGATCGTCGATGAGCGGCTGAGCGAACAGAGCCGGGCGCTACTCGACAGCTGGATTCCGAAGCTCCGCACCTATGTTCCGACCCAAGCGCATCGCGACGCTGTCAACGCCATCTCCGATCATGGCGTTGTGCTGCTGCTCGGCAATCCGTCGAGCGGCAAGTCGGCGATCGGCGCCATCGTCTCGACCATCGCTTCGGAAAATCCCGACAATACCGTGCTTGCCCTGACCAGCCCGCGCGATTTCGAAGCCGGTTGGAATCCCAACGACCCGGGTCGCTTCTTCTGGATCGACGACGCCTTCGGATCGAACGTGCTGCGCGACGATTACGTCCAAGACTGGGCGTCGGCCTTTTCCAAGCTGCGCGCCGCGATCAAGCACGGCAATCGTTTCCTGCTGACCTCGCGCAAGCACATCTATGAGGCCGCTCGGCGCCGGCTCGGGCAGCGCAATCTCGCGCAATTCGCCGATGGCAGCGCCGTGGTCGACGTCGGCGAGCTGACCTTCGAAGAAAAGGCACAGATCCTCTACAACCACGTGAATTTCGGCGAGCAGAGCCAGAGCTGGCGTTCGAGCGTCAAGCCGCATTTGAGGGCGGTCGCCGCCGTTCACGACTTTTTACCCGGCATCGCCGAGCGCCTTGGCGACCCGAACTTCACCAAGGGACTGGCGCCGCGCGAGAGCTCGCTCGTTCGCTTCATGGAAGAGCCGACCGAGCATCTCATCGATACGGTCAACGCTCTGGACGATTCGCTTCAGGCCGCCCTCATCCTCGTTTATGTGCATCAGGCCGGCTTCGATCCAAACGATCATGATACCCTCGCCGCACAGGCGGTCGCGGAGCTCACCGGCTTTAGTTTAATCAGGATCCAGGATTGCTTCGCCGAGCTGAAGGGCTCCTTCCTTAAGCTTTCCGGAGCGAAATGGACCTTCGCGCATCCGACGATCTCCGATGCTTTGACCGAGATTCTGCGGCAGAAGCCGCATATGATGGCGGCGCTCATCCGCGGCGCGACTATCGACACCATCCTCAGCAGTTTCACATGCGAGGGGTCACCCCTCATTCGAGACGCGCTCGTTATCCCGACCACGCTCGCCGATGCCGTGGTCTCACGCCTCGGCCACACGCCCGACGAACGTCATCGGAACTGGATGTTGTTCCACTTCCTATCCTATCGCGCCAGCGATCCTGTGTTCGGCAAAGCGATCCAGCAATACCCAGATTTGCTACGACGCTCTTGTTGGCAGACGGACTTGGCCGGGAACGATCCGCAAATCACCGCCTATGCCCGAGCACATCGGATCGGTGTCTTGCCGGACGACCTTCGCCTTGAGGCTGCGGACAGTCTAGAATCTGCCGCCCTTACCGATCTCGACGTGTCCTTCTTTGCCGATGAAGACGTGCTAGCGCTTATCCCCCCGTTGCGCCTCCTCGGCTTGGGCTTGGCGCTGCGAGCGAAAGTCCTGCCGTCGCTCGAAGACCGCATCGACGAGATCGCCGCAGATGCCGACTTAGACGAAGAGCCCGACAGCCATTTCAAGAAGCTGCTGGGCGTGCTCGATCGCGTGGAAGCGATCGGCGTCGATGCGGATGCCGCCGCCCTGATCGACGATGCGCGCGATCAGGTGAAACGCTCAACCGAGGCGCTGGAAGAGCGCAAGCGGGAACGCGACGAAGAGGCCAACGACGACACGGACTGGACCCATATCGTGACGCAGAAGAAGGAGGAAGCTCCTGCTCCACCAGCTGCCGCAACGAAGCGCTCGGTGTTCGACGATGTCGACAAATGATCCGCGGGGCATCAATGGATCGAGCGCTGAGGAACCGACGTCGAGCCAAGGCAAGGCCGCGTCGCCGCTGCGACCGCTGCGCGGGGCGGCTGCTGCCCAGGCTGGCTTCGTCTACCAGCTTGACGTCTCGATTGTTGCGGCCTTGCAGCTTCTCCTTATCTCCAAACCGGCCAGGCCGTTATCGACCATCGCCGTTCCGAGCCCGCCACGCATCGTTCCAGTCGTCATGGTGCTCGGGCACGTGGCTGATGAGCTCACGGCCGTTCGCCGTGAGATGGTCTCGCGCCTTTTCGAGCAGGCGTTCGGCGGCACGGCCGCGATCGCCATAGACGATCACCCGGCGGACCTTCTCCGGGATGGCGACGAACGCGAGACGTTCGACGCCGCCCAAGGCCCACGTCGGCGTGCCGAACCATTCCATCGCCGACAGCGCGTCCTCGATCCCCTCGGCCAACCCGAGCTCTTCCGTCGCGGGCGCAAGCCGGATCGCGGCGGTGCCGAGCAAGCCCAAGGACACCTTGGGCGTTGCGATCGGCTTGCGCAGCACGTCTCCGGGGTCGAGGAAGGTACGCTGCACGGCGACCAAGCCGAGGTCGTTTTCGACCGAGGCGACCATCGCCGGCATTATGCGCTTGTCGGCGCCAGATCCGAGGACGGTTGACGGGTTGAACCGGAGGACCCTGGGGAAGGGTCCGGATAAGCCGCGCGCGAGGAGATACTCCTCAGCCAGGGTGCCGGCGATCGGCTTGCTGGCCTTCCAGAGCCGCTGTGCAAGCGCGCCCATGTCACGCTTGGGCTTCGCTTCCGGCATTTCGAGCGGACCGCGATCGTGCAGCTTCATCCGCCGCAACGTCTTCATGATCTCGACGGGGGTGCAGCCGGCGAAGCAATGAAACAGGATGGCGGTATCGCCGAGGCGAACCGACAGGCTGGGCGATCCGTCGTTGTGAGCGGGGCAGCGACATTCGCCGCGGCCGTCGCGCCACACACCACCGAGCTGCTCGACGATGCTCTTGGCCCGGCTCTCAGCCTCCATCGGTCTCGCCCTCGCGATCGTCCTTTGGGTTTGATAGACTTCACTCATCACGCGCCTCCGGTAATTGGAACCGAAGGCCCGAAGGCATCCTCACCTCTACGCCGCCCTTCCCACCCTCAGGCCGGTGGTCGGCCCTGTCCACCTAAACGCCTCTTCATCGCAGGTGCTCGATCTTCAGACCCTTCACCTTGACCTTGCGCCACTCGCTGTCAGTAGTGAACGCAGGAACCCCCAGGCTGAGAGCAAGCGCGAGGCAGGAACGATCGCCAAGTCCGCGCCCGAATTCCTTCGTTTGCTTAAGGAGCGCTGCCGCGGCGTAAGCAGCTTCGAGATCGTGCGGACGAACGTCGAGGCGCAGTTCGCCGAGCAGTTCGCGGATCGTCGGCTCCTCCAATCCGCTGAGGAGGAGTTCTTTCACAACCTCGTGCAGGTTGACGGCTGAAATAGCCGCGCGGCCAACATGCTCAATCACCTTGTCGCCGCCGGGTTCGTCGCGAATCAATGCGAGCACGGCCGAGGCATCAAGCACGGCCGATGTCACTTCGCCTTCTCACCAGTCTGGGCGGCGCCTTGGCCTTCCAACTCCCGCGCCGCTTCCTCCCTCCTGTCCGCCAGGAATTCGTCGGTAGATCGGTCAGCATTGGCATGTTGCCGGTACAGCTCTCTGGCGCGGGCGACGCCGTGTCCGATCGGTGACAGACGCACTTCGTCGTTCTCCAGCGTCAGAATGACTTTCGTCTCACCCGTGAGGCCCATGGCTTTGCGCACTGATTGAGGTAGGATCAGCCGTCCGTTCCCTGCCACACGAACATCCATGGTCAAGCTCACCTGTTTTACCTCCGCACGCAAATGGCCTTGGCATTCATATGACACTTAGAGCGGGAGTCCACAAGCTGCGTGATGCCGCGAGTGGCAGAAGGGCAGGGCTATAGCGTCCACTCGGGTATACCGCTGGGGAACATTGCCGTGGAACGCGGGACCCCGTGCCAAAACGGTCCTCTGCAAAGTTCTGGAACATACTGGTGAGATGGTCTAGACCGTTCCAGAACAGAATGAGGTAAAGCTGGCATGTCGATCTACGGCTACGCACGCGTGTCGACGGCCGGGCAGGACCTGACGATCCAACGCGCGGCCTTGAGGGCGGCTGGTTGCACGGTGATCCGAGAAGAGAAGGTCTCGGGCAGCAAGCGCGAGGGCAGGGCGGAACTCGAGACGCTACTCGCGTTCCTGCGCGAGGGCGACACGCTTGTGGTCACGCGAATCGACCGGCTCGCGCGATCACTCAAGGATCTGCAGGATATAGTGTATGACCTGAAGGCCAGGGGAGTGGCGCTGAAAGCAACGGAGCAGGCGGTCGACACGTCGACTGCGGCCGGCAAAGCTTTCCTCGACATGCTCGGCGTGTTTGCGGAATTCGAGACGAACCTTCGCCGCGAGCGGCAGATGGAAGGGATCGCCGAGGCGAAGGCGAGGGGAGTCTACGCCGGCAAAGGCCGCAAGCCTTCTATCGACAGCGCCGAGGTGCAACGGCTGGCGAGGGAGGGAATGCGCCCTGCCGCTATCGCTCGGACGCTCGGGATTGGACGAACCTCCGTCTATCGTTGCTTGCCCACCGGGGATCGGTCAGATCGCAGCGTCGAGAACTTGCCTGAGCCGGCCGTTAGCTGAACACAGATAAACGGTCGGGTTGCTGGACACGAACTCCCGGGGCCTGCGCTGCTCCGGAGCGCACTGGACCGCGGGTGTCGAGAAAACGGTCGAGGCTGTAGAAGAACTATAGCTTGCCGCCGTTGGCGCAGGGTGATTCACTCCACCTCAAGCAGCCGGGAGTGCGGAGGACGATGGGTCGGCAGGTGGCGCAGGGGTCGCTGTTCTATGGCTTCCGGCTCGACGACCACGTCCCCGCTGATCACATTTTGCGTCGCATCGACGGTCTTCTCGACTTCGGCTTCGTGCGAGAGGCGTTGGCCGATAACCGAACCACATCCCCAACTATCTCCACGCGAAAGCGCGCGTGCGGAGTTGAACCTTCAGGAGCCTTCGCGCGGCTTCGAGTGCCACGCCGAAGACCAGGTGCGAGACAAAGCCGCGAAGGTGCGTCGAAGCCCCGACGTCCTGGGCGGACGGACTGAGGCCGAGCGCCGGCATCGCCATTTCGTCCGCGACTAGCGACACCACCGCACCATAGGCGGTCCCGAACCCGGCGCTGGTCGCCGGGCGAAGCTCCACCGCGGCTCCGTAGACAGCACCGAGAAACGCCCCGAAGCCGTAGTGGACAGCCGTTCCGGCGGGCTCACGATACTCCTCCGGCACCGGTTCCCCCATGGTCGCCTGCGCTAGTGCATCGGCCGCCTTGACGGTGTTGGGCTCGTCTTCGTCCTGCCCCTCGCCCGACGCGGTCTTCCAGGCGCCGTGGAACTTGGACATCATCCACGACGCCACTAGCCCAGCGGCCGCGCCTATCACAGCACCCTCGATCACACGCCTTTCGTTCAAATGCCCCTCCCGCAGGCCTTATGCCAACATCAGGCTTGCGCCTCTGAAACGTAGCGCCGCAGCACCCGATTGATTTCGGTTTGGAATCCACGTTCTCGCGCGTTCTTTGAACCAGGCCACCACATCAGCATCGAGGCGGAGCGTGACGGGTTTCTTGACCGGTCGGTAGAGGCCGGGGCGGCGGGCGTGTAGCCAAGCCTCGGGTGGAGCCTCGGGAAGATCGGTCGTGTCGATTTGCTCGTCCGGCAGCGCCGCGAGCTTATCGAGCTGGTCTTGGAACTCGGACATGACCGTAAGTGCAACCGGAAAATGGACAATAGCCGGATGGATAGGAGTGGTCATATGCTGCCTTCCGGTTTGCCCCCGTGTTCAACCGCCCACCACCTTAGAGGTTTCGGCAGAGCCGGATTTACTACGATCGCCGGCGGCAGCGCGCCGTGAGCGCCTTTTACTGTGGTTCGGGCTTTTCTCGGCCGTTTGCGCTCATCAAGCGGCCCGGAAATGCAAACGAGATCAGACCATCAATGCCCGGTCGCTTGCTGCTCTATCCAGTGGCGAAGCGATACAATGTCCCGTCGGCGCGTTTCTGTCCCGGTTTCGGCAAGCCAGCACAAATAGGCGTCCGAGCTGCACGCCAGCAGCTTATCGGCATAGGCGATTGCCTCTTCATGATGAGCAATCATGATTTCTGCGAGTGCACGGTCTGTCTCGCTCTCCGAACACGCGGGCGCCCCGGCGCGAACGCCGGCCAGCGTGGCCGAGCCTGCCTGCACATGGGCATTCTCGATTTGGTCCTTGTCCACAGATCACCTCTGCTTTCGGCAGGGCACACCCGGTTCCATACGAATCGGCTACCGCATGCCGTTGCGCGGTTCGATGTTTTGCAACGGCTCAGGCGGCCTACTTGTAATTACGCGCCAGCGGGGAATTCCCCTCGCATTCGGAGAGATTGCTCCGGGGCCGCCGCTGTCAGCCGCCTAGCGTCTGGTCCTGCTGGCGAAACCAGGCGAGTGCCTGCTCGAAATGATCGGCTTCGAAATCAGGCCAGAGTTCGTCTCTGACGTAAAAATCAGCATAGACGGACTGCACCGGAAGAAAACCGCTCAGCCGGCGCCCGCCTCCCCAGCGCACGATGAGGTCGAGCCGGGACACCTCCTGCGAGCGCAACCTGCCGTCCTGAAGACCCGCGAGATCCCACTCCCAGCCATAGTTCACGAGGAGATTGACCTTCATTCCCTGACCGCGCCGCTGGCGAAACTCCATCAGCTCAGCGGGGAATTGGGCAGAGCTTTCATCACCGACCACCAAAATAGCCGCTCCCCGAACCGCGATTTCGGAAGCGAATGCAACTGTCGCCTTCATGAACTCCGCCCTTTGGGCGGACGGACGCTTGGTATTGTCCTTGGTGAAGCAGTAGACCGAGATTTCATCGATCGCTGCGCGCTCGCATTGCTCGTATAGGAGCAGACCCGGTTCTATCCCGTATCTGTAGCCGTCCTGTTTGTCGAGGCCGCGGTTCGATGCCCAGCGCCTATTTCCATCGGGGATAAACCCGATGTGGCGCGGAACTCTGCGTTTGACCATTTGTGTTCTCCCGCCGCCGCCTTGGCATTGTTTCTACCACCTCATAGGATGCCCCTTTGATGATGGAGCAGCGGCCAGCTAGTCTAGGGTCAACGCCTTCCGCGCCGCCTGCAAAGCCTTGGGTCTGAAGCATATCCGCATCAGGCCATGCACCCCCAAGACCAACGGCAAAGCCGAGCGCTTCATCCAGACCAGCCCTGCGCGAATGGGCCTACGCTCGCGCCTATGCAACATCCGATGAGCGCGCCACCGAGCTGCCAATCTGGCTGCACAAAATATAACTGGCATCGTCCGCATGGCGGGATGCAGTACCAAACACCCATCAGCCGCCTCGGCTTGAATGCGAACAACTGTTACGACTCCACAACGAGCTCGTCTTCGGCCTGTGCGATATATGCACGAGTGATCGGCAGTGCTTCACGGTTACGAAGGTACTGGAGCTGGTAATTGACAAAGCCTCCGTCGCTGAATGAGGTCATCGCTCCGGCCAGGTAGAAGAGCCACAGCCTATAGAAGCGGTCGTCAAACAGGCTTTTGATCTCGGCCTCACTTGCCTTAGCCCGCTCGTACCAGTGCGCGATCGTGTGATAGTAGTGGAGCCTCAACGTCTCCACGTCGGACATGATGAGGCGTTCCTGCTCGCTGGAACCGACGATCTCCGACAAGGCCGGGATGTAGCCGCCGGGGAAGATGTACTTGGACGTGAACCGATCGGTCGCCCCGGGTCCGCCCATTCGTCCGATCGTGTGGAGGAGTATCACGCCGTCCTCGGTTAATAGCTCGCGGCATTTTCGAAAGAAGGTGCGGTAGGAAGGGGGGCCGACATGTTCAAACATCCCAACGGACACGATGCGGTCGAACCGCCCCTCTACGTCCCGGTAGTCAAGGAGCTCGAAGCGGACCCGGTCTGCTACGCCCGCGATTTCCGCCCGGCGTCTCGCCGTCTGAAGCTGCTTTTGCGAGAGGGTGATCCCCAGCACATCAACATCGGCGACGCGGTGAAGGTAAAGAGCCATGCCACCCCAGCCGCAGCCGATGTCGAGCACTCGTTGGCTCGGCATCAAGGCAAGCTTGGCGGCGATATGCGCCTTCTTAGCTTGCTGCGCCTCTTCCAGGCTCATGCCGGGGTTAGTGAAATAGGCACAGCTATACTGCAGGTCGTCATCCAGGAAGAGCTCGTAGAAGCTGTTGCCGAGGTCATAGTGGTGCGCCACGTTGCGCCGTGAACGGCGACGCCAGTTCATGCGGTCGAGCCTCGCCAGGAAGCGGCTGCCACTTCGCCGCAGCCCCTTCTTCTTGCCTCTTTGCTCCCACCGCCTGTTGCGCCGGATCAGCTTGACCAGGTCGAGAATCTCGCCTTCTTCGAGCACGAGACGGCGGTCCATCCAGGCCTCGGCCGCGCCAAGCGCGGGGTCGCGCACAATCGCGAGGGCCGTCTTGCGATCCACTAACCGGATTGCCACCGGCTTCAGATCCGGTTCTGGCTTGCCGAACCGGTGCATTTCCCCCTCGTGATCGATAACCCGAAGCTGCCCGGTTTGGACGAGCCTATCCAGCAGCTTAGACAGAAGCCGCATGACCAGGTGCCTTGGAGTACTGCGTTTTCATCATCCTCTCGATCCCTTTTCCGGTGATTGGCTTACTCGGCACGCCGGCTTTCTTGCAGCGCTGCTTGTCGAGTTCGCCGGCTGGTAAGGCCTGACGCGAAGGCTCGCCGCCGGTCATCGTTAACCAGACGGCGGACGCTTGGGTTCCCGCTGTGTTGCTCAGGCGTGCGCGGCCGGAGCGGCGAGCATCCAGACCGCCATCGCCACCATCATCAGGTTCTCGGTCAAGGAGATGAAGCCCAGCGGCACGTTGCTGTCCCCGCCGACGCACGCGCACTTCAGCTCGCGCTTGTCGACATAGACCGCCTTGAACACCGACATCGCGCCGATCGTGCCGATGATGAGCGCAACCGGCACCGACAGCCAGGTGAGCGCGCCAGCGGCCATCAGCACGCCCGCTCCCCCTTCCGCGAACGGGTAGATGTAGGAGTAGGGCACCCATCGCTTGGCGAGCAGATCGTAATTGAGGAACATGCTTGAAAAGCTCTCGATGTTCTGGAGCTTGAGCATCGCCAGCACGCACATCGAGAAGGCGATGAACCATTCGCCGGCGCGCATCGTGAACGGCGCGCCGAGCGCGGCGTAGCTGGCGGCGAGCGCCATCAGCGCCGTCATGGCGAACACCGCGATCACCGGCCTGTAGGTGACGGCCTTGGGATCGCGGACAGGCTTGCCGAAAAAGCGGCGCAGATCGTCATAACCGCCCACCCGCTCACCACCGATGAAGGTTTGCGGCGTCGTCTTGACCCCATGCTCAGCCTTGAACGCGTCGGTCTCTTCCCGCGTGCGCAGCCAGTGGTCCTCGACCGCGTAGCCTTCGCGCCGGAGCAAGTCCTTTGCCTTAAGGCCGTAGGGACAGGTGTGTTCCGGCATCACCATCCGGTAGATCGTCGCTTGCTTGGCGGGGGCAGTCGCCATCGTTCTTCTCCGGCTTGCTCGCCCCCCTATATAGGGACTGTACCACAGTCCGGAAGCAAGGCATGACGAGCATGACGATCGCGGGGCTTGCGCGCGAGGGCGGCGTGGGCGTCGAGACGGTGCGCTACTACCAGCGCCGAGGTTTGCTCGACACGCCCGAGCGGCCGAGCGGGGTCGGAGTCGCGGGCGGTATCCGACGCTACGGCACCGATGACGTGCACCGGCTTCGTTTCATCCGGGCCGCCCAGGCGGCGGGCTTCACGCTCGCGCAGACCGGCGAGCTGCTGGCGCTGGATGCGACCGACGATCACGCCCGCGCTCGCGAGCTTGCCAACGAGTGGATCGCGGCGCTGGATGCCAAGATCGAGGAGCTGGAGAGAGCGCGCGCCTCGCTTCGCAAGCTCGCGCGGGAGTGTGGGGATGATTCAGCTGGGCCCTGCCCGATCGTGACAGCATTCGATCATCAGTAAAGATCGCTGTCGGAAGCGGCCCCTTGCGCAAGGCGGAGCGACCGCGGCTCTCGATTTATTGCCCCGGCCGCACGGTCCAACGCAAAGGTCGGAACCTTCAGGTTTGTAACCGCTTCCTTTGTCGGGTGATGAGCCCGCCAGCCGAACAGGAGAGAACCGTGCAGCACATGCAAGAGATGATCGCCACGCATCCGGACGTGAAGGGAAGTACGAACGATGCACTGATCCGCTGTATCGAGGAGTGCTACTCATGTGCTCAAACCTGCACGTCGTGCGCCGATGCCTGTCTGGCCGAGGAGATGGTCGCGCAGCTTCGCCAGTGCATCCGTCTGAACCTCGACTGCGCCGACATGTGCTTGGCGGCCGGCTCGCTCGGCACCCGCCACACCGGCAGCAATGAGCAGGCGCTGGTCGCTGCTCTTCAAGCCTGCGCAATCGCCTGTGGGCTGTGCGCAGAGGAGTGCGAGAAGCATGCGAGCATGCACGAGCATTGCCGCATCTGCGCTGAACACTGCCGCCGCTGCGAACGGGCTTGCAACGAAGCGGTTCAGTCGATCCGCTAGTCAGCCAGGATGCTTCTTCTGTGGAGAAGCATCCTCGGTTCCGGAAACGGGCCGTTTCATGCACGTTAGCCCAGTGCGGTCTGTTTAAACGCTTTGTCGTGAAGATGTACGGCCATGAAGGCCCGTTGGAACACAACTGGTTGCCTCGCGAAATTGCGGGGTGGCCGGCGCCTTACCTGGCAGACAATCCCAGCACTTCGGTGATCCACAATGTTGGGTTTGAGGACGTTTTCCGTCCAGGTCCGTTTGTCGCCACGCTGAGTTTCTGGTTTCTCGTCGTCTCGGCAACGGGTCGGCTCGGACGTTGGGCCGAGCGCAAGCGCAAGATGGGCAGTCAGGATCGCAGATAGCAGTCTGGATGACCGCTCGCACCGCTTCTCGCCATCGAGATGACGTCTCCGTCGGGGGATGAAGCGCGGCCTTACGCATTACCAGTCGCCCTGGCAGGATTCCTCCGGTAGTCTGCCAGTTGATTGAAGCGGGTGTACGGAGGGAGCGAGGATGGAATCGACACCGAAGGGCAAGAAGCCGGCCGATGCCGATAAGATGCGCCGCAAGGCCTTCTCCCGCTGGGAGGACGAAGGCGGCGCTGTACCATGTGGGCCGCAGGTTCCGGGGCTCAAGAATGATTGCGACGACGAAGAGGCGGAGGACCGCCGCAGTTAAGGTACTACCGTGACCATGCCGACCCCGCGCGCACCTGCCTTGTTCATCGGCCATGGCAGCCCGATGAATACGCTAGAGGAGAACGACTTCACGCGTGCGTGGGCTGGATTGGGGAGCGACTTGCCGCGACCGCGCGCGATCCTAGTTGTCTCGGCGCATTGGTTCATCGGCGCGACGGCGGTGACGGCCATGGCGCGCCCGCGCACCATTCACGACTTCTACGGCTTCCCGCCCGAACTCTTCGCCTACGACTATCCTGCACGGGGCGCGCCTGATCTTGCGGAGGAGGTGGCGGAAGTGGTCAAGCCTCACTGGATTGGGCTGGATCGAGACCAATGGGGACTCGACCACGGCACCTGGAGCGTGCTCGCGCACATGTACCCGCAAGCCGACGTGCCGGTGGTCCAGCTGTCCATCAACGCTCTGAAGCCGCTGGACTATCACCTTGATCTCGGCGCCAAGCTCACCGCGCTGCGGGACTCAGGCGTGCTGGTGCTGGCGAGCGGCAACGTCGTCCACAACCTACGCCGCGTACAGTGGAACAGCGCCGCCGCCTTCCCATGGAACGAGCGCTTCGATGAGGCCGTGGCGGCGCAACTGGCGGACGAGCCGGCGGATATCCTGCGCGTGGCCGAACATCCCGACTATGACGAGGCGGTGCCGACACCCGATCATTTCATCCCCTTACTCTACACCGCAGGGCTTGCCGCGGCGGGAGAGGGCCGCGCCGACGCCATCGTGCGCGGCTACGCGATGGGATCCTTGTCGATGACCTGCTACGGCGTCGGAACGGACACGGCCTGCGCCAAGGACGCCGAGGGCGCGGCGACCCTGCCACCGGGCGTGCCGGCGGATCAGAGCAACATCTAGGCGGTGGATGTCGATAGGTGAGCGATGTGGATCATGGGGCGTCGGCCCTATCGGCTGTAGCACAGAACAAGATTCTGTAACGCGCGCTCGCAGAATGGCTCGTCAAGCCGCGAGCTCGAAGCTGTCGGGCCGGGCCAGGCGCCACGCGTGGCTGTAGAAGTCGCGGTCGTGCTGGGCTCGCGGCTGGCCAGGTCTGAAATATCCGCTATGCTGGATATATGGATAACGAGTCGGCTATTTCTGCCTTGGGGGCGCTGGCGCAAGGCACGCGCCTCGATGTGTTCCGGTTGCTGGTGCGCCACGAACCCGATGGCCTCGCCGCGGGCGAAGTCGCC
Organism: uncultured Stakelama sp.; assembly: GCA_964390515.1. Classification (GTDB taxonomy): domain Bacteria; phylum Pseudomonadota; class Alphaproteobacteria; order Sphingomonadales; family Sphingomonadaceae; genus Sphingomonas. The sequence continues at coordinate 27,322 of CAYMIU010000024.1, forward strand.
CGCCAGCTCGACGTGCCGCAAAATACCATGTCCGCCCATCTGGCCGTCCTCGGCCGCGCCGGCCTGGTCCACTCCGAACGGCGTAGCCGCTCGATCATCTACCGCGCCGATCTCGACGGCTTGCGCGCGCTGATGCTGTTTCTCGCCAACGATTGCTGCGCCGGCAAAGCGGAGCTGTGCACGCCGCTTATCGCCGAACTCGCCCCCTGTTGCTGATGGAGACCGCTATGCCCGCTCGCGTGTTCAACGTCCTATTCCTCTGCACGGGCAACTCCGCCCGCTCGATCCTCGCTGAAAGCGCGCTGAACAAGCGGGGAGGGCGCTTCCGCGCCTTCTCGGCCGGGAGCTTTCCCGAGGGTGCGGTCAACCCTGACGCGCTCGCGCTGCTCGAACGGATCGAATATCCGGTCGCGGGGCTGCGCTCGAAAAGCTGGGACGAGTTCACGGTCCCGGGCGCTCCGGTCATGGATTTCGTGTTCACCGTCTGCGACGATGCCGCCGGTGAAACCTGCCCGATTTGGCCGGGGCAGCCGATCACCGCGCATTGGGGAATCGAAGACCCGTCGCACGTCCAAGGAACCGCTATCGAGCGCGAGCGCGCCTTCGTCACCGCGCTTCGCTATCTCGAAAATCGCATTGCGCTGTTCACGTCGCTGCCGATCGACGCGCTCGAAGCCTCGGCGCTCACCGCCAAGGTGCGCGAGATTGGGCAAGGTGAGGGGGCGTCCTCCCCGCGATCGAACGTCGCGTGACGGGTAGGGCCATGTCCACCGCCGAAACCATCGCCGGTCCCGCGCCCTCCCGTCCCGGCATAGGCACATTCGAGCGTTATCTGACGCTATGGGTGGCCCTCTGCATCGTCGCCGGCATCGGACTCGGGCATCTGATGCCCGGCCTGTTCGCGTCGATCGCCTCGGCCGAAGTCGCCCGCGTCAACCTGGTTGTCGCGGTCCTGGTCTGGCTGATGATCGTCCCCATGCTGCTCAAAATCGACTTCGGCTCGCTCGGGTCTGTCCGCCAGCATTGGAAGGGGGTGGGCGTCACCCTGTTCATCAATTGGGCGGTTAAGCCGTTCTCGATGGCGGCGCTCGGCACGTTCTTCATCGGCTATCTGTTCGCGCCACTGCTGCCAGCGGGAGAGGGGCCGTCCTACATCGCCGGCCTAATCCTGCTCGCCGCCGCGCCATGCACGGCGATGGTGTTCGTATGGTCGAACCTCTGCGACGGGGAGCCGACCTATACCCTCTCTCAAGTCGCCCTGAACGACGTGGTGATGGTATTCCTGTTCGCGCCCTTGGTCGCCCTGCTGCTTGGGGTGGCGTCGGTCGTGGTGCCCTGGGACACGCTGATGCTGTCTGTTGTGCTCTACATCGTCGTGCCGGTGATCGTGGCGCAAGTGATCCGGCGCGGCGTGCTGGCGAGCGGCGGCGAGCCCGCGCTCGAGCGGCTGCTCGCCCGCCTCGGGCCGGTTTCGCTGGTCGCGCTGCTGGCAACGCTGGTGCTGCTGTTCGGTTTTCAAGGCGAGCAAATCATCGCGCAACCGCTGGTGATCGCGCTCCTCGCCGTGCCGATCCTGATTCAGGTCTACCTCAATGCTGGGCTCGCCTACTGGCTCTCGCGCCGGTTCGGGGTGGCCTGGTGCGTCGCCGCGCCTGCCGCGCTGATTGGTGCATCCAACTTTTTCGAGCTGGCGGTCGCCGCCGCCATATCCCTGTTCGGGCTCAAGTCGGGCGCGGCGCTAGCGACGGTGGTGGGCGTGCTGGTCGAAGTGCCGGTGATGCTTTCAGTGGTGTCGCTCGTGAAGCGCTCACGGGGCTGGTATGAGCGGGGCCTGGTCGCCTGATGCCGCTCCACCTCCATCCGGTAGCCAATAAGGCCGCTGCTCAACGCCGTCGCCTGCGCCGCTGCTATTCCAAGTCGCGCTGCTTATGGCGGCGCCTCCGCCATTGAGACTTAGGCCACGATCACGAAACACGATGGTTGTTCGGCTCACGGCCAAGTGTTACGCAAGGAACATGCGGCATTGTATCGCCTTACTGATGCTCTGCGTCCTGCTTGTGTCTCATGGAAGCATGGGCGGGGCAGTCCCGCATCTTCACGCGGATGACATCGCTCACGCTAACGCGCATGAGGGAGATCCCCTCACCGTCGATCACGCGGACGAGGCCGCTGTAGAGAACGCGGATTCTCGCGATGATGATCGTCCCGCCGATACGACGAGCCCTGCTCTGCACGCGCACGTCATCGGCGATGTCGGTCGTTCGGCGGAGTGGGGCCAAGCACCGCTAATTGCAGCCGGCATGAAGTTGTTGGCATCCGCCACTCCCGCTCCGCCCTCGCGTGGGGTTGCGCCCCTGCTCGAGCCGCCCTCGACCTGATCGTCGCGTCCGCGCGCCGCCCAAGCGGTCGCGCTGTTTCGTGAGGATCAGGAGAATAAGCCATGTCACCCTATTTGCGCGCCGCCGTCGTGGCGGTGGCGCTGTCGTCGTCGGCGGTCGTTCACGGCCAGGCGCTGACGCTCGAGGATGCGATCACGCGCGCGATCGCCGCCTCGCCGCAAGGTGCCGCGACCGCCGCGCGTGCCGACGTGCTTACTGCCGCACGGGCCGGTGCGGACACACGGCCTGCAGCGTCAATCGACGTTCTGGCCGAAAACTTTGGCGTCGGCGGCGACGAGCTGAACCGTCAGATTCAGATTGGCGCGACCTATAGCCAGCGGATCGAGCGCGGGGGCAAGCGCGCGGCGCGGGTCGCCGTCGCAGAGGCCGATCTGGACGCCGCGCGCGCCGAAGCGACCGTGCGCCGATTGGAAACCGCGACGGCGGTGCAGCGCCTCTACGTCGAGGTGCAGTCGGCCGAGGCCAGCATCGGAATCGCGCGCGAGCGCGTCGCCATCGCCGAGCAACTGGCGCGCGAGGTCGGCCGACGGGTCAACGAGGCGCGCGACCCGCTGTTCGCCGGCACGCGCGCGCGGACCCAGCTCGCCGAAGCCAAGATCGATCTGGAGCTGGCTGAGCATGCGCGCGACGCCGCGATGAAACAGCTGGCGGCCTTTTGGGGCGGGGACGCGACCGGGCTGATCGTCGATGCTGGCCGGTTCCTGATAGTCGAAGCACCAGGCCGCGGGCTTCAACCCGCCGCGGCCGATCTCGCCATCTTCGAGGCGCGTCGTCGCCGCGCGGCGGCCGGTGTGACGCTGCAACAGGCTGGCGCGCGCACTGATCCGACCTGGACGGCGGGGCCGCGCTACATCGGCACCGGCGACGTCGCGGTGGTCGCGGGCGTGTCGCTGCCGCTCGCCAACCGGGGCCTCAACCGCGCCAACATCGCGCGCGCGGAAGCGGAAGCGAGACAGGTCGAAGCCGATCTGGCGGTCGAGCGCTTCCAGCGAACCCAGGCCATCGCGCTCGCGGCCGAAAAGGTCGAGGAGACGCGCCACGAGGTCGAGGCGATCCGCGACCAGGTGGTGCCGGGCGCGATCCGGACGCTCGCCGAAGTGCGCCAGGGCTATAACCGGGGCGGGTTCGCCTTTCTCGACGTGTCGACCGCACAGACCGCACTCCACGAAGCGCGGGCGCGAATGGTCCGCGCCGCGGCCCGTCATCACGAAGCTCGGGCCGATCTCGATCGGCTGACCGGCCGCTTCACCGCTCTCGCCCAAGGAACTCAATGATGCGAACGATCACGCTCGCTTTGCTCCTCATCCTGCCGCTTGCCGCCTGTGGCGAGGGGACCGGGAATACGACGTCCGAACATGAAGCGCCGGCCGCCGGCGACTATGAGCGCGGTCCCCACAATGGCCGGATGCTCCGCGACGGCGATTTCGCGATTGAAGTCACCGTGTTCGAGGATGGGGTGCCCCCCGAATATCGGCTCTACGCTTATCGCGGCGACAAGCCGGTAGCGCCCGCTCAATTCCAGGCGAGCGTAACGATCCGGCGTCTCGACGGTGAGGTCACGACGTTCTCGTTCAAGCCGGAAGAGGATTATCTGCGCGGGCAAGCCGTGCTGGTCGAGCCGCACAGCTTCGACGTGGCGGTTGCCGCCAACGAGGGCGGACGGCGGCACGCCTGGAAGTTCCCCTCCTATGAAGGTCGAACGACGATCGCCCCCGCCGCGGCGCGCGCGGCGAACATCGAAACGGCGGTCGCTGGGCCTGCCGCGATCGGCGAAACATTGGAAATCGTCGGTCGGGTCGAGCTCGATCCGTCGGCGAGCGCCGATGTAGGCGCCAAGTTCCCCGGCCGCGTCGTCTCCGTCCATCGAAACGTCGGCGATCGGGTCGGCCGCGGCACGCTGCTCGCCCGCGTCGAAAGCAGCTACTCGCTCCAGACCTATCCCGTCACCGCGCCGATCGCCGGCGTCATCACCCAGCGTAACACGAACGTCGGGGACGTGACCGGGAATGATCCGATCTTCGTCATCTCCGACCCGTCGCGCACCGTGGCGACGTTCCCAATCTTTCCGCGCGACATCGAACGCATCCGGCCGGGTCAAGCGGTGCAAATCAGGGGCTTGGAAGGCGAGCGCTCGCAAGCGTCGACCATCCGCGACTTCCTGCCGCTCGCCGAAGTCCAGACGCAGACGGTGACGGCGCGGGCGGGGCTGCCCAACCCAGGCAGATTCTGGCGGCCGGGAATGGCCGTGCGCGGGATCGTGACGATCAACCAACGCGCCGTGCCGCTGGCGGTTCGGACGGAGGCGATCCAGCAGTTCCGCGACTTCCGGGTCGTCTTTGCGAAGATCGGCAACACTTATGAGGTGCGGATGCTCCAGCTCGGGCGCGAAGGCCCTGAATGGACGGAGGTCCTGGGCGGCCTGAAGCCCGGCACGACCTATGTGGCGAAGAACAGCTACGTCATCAAAGCCGATATCGAGAAGTCCGGCGCAAGCCACGATCACTAGGGACAGCCATGCTCGAACGCATCATCCGGCTGTCGATCCGGCAGCGTTACGCGGTCCTTGCGATCGCACTTCTCCTCGCCGGCCTCGGCGTTTGGGCGTTCGGCCGCCTGAAGATCGACGCCGTTCCCGATATCACCAACGTCCAGGTCCAGATCAACACCGAAGCGCCGGGCTTCTCGCCGCTGGAGGCCGAACAGCGCGTCACCTTTCCGGTCGAGACGGCCATCGCGGGCCTGCCGGGCCTGCAATATACCCGCTCGGTCTCGCGCTACGGACTTAGCCAGGTCACGGTCGTGTTCGAAGACGGGACCGATATCTACTTCGCCCGCCAGCTCGTCAACGAGCGGCTGCAAGGGGTCCGCGGCACGCTGCCGGCAAATGTCGAACCGGAGTTGGGGCCGATCGCCACCGGCTTGGGCGAGATTTTCATGTATACGGTCGAGGCGCGGCCCGGTGCGGTCAACGACGCGGGCAAGCGCTACACGGCGCAGGATCTCCGCACGCTGCACGATTGGGTGGTGCGCCCCCAGCTCCGCACCGTTCCGGGTGTTACTGAGGTCAACTCAGTCGGTGGTTACCGGCGCGAATATGTCGTCGCTCCGTATCCCGAACGACTGGCCGGCTTCGGCCTGAGCGTGTCGGACATTGTCGCCGCTCTCGAGAAGAACAACGCCAATGTCGGCGCGGGCTATATCGAGCAGTCCGGCTCACAGTATCTGATCCGCATCCCCGGCCAGGCGGCGAACGAGCGCGACCTGTCGGGCATCATCGTCGCCTATCGCCAGAACACGCCGATCCGCATCGCCGACGTGGCCGATGTCGAGATCGGATCGGAGTTGCGCAACGGCGCCGCGACCAAGGACGGGCGCGAAGTGGTGCTCGGCACCATCTACATGCTAGTCGGCGAGAATCCGCGCAATGTCAGCGTCGCGGTCGCCGAGCGCCTGGAGGCGGTCAACCGCTCGCTTCCTGGAGGCGTGGTGGTCAACACCGTCTATGACCGCTCCAAGCTGGTCGAGGCGACGGTCGGAACTGTCGAGAAGAACCTCGCCGAAGGCGCGCTCCTCGTCATCGTCGTGCTCTTCCTCCTGCTCGGCAACATCCGCGCCGCGCTCATCACCGCGGCGGTGATCCCTCTCTCGTTCCTGATGACCATCACCGGCATGGTGGCGTCTGACACGTCGGGCAACCTGATGAGCCTCGGCGCGCTCGACTTCGGGCTGATCGTCGACGGTGCGGTCATCATCGTGGAAAACTGCCTGCGTCGCTTCGGCGAGGCGCAACACGCCCAAGGTCGGTTGCTGGAGCGGGAGGAACGGTTCGACTTGGCCGCGTCCGCGAGCGCCGAAGTGATCCGGCCAAGCCTGTTCGGCATCGCCATCATCACGATCGTGTATCTGCCGATCTTCGCGCTCGAAGGCGTGGAGGGAAAAACCTTTCACCCGATGGCGTTCACCGTCGTCCTCGCACTCACGGCCGCGCTGCTGATGTCGCTCACCTTCGTTCCCGCCGCGATCGCGACGTTCGTCACAGGCCGCGTCGATGAAAAGGAGAACCGCGTGATGCGGTGGGCCGGGCGCGGCTACCGCCCATTGCTCGACTGGGCGCTGCGGATGCGTGTGGCCGTCGTCGTCGGCGCGGTGGCGCTGGTCGTGGTCAGCGCCATCGCCGCTACGCGGCTCGGCTCCGAATTCATCCCCAACCTGGACGAAGGCGATATCGCGATGCACGCTCTGCGCATCCCGGGCACGAGTCTAAGCCAGGCCGTCGCAATGCAATCGGCGCTCGAACGTCGGATTAAGCGGTTCCCCGAGGTCAAACAGGTGTTCGCCAAGATAGGCACCGCAGATGTGGCGACGGATCCCGTGCCACCCTCGGTCGCTGATACCTTTATCATTATGAAGCCGCGTGCCGAGTGGCCCGATCCGCGCAAGCCCAAGGCGCAACTGGTCGCGGAAATGGATGCCGCCGTCAGTCAGGTGCCCGGCTCGCGCTACGAGTTCATTCAGCCGATCCAGATGCGGTTCAACGAGCTAATCGCCGGCGTCCGTTCGGATGTGGCGATCCGGGTCTATGGTGACGATCTGGAACAGCTCGCCGCGGTCGCCGATACGGTGCTCGGTGTGGTCTCGGGCATCGACGGTTCGGAGGATGCGCAAACCGAACAGGTGACCGGCCTGCCGTTCATTCAAATTCTGCCCGATCGGTTCGCCCTTACGCGCCTCGGCTTGAACATCGCCGACGTGCAAGCCGTAGTCGCTGCGGCGACGGGGGGAACGCAGGCCGGGCAAATCTTCGATGGCGATCGGCGGTTCGATATCGTCGTGCGCCTGCCCGAACGACTGCGTCAGGACCCTTCGGTGCTCCAGCGCCTGCCTATCCCGCTGCCGAACGGCGCGGGGTCGGTGCCGCTGTCCGAAGTCGCCACGATCGAGCGCACGACCGGCCCGAACCAGATTAGCCGGGAGGATGGCAAGCGGCGCGCGGTCGTCACCACCAACGTGCGTGGTCGCGATCTCGGCTCGTTCATCGCGGAGACGCAGGCGCGGATCGGCGCGGAAGTCGAGCTGCCGGCGGGATACTGGATCGACTATGGAGGCACGTTCGAGCAGCTCCAATCGGCATCAACGCGGTTGAAGATCGTTGTGCCTCTGGCGCTGCTGCTGATCTTCGGGCTGCTCGTCGCGCTGTTCCGGTCCGCCAAGGATGCGCTCATCGTGTTCTCAGGCGTGCCGCTGGCGCTCACCGGCGGCATCGCGGCGCTGCTACTGCGTGGCATCCCGTTCTCGATCTCGGCCGGCGTGGGCTTCATTGCGCTGTCCGGCGTGGCGGTCCTGAACGGGCTCGTCATGCTCACCTTCATCCGCCAGCTCCGCGCCGAAGGTGCCGAGCTCGACGAGGCGATCCGCGAGGGGGCGCTGACCCGGCTCCGGCCGGTGCTGATGACGGCGCTGGTGGCGAGTCTCGGGTTCGTGCCGATGGCGCTCAACGTCGGGCTCGGCTCCGAAGTCCAGCGCCCGCTCGCCACGGTCGTGATCGGGGGCATCGTCTCGTCGACCTTGCTGACGCTGCTCGTCCTGCCCGCGCTCTATCGCATCGTTCACGGTCGGCGGCGCGCTCCCGCCCCGCAAGCGGTGACAGCTTGAGAGAAGAACCACGCTCTACCTGGCGAGTCGTTGCCGCCGGTGTCGGTGCTCGGCATAGTCTGGCTGTGGCGCGACACGCATGATCCGATTGGGATGGCTGCCCATTCCCGCGCGACTTTCTGGTTCGTGCTGCCGTCGCTGCTGGGGTCCCTCCTTATTCCGGCGCTGATGAATCGTGGGGCGTCCTTTTGGGAAGCGCTCGCGGCCGGATGCTTGCTCACAATCGCGCTCTATCTTTCTATGACGTGGGTGGGGCCGCACCTCGGATTGCAGCTCTAGGAGGGTGGCCTTCACCCCGTTGCCTCCTTAATCATATAGGGGTAGGGGGGTGGGCTATGGCCCACCTCGTCGACGATAATGCCCTGCTCAAGCGCGTGCGTCGCATTGCGGGCCAAGTGGTCGCGATCGAAACCGCGCTCGTTTCGGGGAAGGACTGCGCGACCACCCTGCACCTCGCCGCGGCGACGCGGGGCGCGATGAACGGCCTGATGGATGCGATCATCGAGGCGCACGTTCGCGAGCATGTCGCCCGCCCCGATCTGTCGGACAGTGACCGGGCGGCCGGGGCTGAACAGCTCATTGAGGCGATCCGCCGCTACTCCAAATAGGAAGCCTAATGGCGACGCTGCCTGAAATCGACGCATTCACTCATGAACACAGCTTCCTCGGCGCATCGCATGACGAGAACGCTCGAAGGACCCGCTGGGTAGTGGCCCTCACAGCGGCGATGATGATCGCTGAGATCATTGCCGGATACCTGACGGGCTCAATGGCACTGCTCGCCGATGGTTTTCATATGGCGACGCACGCGGGCGCGCTCGGCGTCGCCGCGGTGGCTTATGCTTATGCCAAGCGCCATGCCGCCAATCCTGCTTATAGCTTCGGCACGGGCAAAGTCGGCGACCTGGCCGGTTTCGCGTCCGCAATGGCGCTGGGCCTGGTCGCGCTCGGGATCGGTGTCGAATCCATCCTGCGCCTCTTTCAGCCGATCACGGTCGCATTCGGGGAAGCGACCATCATCGCCGTCGTCGGCCTGGGCGTAAATATCGCCAGCGCCTTCCTCCTTTCAGGGGGGCAGCACCACGGTCACGGTCAAGATCATCACCACGGGCACAATCATGGTCACGCCCATGCCGCGCACGCTGGCGACAACAACCTCCGCTCGGCCTATCTTCATGTCCTCGCCGACGCGCTCACCTCGGTCCTCGCCATCGCTGCCCTGCTGGCAGGCCGCTACCTCGGTTGGGTCTGGATGGACCCGGTTATGGGAATCGTCGGTGCGGTCGTCATCGCCCGCTGGTCATGGACCTTAGTACACGACACGGCCTCCGTGCTGCTCGATGCGACCGACGATCATGTCGCCAACGAAGTACGCGAGCTGGTCGAGGCGCCAGGCGATGTCAGGATCGCGGACCTCCACGTCTGGCGGGTCGGCCCGGAAGCGCACGCGGCGATCGTCAGCGTCGCGGGCGGGGAGGGGGTCAATGCGGAGGCAATCCGCGCGCGCCTCTCGCCCGTCCACGAGCTGGCGCACCTCACCGTCGAGTGCCGCTAGGACATGCTCCATCCGCGGTGATGGGACAGGCGCACGTCCTAGTTTGCGGCTCCAACCGCTCCCATGCTCTTGCCTCCTCAAGCGGCGCCGGCGATGGCCTGGATGATCCGGCAGTTCGTGATCTGCTCGTTGGTGCACTCCGGGTGAGTATCGCCAACTCGTCGCGTAGGGATGCGGGCTGGGCCAAACGGCTCTCCACGTCGTCAAGGTGGTGAGCTGCGATTGGCGGAGCTGCGCTCTGATTCACGGCGTCGGGCAGCTAGTCCGCCTGTCCATCGTAGCAGTCGCTAATCATCCTTCACAAGACGCTATTGCGAAGCATTTGCATCTCTCCTACCACGCAGGTGAGAACGATTCGCAAATGGGGCGGGCTAAAATGAAAAAGTTCAGTGTGAGCGGTGCGTTGAGCCTTGGCCTGATCGCTGCGCCTGCAGCGGCTCAGGACCAACTCGCAATGGCGTCGGTCGACGCCCAACAAACCATCATCGTCACGGGCACCCGTGACGGCTATCAGGTGAATACAACCAGCACCGCCACCCGCACACCGACCGACCTCAAGGATGTTCCGCAGGCAGCCTCGATCATCGCGGAGGCTCAGATCGACGATCAGGCGATGCGTTCCGTTGCCGATGTTCTTCGTTACGTCCCGGGGGCGGTGATCTCCCAAGGCGAGGGACATCGCGACCAGATCATCCTGCGCGGCAACAGCAGTACGGCTGATTTTTTCGTCGACGGTCTGCGGGACGACGTTCAATATTATCGGGGGCTCTACAATGCCGAGCGGATCGAGGTGCTGAAGGGCCCCAACGCGATGATCTTCGGGCGCGGTGGAGGCGGCGGGATCGTCAACCGCGTTACCAAGCGCCCTGTTGCCGAAGCGTTCATCCGCGGTAGCGCGTCTGCGGACACGTACGGCGCCTGGTTTATCGACACCGACATCAACCATCCGTTGAGCGGTTCAGCTTCCGTTCGGCTGAACGCAGTCTATGAGGAGTTCAGCAGTCACCGTGATTTCTACGATGGCCGACGGGTGGCAATCAATCCGACCTTTGCCGTGTCGATTGGCGGCACAACCCGCATCGATCTTGGGTTCGAGTATAACAGCGACAAGCGTGTCATCGACCGAGGTGTGCCCTCGGCTATTCAGGGCACGCTAGCGAGCCCGTCACGCCCGCTTGCCGGGTTCCGCGACACGTTCTTCGGCGCTCCAGGGTTCAATGTCAGCGACTTCGAGGCCAAGGTCCTCAGCGGGCGCGTTGAGCACCGTTTCAGCAATGAGCTGACGCTCACAAGCCGCATTCTTTACGGTGATTACGACAAGCTCTACCAGAACGCCTTCGCGGCAACTCCGGTCACACTCCGCAACACGATCCGAACCGTTGGGATCGAAGCGTATAGAGATCCCACCAGCCGCAAGAACCTCTTCAACCAGAACGATCTCGTCTGGAGCGTCACGACCGGGCCGGTCAGCCACGTACTTCTCGCTGGCTTCGAATTTGGTGATCAGCGCACGCGCAACCAGCGGATCAACGGCTTCTTCATCGGTAGCGACGTGGCCAATGCCGGACGGCGGGCGTTTGTTGGCCTCACCGATCCGGTCCTGATCCCGGCGATCACGTTGCGCACCGGCCCGGACACCGGCTTCCGGTCGATTCGCACGAACGCCGACGTCGCCGCCTTCTACGCACAGGACCAGGTCTCGATCGGCGCCCATGTCGACATTATTGGCGGCATCCGCCGCGACCGGTTCAAGCTCAGTGTTGACGACCTGGTCGCGGGCCGGAGCTACAGCCGGACGGACACTCTCTGGTCTCCGCGCTTTGGTCTGGTGCTGAAGCCGGCTGAGCCAGTCTCGATTTACGCCAGCTACAGCCGGTCTTTTCTGCCGCAGTCGGGCGATCAATTTTCCGCGCTCGACATAACGAGCGCCGCCCTTGAGCCGGAGAAGTTCGACAATTACGAGGTCGGCTTCAAATGGGATGTCCGGCCGGCTTTGCGGCTGACGGCCGCTCTTTACCGGCTCGACCGCACCAACACCCGTACGACCGACCCCAACGACGCAACACGGGTGGTGCTCACGGGGGCTCAGCGCAGCAAAGGCTTCGAACTCGGTCTGAGCGGCGCGCTCACAGCGCGATGGCAGGTCAGCGCCGGTTTCGCACTGCAGGAGGCGGAAATTCGCAAGACGACGAGTGCTGCTCCTGCCGGGCGCGCCGTCGCACTGGTTCCCAAGCAGCAGGCCTCGCTCTGGACCCGGTACGAGTTCACCCCGCGCATCGGTGCAGGGGTCGGCGTCTATCACCAGTCGAAGAGCTTCACGTCGATCAGCAACACCACCATCCTGCCCGCTTTTACCCGAGTGGATGCAGCGGCATTCTTCAGGCTGTCCGAAAACGTCGAAGCGCAGATCAACGTGGAGAACCTGTTCGACAACAACTATTTCTCATCCGCGTTCAACGACAACAACATCATGCCCGGCGCTCCCGCCACTGCGCGAGCGACTCTTCGTCTGAGTTTCTAGAGCGAGCGGTTTGCGGGGCGCCAGGTAGTCGTATGAGGCGAGTGGGAAAGGCGTGACAATCGCGGAAGTGCTGCAGCGTTTCTGCCCTTATCCGCCAGCCCGTGCGAGCCGACCCATGTACCAGTCGGCTTCCAGCTCGCGCCGGCTAGGCTTTTCCAGCCGATTCGCTATCCGACTGGAGCCTCCGACGTCGGCCACATGCTTACGTAGCGGCACCTCCTAAGTAGAGGCGAGTTCTCGCGCAGCCTGCGGGCGCGGCCCAGCAGAAGAGACCCGTCGCGATCGCCGGGCTCGACCAGAGGAAAAGCCGTCCCTCTCGATTTCGGTGTCCACCGGCACACCCGACCCCTACCGCCGGGGCAGCGTCGATTGACTTTTTGCCTTAACTCACGCAGACTAATGGGAGCATGAAGGGGTTTTTTCCGTTGTCGCTCCTTCTTGGGGCGCTACTTGGCCTGTTTGGTCAAGACATGGCGCTTGCAGCGGCGCCAGCGGCGCAGGCTTCTCAAGCGGTTTCGGTTGCCGCTGAATCCGATTGCATGAAGGCGATGCAGAAAGATCCCAGGGGGGAGCCCTGCAAGGGTGTCACTCTCGACTGTATCGCGGCGATGGGGTGCGTCGTTCCGTTCACTCAGCCGAATGAGCAACCGAGCTTGAGTGCGCCGCTACTCCCGACGAGTATCGAGGTAGCGTCTCTCGTTGCACCCCTTAGCGGACGCGATCCGCCTCCAGAGCTCGACCCACCCACTTCCTGATCTGACGCGTTAGCGCGGCGGGCAGCACGTGTTTTCGAACGATTACTAATCGCTCGAACGCTGGCTTGCCGCTGAACCTAATCATCAGATCAGGAATCTCGACATGGATAACCGTCTCTTGGTGGCAGCTTTTGTTGCCCTCCTTCCGCTTGCGCCTGCCGTGCAGGCACAAGACTCTACCTCCCGCGCCGGAGGTCATATCATCACGACGCCCGGTCCCAGAGGGACGACTCGGTGGGTTCCGACTTCGGCTGCTCGCGATGACGCGCGATCAGTTGACGCAAGCGATCGGGGCAGCAGCTCCCAACCGGATCGCACCACGCGCGTCGCCTCGGCCTGTGATTGTCCGATGATGGGCAAGTCCTCTGCAGGCATGATGTGCGCTGCGCCGATGCGAATGGGGCCGGGCGAAACCCGCTAGTTTCGCAACGCCAAAATTATCCGATCGTAATGATCAAGAGAGAAGCACAGCCATGAAGTTCATCATCAAGACGGGCGTCTCTGCCCTATTGGTAAGCCTCGCCGCTTGCGGGAGCGGAGGCACGAACCAAAACGACCAATCCCCGGTCGCAAGTACGCATCCGGTGAGGACCGCAGCTACTGACGGTTCGCAGCGGGATTTGGCATCTTACTTGCCGAGGAAGGCCTCGACGCCTTCTAGAGCGAGCACATCGCGGAATGCAGCATCGGCATCGCGGTCGGTGGGGAATAGATTGTCCCAGACCGTCGAGGTGCCGTGCTCGTTGACGACCTCGAGGGACCAACCGCGTTCGGTGGCGATCCGCACGATGTTGATGGTCAGCCGTACGCCCGCCTGTTCGATGGACCGGCAAAGAGAGGATTCAATGAGTTCGGGTTGCGGGCCAAATTCCATGCCGTGATGCTATGAGATCACGGCTCCAGCTTCAACGCTGTTGGTTTCCAATTCCATGGGAGTAGCTCGCCAAGCCGATTAGCCGGATGACCGGCGATGCGGGCGAGGACGTCAGCGAGCCAAGCCTGGGGATCGACGTCGTTGAGGCGACAGCTCTGAATGAGTGAAAACATGATGGCGGCGCGCTGACCGCCGCGATCGGAGCCGCAAAATAGCCATGCTTTCCGCCCGAGTGGCACACAGCGCAGCGCCCGTTCCGCTGCGCTGTTCGTGAGGCATACCCTCCCATCGATGAGGAAGCGGGTGAAGGCGTCCCAGCGCCGGAGCATATAGTTGATGGCCTTGGCGAGATCATGGTTACGCGACAGCTTGGCGAGTTGGGCGTTCAACCAGTCGTGCAGTTCGGCGATCAGCGGCGCGCTCAACTCCTGACGGGCGGCAAGCCGCTCCGCTGGTGTCTTGCCGTTGATACCGCGCTCAACGTCGAACAGGGCGTCCAGCTTCTGCACCGCCTCCAGCGCAATCGGATAGATGGGACTGGCTCGCTCGCCGCGGCTCTTCTTGCGCGCTGCGCCCTCGACGTCGGCGAGTTCGAAGAACTTCCTGCGTGCATGGGCAAAGCATCCTGCCTCCAGGATGAGACCAGGCTGGCGGTCGGGAGCGTACAGCTCGAAATAGCCCGCATAAGCATCTGCCTGCAGAATCCCGGACCAGGACGCGAGATGCGCCTGGGGATGTTCGCCGCGCCGGTCGCGCGAATAATAGAAAACGACCGCTGGCGGATCGGCGCCGCCAAACGGGCGGTCGTCCCGGACATAATCCCATAATCGACCGGTATCAGTCTTGCCCTTGGCCATGACCGGCACGGTAGTGTCGTCGCCATGTACGCGTTCGGCGGCAAAGACATGGGCCTCAATCAGCCGGAAGATCGGCATCAAGGCGAAGGAAGCCGCGCCGACCTGGTCAGCGAGCGTGGAAACGCTCAGCGGCACGCCTTCACGGGTGAAACGCTCGGCCTGGCGGTTGAGAGGCTGGTGCTGCCCATACTTCTCGAACAGCAGCATGGCGAGGAAGCTTGGGCCCGCCCAGCCACGCGGCACGACATGGAATGGCGCGGGCGGCTGCGTGATCTTCTCGCAATCTCGGCAGGAGAACTTCTCGCGCACGGTCTGGATGACCTTCCAAGCGCGCGGGATCACCTCTAGCGTCTCGGTCACATCCTCGCCCAGCTTCGACAGGCGCATGCCGCCACAGGCCGGACAGGAACAGGGCGCCGGAACGACGATGCGGTCGCGGGGCAAATGGTTGGGGAACGGCTTTCTGACCGGCCTCTTGCGCTCGAAGGCGGTGACGTTCGTGGCCTTTGTCGCGGCGGTCTCGGCGGCCAGATCGTCTTCGGCGGCGTCGGCCTCCAAATCTTCGAGCTCAAACTCCATCTGCGCAAGAAGCCGGCGGGTGCGTTCGGCGCTGGGGCCGTATTGCTCGCGCCTGAGCTTGGCGATCTGCAACTTGTAGTGCGAGATCAATGCCTCGGTGGCGCTCTCCCGGGCACGGGCATTGGCCAGTTCGGCCTCGGCGGTGGTGGCGCGCTGTTCGGCCGCATCCGCGCGTTGCGTGCTGAGCCGGACCAGCGCCTTGAGCACTTCAATGTCGTCAGGCAGGGGCGAAACGGCGGCGTCCACAACCAGGATGGAATCACAGAAAACCGCCCGGTTAAAGCGGAAAATGCGGCCTCGACGAAGAAAATCCGCGCCTATCCCGCGCTCTGCGGGCGCCAGCTATATTGCGGGTTCCGCCAGTCCACGCCGTCGAGCAAACAGGCCAGCTGTGAGCTCGTCAGCGAGACTACGCCGTCCTTCGCGGAGGGCCAAATAAACTTCCCCCGGTCCAACCGCTTCGAATAAAGCGACATCCCGAGACCGTCGTGCCAGATTATCTTCACCAGCGACCCGTTACGCCCGCGAAAGACCCAAAGATCGCCGGCAAATGGGTCTCGCGAAAAACTCTGCTGCACCATCGCCGCGAGGCTCTGCATGCCGCGACGCATATCGGTATGGCCCATTGCGATCCACACCCGTGCTCCTGCTGGGATCATCGCAAGGCCTTCAGCGCCGCCGACACCAATGCAGGTGATGCCGCAGCTGATACGTTCACGCGTCCCTTGGCGCCGAGATCGATGATGATCACCGGCATCCCCGCCTGTTGCCCGCCTTGCTGGGCGCCATCGTCTACCACCGCCTCGGCGAACTCGGTCAGGGCGGGCGGTTGTCGCAGCTTGCTGCGCCATGTGTAAATCCGCGCCGTGGAAATGTCGTGCCGCCGTGCCACAGCCAAAACGCTGGCCCCAGGCGCAAAGGCTTCTGCCAAAATCTGCAGCCGTTCCTCGTCGCTCCAACGCCGCCGCCGTTCCGGCCCGGTCATTACCGTTATCTGCCCCATGAACCGCTCCTAAGCCTACTCTCGAGAGCATTCTTAAGAGCAGTCCACTACCTCACGACAAGGCGGGCGCCGCCGGATGGATACGGTCGCAAGCTCGCAAAACCAGATCGAGAACATGGAGGCGGAGACGCATTCGGCAACGGGAACTGTCGAGAAGGTTGCCGCCGGTCAGGTGACGATCGCGCACGGTCCGGTCCAGACTTTGCAATGGCCAGCGATGACGATGGCCTTTTCCGCGCGGGATGCCGCTCTTCTTGAGGGCATCCGGGTCGGAGATCGTGTCGCGTTCTCCTTCGCCAAATCGGGCGATGCGTACGCGCTGACCGCGATTTCGAAGAAATGATGGGGCGGTGTGGCGGCGCGTTTGTCGCCGCCGCACCTTCTCTGGGCGAGCAGGAATATCAGAATGACCTACGACTATCGCTGCGTTGGGCAGCGCGCCCCCGCCTACCCGCGTTCCGGGCTTCGGCAGCAGTTTTGCTCGAAGAGGCGGGCAGCTGCCAGTGCCCTGACGCTGGCGCTCACCTGGCCGCTCCCGGCGGTTGGCCAGCCCGCGTCCGCCCATGCCGAGCAGTCGCAGGGGGTCGGCAGGCGGGATGCGGTTCCGGCTGGCTCGATGCTCAGCCTCGAAGAAGCCATCGGAACCGCGCGCGGCGATCAGCCGACCATTTCAGCCTTTGGACGCGACGCGGAGGCGTCCGAGCAGGCTGCGGTTGCCGCGCGCAGCTTACCCGATCCGCAGCTGACCGTGGGCGTGACGGATTTTCCGGTGACTGGCACTCGCGCGTTCAGCCCAACCGCCGACAATTTCACGATGTACACGATCGGCGTGATGCGTGAGCAGGTCCGGCGTTCGAAGCGCGAGGCTGAGGCGTCGCGTCTGCGAGCCGAGGCGTTCGTTAGCCGGGCACACGCGACGGCGCAGGAACGGCGCATCGGGCGCGAGGTCATGCTCGCCTGGCTTAACGCCGTCGAGGCATTGGCCAAGCAGCGGCTGTTGGACAGGCTTATTTCCGATCTCAACGTCGGTCACCAGGTAATGGAGGCCGGGATACCGACGGGGGGCTCGACGCCGGCCCAAGCGCTCCAGATGCAGGCCGAGATCGCGCTGGCCGAGGCCCAGCGAGCCGGAGCCCGCGCCCAAGAGGCGCGGGCACGTGCCGAGCTGGCGCGTTGGATCGGTGCGGCGGCCCAGCGTCCTCTGCCAGTCCAGGTCCCGGCGCTTGAACTTCCACTCGCGGCCGAGGGCGCGATCGACTTAGGCTCTCACCCCAACGTTCTCGTCTCCGTCGCGCAGGAGCAGGCCGCCCGGCGGCAGGTGGATGTCGCGCGCGCCGACCGGAAGCGCGATCTCAGCTGGTCGGTCATGTATGGCTGGCGGCCCGATTACGGGGACCTGGTCACTGCTCAGGTGACGATCCCGTTGTTCATCAACAAAGCGCAGCGTCAAAACCGCCGGATTGCAGAGGCGAGTGCTCGCGCCGACGCCGCCTTCCTACGTTCGCAAGACACGAGGCGCGAGCTTGATGGAGCGTATCAGGCGGCGCTGGCCGAGTACCGTGGCGCGGACGCTCAGTTGGCGATCATCACGGGCAGGGCGATCCCCTCCCTCGAGGCCTCGTTTCAGGCCGCAGAAGCGCGTTACGGGGCTGGGCAGGGGAGCTTGGAACTGCCGCTCACGATCGTGCGACGATATGTCGAGGTCACCATCCAATCGGTCGAGGAGCAGGCGCGGCGCCCGCGCGCTGCGGTCGAGCTCAGCTATCTCTCCCAGGACGCCGCGAAATGACGCGATTGAACAAGAAGCTCCTGGCGGGCGGCGTGGCCGTGGCTGTCTTGGCCAGCGGTGCGGGCTATTGGATCGGCACCTCTAACAGCGGTGGCGATAGCAAGTCGGTAGCCGCTGGTGGCGGCGTCGTTGACGGCGTGGTCCAGGACGCGTCGGGCAAGACCGTCAAATACTGGTTCGATCCGATGATACCGATGGAGCGCTACAACGCGCCCGGCAAATCGTCGATGAACATGGACCTGCAGCCCAAATATGCGGAGGAGGGCGGGGGCGACACAATCCGCGTCTCGCCGCAGGTGCAGCAGAATCTCGGCATGCGGACTGCACGCGTCGTGTTCAAGAATCTCGCGCCCGCGCTTTCGGTCGTCGGGCGGGTAGAGACAGACGAGCGGCGGATCTTCGAGGTCCAGACGCTCACGCCGGGCTTCGTTGAGCAACTCAATGTACGCGCGGTCGGTGAACAGGTCGCTGGTGGCAGCCGCGTCGCCAGCGTCTTTTCGCCCGAGCTGCTCGGGGCGCAGCAGGAATATGCGACGCTTCTCAAGATCAAGCGATCTACGATCACGCCCAACCTGAGGAGCGCGGCACGGCAGCGGGTCGCGTTGCTCGGTCTACCCGAAGCCGCCATTCGCAACCTCGATCGCGGCGGGCGCCCGCAGCGGACCTACGGCGTCTTCGCGCCGCGTACGGGAATAGTAACCGCGATTGGCGCGCGTCCCGGTGCACGCGTCGAACCGGGTCAGTCCATCCTGACCCTCGCCGATCTGTCTCAGATCTGGGTCGTTGCCGAAGTGCCGGAAGCGTCCCTCGGCCAGGTGCGGGTCGGCCAACCCGTCGAGATCAGCTTCTCCGCTTACCCCGGAGAAACCCGGCAGGGCAGGATCGACTATATCTTCCCGGAGCTTGATCCCCAGGCCCGCACTGCGCGGGTGCGCGTCTCGCTTGCCAATCCTGGTGGGCGGCTCAAAGTCGGCATGTTCGCCAACCTCAACATTACCGGGACGGCCACGGGCGCATTGATCGTCCCTACCGAAGCGGTGATTTCGACCGGCGTCCGCGACGTCGTGATCGTCGAACGGAACGGCGGCTTCATTCCGGTCGAAGTCGAGCTGGGACGCGAGGCGGACGAGCGGACGGAAGTTCGGCGCGGCCTCAACCTCAACGATTTTGTGGTCGTATCGGGTCAGTTCCTGATCGACTCCGAGGCATCGCTAGCGGGATTGATCGAGCGCCTGGGGCGGACCTCGACCGCCGCCCAGCGGCAGAGCGAACGGATCGAGGGCGCAGGTGTAGTCAAGTCGGTCGACCCCAGGCAGCCTGGCGTGACGCTCTCCCACGGGCCCATCCCGGCGATGGGCTGGCCCGCGATGACAATGGCGTTTCCGGTCAGCGAGGCGGGGCTGTTGCGGGGCCGCAGGACCGGCGAGCGGGTCCGCTTCTCGTTTCAACGGCCCGCAGGGGGCGAGACCCCCGTGATTGAACGAATCATGCCGGAGCCTGCCCGATGATCGAGCGTGTCATTCGCTGGTCGGCGGCAAACCGGCTGATCATTCTGCTGGCGGCCGCTTTCCTCGCGGCCGCCGGCGTTTTCGCCGTCAGCCGCACCCCGCTCGACGCCTTGCCCGACCTGTCGGACGTGCAGGTCATCATCCGTACGCCTTATGCCGGGCAGGCGCCCGAAATCGTGGAAGCGCAGGTCACCTATCCGCTGGCGACGACGATGCTGTCCGCGCCCGCGGTCAAGGCGGTGCGAGCGTTCTCCTTTTTTGGAGACTCGTTCGTCACGGTGATCTTCGAGGACGGCACGGACCTTTATTGGGCCCGGTCGAGGACGCTTGAATATCTGAACCAGGCCGCCGGCCGCCTGCCGGCGGGGGTTGTGCCCGCGCTTGGTCCGGACGCGACCGGCGTCGGCTGGGCATACCAGTACGCCCTCGTCGACCGTACGGGCCGTAACGATCTAGGGCAGCTCCGGGCGCTTCAGGACTGGACGCTCCGGTTCCAGCTCAAGGAGGTCCCGGGTGTCGCCGAGGTGGCGAGCGTCGGCGGTATGGTCCGCGCCTTTCAAGTCCAGGTCGATCCCGAGCGGCTTCAACTCTACCGGGTTAGCGTCAACGACGTCATCGAGGCGCTTAAGACCGCCAACAACGAGACGGGAGGCTCCGTCATTGAGCGCGGCGAAGCCGAGTACATGGTCCGGGTCGGCGGGTATCTGAAGAGCTTGGAGGATTTCCGTAACATCCCGCTCAAGGTCAGCGACGGCGGCATTCCCGTAACCATCCGTGACGTCGCCCGGGTTCAGATTGTCCCCGACTTCCGGCGCGGCATCGCCGAGCTGAACGGGCAGGGGGAGGTAGCAGGCGGCGTGATCGTCGTTCGTGCTGGCGCCGACACGCGATCGGTAATCGAGGCGGTCAAGGAGAAGCTCGAGCTTCTCAAGCCTTCGCTGCCGCCCGGGGTTGAGGTGGTCACCGTCTACGATCGCACCTCCGTGATCGAGCGCGCGGTTGCGAACCTTACCGAGAAGCTGGTCGAGGAGTTCATCGTTGTCGCGATCGTCTGCATCGTCTTTCTTCTCCACCTGCGCTCGGCGTTGGTGGCGATCCTGACGCTGCCGCTCGGCGTGCTGATGGCGTTCATCGTCATGTACTTTCAGGGGGTGAACGCGAACATTCTGTCGCTCGGCGGGATCGCGCTGGCGATCGGCGCCATGGTGGACGCGGCGGTCGTCATGATCGAGAATGCCCACAAGAAGCTGGAGCACGCCCGCGACGAGCATGGCGAGCTGAGCGAGAAGATGAGGCGCAGCGTGCTCGTCGATGCGGCCGTCGAGGTCGGGCCGGCGCTCTTCTTCTCGCTGATCATCATCACCCTGTCCTTTCTCCCGGTGTTCTCGCTCGAGGCGCAGGAGGGCAAGCTGTTCAAGCCGCTGGCGCTCACCAAGACCTATTCCATGGCAGCCGCGGCCGGTCTTTCGGTGACGCTGATCCCGGTGCTCATGGTGATGTTCATCAAGGGCAAGATCCGCCCCGAGGCCAGGAACCCTGTCAACCGCGCGCTGATCGCGGCCTACCGCCCCGCGTTGGCATGGGTGATGCGCTGGCCCAAGCTTGTGATCGGTCTGGCGCTGGGGGCGCTGCTCCTCTCCGCATGGCCGATGTCGAGACTTGGCGGCGAGTTCATGCCTGCTCTGGCGGAAGGCGATCTGCTTTATATGCCGACCGCGCTTCCCGGCTTGTCAGCGTCCAAGGCCTCGGAGCTCCTCCAAATTACGAACCGCATGATCAAGACGGTGCCGGAGGTGAAGACGGTGTTCGGCAAGGCCGGGCGCGCTGAAACCGCAACCGATCCGGCACCGATCGAGATGTTTGAAACGACGATCCAGCTGAAAGACAAGGAGGAGTGGCGGCCCGGCATGACGATCGACAAGATTGTCGCCGAGCTCGACGCGCGCGTAAAGGTGCCGGGGTTGGCGAACGTATTCGTGCCACCGATCCGCAACCGCATCGACATGTTGGCGACCGGCATCAAGAGCCCAGTTGGTATCAAGGTGACGGGACAGGATCTGGCAACGCTGGATCGTCTCGGCGCCCAGATCGCGCAGGTCGTTAAAAAAGTTCCCGGAACTTCGTCGGCGATCTCGGACCGCATCCTGGGTGGGCGCTACGTCGACATCCAGGTCGATCGGCTTGCAGCGGCGCGATATGGCCTGTCCATCGAAGCCGTTCAGACGACTGCCGCTGCGGCCGTGGGCGGCATGTCCGTTGACGAGAAGCTCGAGGGTCTCGCGCGCTTTCCGATCAATGTGCGCTTCCCGCGCGAGAGCCGGAACAGCGTCGAGGCGCTGCGCAACCTACCGATCGTGGCGCCGACCGGCGGCATCGTTCCCTTGGGCGCGGTCGCACGGATCGAGATCGCGGACGGGCCGGTGATGGTGAAGAGCGAGAACGCCCGGCCATCGGCGTGGGTCTATGTTGACGTGCGCGACCGTGACATCGTCGGCTATGTCAACGAAGCGCGCGAGACGGTCGCGGCGGAGGTCAAAATGCCGCCGGGCTACTCGCTTACCTGGTCCGGCCAGTTCGAATATGCCGAGCGCGCTTCCCAAAGGCTTATGTGGATCGTCCCCGCCACGATCGGCGTCATTTTCCTGCTGCTCTACATGGCGTTTCGGCGTGCCCGCGAGGCGCTCATCGTTCTTCTGACGCTCCCGTTCGCACTCGTGGGCGGGCTGTGGCTGATTTACCTGCTCGGCCACGCCTTCTCGATCGCAACTGCAGTGGGGTTCATCGCTCTGGCCGGACTCGCCGCCGAGTTCGGGGTCATCATGCTCGTCTATCTCGATCGCTCCATCGAGGATCGGATCAAAGCGGGCAATTTCTCGAAGGAAGAAGACCTGGAAGACGCTCTGATGGAGGGAGCGGTGCTCCGAGTTCGGCCCAAGGCGATGACCGCGGCGGTGATCCTGGCCGGCTTGTTCCCGCTGCTAATTGGCACCGGCACAGGGTCCGAGGTCATGCAGCGGCTGGCGGCCCCCATGATTGGCGGAATGATCACGGCGCCGCTGCTGTCCCTGTTCGTGCTGCCGGCGATCTACAAGCTACTAGGCGTAAGACGTTTTCTTCGGGAGGCGGCTGACGAGGAGGATCCCGGCGTCACTCCGGCGTCCAAGCCACGGCTCGCTTGAGGTGCCAACCAGTGTAGCGATACGACCTACTGACGGCGTTAGGCTCTCGCTTCGGGAATCCCGATCTGTAGGACGTTTGACCCCAACCCGAGCCGCGCCGATGGTCGGCGGGTGGAACTCGCCGCTCTAACTTCTTACGCCGCTCTCTTTGGCGCGGCATTTCTTGCAGCGACGCTGCTCCCGGCTCAATCGGAACTCGTCCTGGCCGCGATGATCGCGAGCGGGCGCTTCGACGTCACCGCTCTGCTGCTGGTCGCCACGACCGGCAATACGCTTGGAGCTGTCGTGAACTGGGGGCTTGGGCGCACCATCGAGACATTCCGCAACCGCCGCTGGTTTCCGGTCTCGGCCGAGACGCTGCGGCGTGGCGAGGCTGTTTACGAGCGCTGGGGAAAATGGTCGCTGCTGTTGTCGTGGGCGCCTGTCATAGGCGATGCGCTCACGCTCGCCGCGGGTGTGTTGCGGGTGAAGCTGACGACGTTCCTGATCCTGGTGCTCGTCGCCAAAGGTGGTCGCTACCTCGTCGTCGCCGGACTTTTGGGGCACTTTCGTAGCTGGTGACGAGGCTCCGGCACACGCCCCGGAGCCTCGCCTGCCCTTGCTGTCGTTAAGCCCCGAGCATTTTCTCGAGCTCGGCGATCTCCTTGACCTGCTTGTCCTTCGTCATGCGGGCGCTTTCCAGGATCTTGGGATCACCGCCCTGCTTCAGGATGATGTCGGACATGTCGATCGCACCCTGGTGGTGCGGAATCATCTTGCGAGCCCATGTCTCGCCTGGCGTGGCACCCTTTGCCGTCATCATCGCGGCGTGCATCTTTTCCATCGCGGGTCCAAACGGGTTGGCGGGACCGGCCGATCCGCCCGCGGTCACGCCCGCCTGGAGCTTCCGTTCGAGCGAGGCGATCTCCTTCTGCATGTCGGCCGAGGTCTTGCGCGCCTTGGCCAGGAACTTCTCGTCGCCGCCCTGCTCCAGGAGCGCGTTCGACATATCGATCGCACCCTGGTGGTGCGGGATCATCTTGCGGCCCCATGTCTCGGAGGCGCTAGCGCCTTCTGCCGACATCATCGCCTGATTCATCTTCATCATGGCCGGCGAGTAGGGATCGGCGGTATCGTTCATCGCCATGTTGGTCATGTCGTCCTGCACGACCTCTTCCGTCGCCGCGGTCTGCGCGGCCTGATTGTCGCTGGAGGCAGACTGCTAGCAGGCGGAGAGGCTCGCAGCGGAGATCGCAACGATCATCAGCTTGTTTATCGTGGTCATCTTCATGCTCCTGTTCTGGTTGGTCATGGCTTGGTTGTCATCACTCGGTGCCTCCGGCGCCTTCGGCATACCGCGAGGAGGGGTGTCGGCGTTGGCTGCTGTACGTCATTCACAGGTCCGATCCGGGCGGGGCTAGAAGACCCAACCACGCGACAAACAAAAGGATGCCCAGCGCCGCCGCCGTTTCGAGCAGGAGGCTGCGCCTCAAGGCTTGAACGGCTCCCTCGTGATCCTCGGCACGCAGAGCCATCGCAAGCGCCGGCGTAAGGCGAAAACGATTTGCCCAGGCCAGCGCGAGCATCCCGGCGAACAGCGACAGCTTGGCGAGCAGCAGCTGACCGTAAAGCGTCGTGAACAGCGCGGGGATGTTAGCGGGACCGATCAGGATCCAGCTGTTCACCAAGCCAGAGAGGACGATCAGCGCGACGACGATCGTTCCCACCGTTGAGAAGCCCTCCAGCGTCCGATGCGACAGGATGACGTGCTCGCCCGACATATCGCAAGTGCGGCGGAACAGCAGGAGCCCGAGCGCGAACAGCGCGCCGATCCATACTCCCGCCGCGAGCAGGTGCACGATGTCGCTCGCCAGGTGGATCCAGCCTGTCGCTCCTTCGCTGGCAGCACCATGGCCGGTCCACGCGAGCGAACCCAGCCCAACTGCCCCAACCGCAGAGGCGGAGGCGAGCCCGAGCTTCGGTTTCCGCCAGCCCATCACCGACAGCCAGATGGCCGCGAGAAGCGCGGCGACCCTCACCTGCCATGCCGCGCCGATGCTCGTTCCGGACAGGACGGCATCGACCGACTCCCGATCGACGTCGCCCGGCGCGACCCCGGTCATGGACGCTGCGAGTAGGATGAGCGAGGCCGCGGACAAAGCGATGCCGATTACCGCTAGCAGCCCGATGACGCGCCGGAACGGCAGAACCAGCCCGGACGCCCGCTCGGGTCCTTTCAGTGCGTAAAGCCCGAACGCCGGCAGCCCCAGGAGGAGCATCAGGTCCGCGTAAAGCGCGAACCTCACCGCAACCGATACCGGATCCTCCAAGGTCTACTTCACGCGGAAGGTGTAGCCGCCGGTGATGGGATGACTGTCGCCGCCAACCACGCGCCAGGTCAGCTTGTACGTTCCCGGAGGCAGGGGCTTGGACGTCATGACCATCAGAGACTTGCCGTCCGCACCATGGACCATTGATGAGGCCGCCATTTTCATCGGCGCGTTCATCTTCATGCCGGGCATGTCCGTCATGACGAGGTCGGCGCTCGAAAACTTGGGCAACAGCTTCTCGGTGAAGCGCAGAGTGATGTGCTGGGGACTGGCGACGGTAGCGTTCGCGGCCGGAGAGGCGGCAACGAGCTTGGGGTGCGCCTTCGCGGGGGCTACGAGTGCGATAGAGGCGAGGGCGCCAATGAACAGGGCGGTAAAGCGGGTCATCGTGGACTCCAATGATGGTGGCACAGGTGCCAACCTGATCGTTTACGCGCCAGCGAGACAAAACCCTCAACCCATGCGGCTCATGTCGGCGTGCGCTCTGCGAGCCCAGCGGCTGCAGGCAGGGCCGCGGACATGAGGGCAAGTCGCGGCTCGCGCGTAGAGGTGAGGTGGGGGGAGCAAACCGAGGAAAAAGACATGCATCATCAAATAACCCCTGAAATGACGGCCTGCATGGACGCATGCCATGCATGCCACGTCAGCTGCCTGACGATGGCGATGAACCATTGCCTGGAGGTCGGCGGCGCGCACGTCGAGCCCAAGCACATGCGGCTGATGCTTGATTGCGCGGAAATCTGTCAGACCGCGATCAACTTCATGGCGCGCGGATCTGAGCACCATCGCCACATTTGTCGCGAGTGCGCGGAGATCTGCCGGGCGTGCGCGGCCAGCTGCGAACAACTGGAGGGAATGGAAGAGTGCGCAGCAGCCTGCCGCCGCTGCGCCGAGGCATGCGACATGATGGCGAGCTAAGCCGTTCGGCCGGGAGCGGCGGACTGCCGCTTCCGGTTGGCTCGAGACGGAATACTCTTCGGGTGACTTCACTTAACCTATGAGGGTAAATCGACGGTCGCGCGTAAGAGAAGGTGATGTATGCGGAGAGATGAACATGGACACTAATCTGGATGCGGCCCTGCGTCGCCTGGGCGAGCAGCCGGTTCACCCTGGTCTGGCGAATCTTGAATCCAACGTGCTGAAGCGTATCGCCGAGGAGCGGCGTGCCGATGGATTGACAAAGCGGTCGAGCGTGGTTGCGGCATTGGGCGCAGTGGCCTTGGGCCTGGCCAGCGGCGGTTTTTCGACCGCGGCCGCGACAACGCATGTGCCGAGTCTCTCACCATTCGGGCCTTCGAGCCCGCTGGCGCCGGCGACGTTGCTCGCGTTTACGCCATGAGCAGTAGCAGACGAATACTTCTGATAGCGATGGTTGCCTTCGTAGCCGCGATCGCCGGGGTGTTCGCGGGAAGGGGGCTCTTTCACGAACCACAAGCGCCTGGAGTCGAGCTCCACACATTGCTCCACGATGGGCTGAAACTCGACGATCGGCAAACTGCCCGCTTGGAGTTGCTTGAACGGCGGTTCGCCGTCCGTCGTAAGGCGCTGGAACTGGAGCTACGCGCCGAAAACGCCCGGCTCGCCGACGCGATCGAGGCCGAGCATGGTAACGGCCCGCGGGTGGCCGCCGCTGTCGATCGGTCCCATGAGGCGATGGGGGAGCTTCAGAAGGAGACGCTCACCCACGTTTTCGCGATGCGGCAAATCTTGCGGCCCGACCAGGCCAGGGAGTTCGACCGCGCGGTGGTGAAGGCGCTGACCGCAGACGCGCGGTGAGCGTCGATCTTGCGGCCTGTACGGACGGCGAACTCGCCGCACTCACACTTGGCGGCCGCCAGGCGGCCTTCGCCGAGATCATGCGGCGGCATCGGGAACGGGTTTATCGCCTGATCCGCGCACACACGGGAGATGCCGAGGAAGCACTCGACCTCACCCAGGAATGCTTCGCCGCCGCCTTTCAGCACCTGCGCGATTATGACGAAAACCGACCCCTGGGCGCATGGCTGACGCGGGTAGCCATTAACAAAAGTCGGGACTGGCATCGTCGCCGCCGCGTCCGGCAGATATTTTCATTCGCGTCATCGCTGCCGCCGGACACGATCGAGTCCCACCAAGACGACGCACCGGGCGCCGACGCAGTCGCCTTCGACCGTGCCGAGCTCGCTCGCCTATCCTGGGCGGTATCAAAGCTTCCAACGACCCTCAGAGAGACACTGCTGCTACGAACGGCCGAGGGGCTTTCGCAAGCCGAGACCGCTGCGGTGCTTTCCATCACCGGCAAGGCCGTTGAAACGCGGCTCCGGCGCGCCCGGGAGAAGTTGTTGAAAATTATGCAGGCCGAATGAGGGCTTCGCTGCGCCGGTGCGTAATAGCATGGAGGGCCGGCGGGATCTCCCGTTTGGTCGAATCAGTGTGATCGAAAGACGAGGAAACGGCATGAGCCGCAATCTGAACAGGCGCCAATTGATGCGGGGCGCCGCTCTTCTGGGCGGGGGCGTTGCCCTGTCGGCTCACCTGCCGGCTTGGGCGCAGCCCGTGTCGCGAGGCATCGTCAGGCCGCTGCCGGTGGTATCGGGCGCTGACATTGCCCTTAGGATCGCCGAGAAGAAAGTGATCATCGACGGCAAGCCGATGCCGGGAATATCCGTCAACGGCACCTCGCCCGCGCCGCTCGTCCGGCTCAAGGAAGGGCAGAAGGTCCGCATCGCCGTGACCAATGATCTGGACGAGGAAAGCTCGATCCATTGGCACGGCCTCATCATACCGTTCGAAATGGACGGCGTGCCGGGCATCAGCTTCCCAGGCATCCCGGCGCGCTCAACCTTCGTCTACGACTTTCCGGTCGTCCAGTCGGGCACCTACTGGTATCACAGTCATTCAGGGACGCAGGAGCAGGAAGGACTCTACGGCCCGATCGTGATCGATCCGGCAGAGGCGGACCCCGTCGCCTTCGAGCGCGAGCATGTTATCGTGCTGGCCGATCACAGCCAGATGACCGGCGACCAGATCTTCCGCAAGTTGAAGCAGATGGGCGGTGGCTATTTCAATTATCAGCGGCTGACGCTGAGCGGCCTGCTCGCCGGGCGCGACATGACGCTCAAGGAGCGGCGCGAATGGGCCAAGATGCGGATGGACCCCGCCGACATCGCCGACGTGACGGGTTCGACCTATACCTTTTTGATCAACGGCCACGGTCCCTTCGACAACTGGACCGCGCTGTTCCAGCCTGGCGAGCGAGTGCGGCTGCGCATCATCAACGCGGCGGCGCAGACCAATTTCAACGTGCGCATTCCGGATCTGCCGATGACCGTGGTCCAGGCTGACGGCCAGAACGTCCGGCCGGTCACAGTGGACGAGTTCCAGATCGGCGTCGCCGAGACGTTCGACGTCGTGGTTACCCCCGGCGACCGTGCTTACAGCTTTGTCGGCGAGGCGATCGACCGCTCGGGCTTGGCGCGCGCGACGCTCGCGCCGCGCGAGGGCATGATTGCGCCGGTGCCCCCGCTTCGTCCCCGCCCGCTCTTGACCATGAAGGACATGGGAATGGGCGACATGGGCTCGATGCCTGGCATGGCCGACATGGACGACAAAAACCCCGCGATGACGCGCGGCGTCGATCCGTCGGCCGAGCAGAATGCGTCGCGCAACCTGTGGAAGCTGACCGGGTGGAATTCGCCCACCGACCATGGCCAGGCAGCCTCTGCGACCATGACGGGCATGGCGATGAGCGGCATGGCGGGGATGGAACACGGCGCCACCGGCGCCGCTGGTGCGATGGCAGGCATGGACCACAGCCAGATGGCGGATCCGGCTGCCGCTGGCGCCATGGCCGGAATGGATCATGGATCGATGCAGGGCACGGCGGGTCAGGCGGGCAGCATGGCGGGCATGGACCACAGCGCCATGGGTGGCTCGGGTGGTCAGGCCGGCGGCATGGCCGGGATGGACCACGGCTCGATGAGCATGCGCGACTTCAAGAATGCGCCGCAGGTGAAGAAAGGGCCGGGGGTGCAGACGATTTCGCCGATGCCGACGGACCGCACCGGTGAGCCTCCGCAAGGCCTCGAGAAGGTCGATCACCGGGTGCTTACCTATCGGGACCTCGTGGCTCTCGACCGGAACCCGGACGTGCGGGCGCCCACGCGCCAGTTCGAGATTCACCTGACGGGCAACATGGAGCGCTACATGTGGGGCTTTGACGGCGAGAAGCTGACCGACCCAGCCGACCCGATCCCGTTCACCAAGGACGAGCGCGCGCGCGTTACCCTGGTCAACGACACGATGATGCCGCACCCGATCCACCTGCATGGCCATTTCTTCGAGCTCGTTACCGGGCACGGCGATCGCGGCCCGCGCAAGCATACCGTGAATGTGCCGCCCGGAGGAAAGATGACGTTCGACGTGACCGCCGATGCACCTGGGGACTGGGCGTTCCACTGCCACAATCTATACCACATGACCGCAGGCATGATGCGGGTGGTCACAGTGCGGCCGCTCGAGGGCGAGAGGAAGATCGATGCGGCCTAGGCTCGTTCTGCTCGTAACCGCGGCTGCATTCGCGGCCGCATCGCCTGCGGCGGCGCAGATGGATCATTCCAAGATGCCCGGCATGAAGATGCCGCCAACGAAGCCGGCTGCCAAGAAACCGGCCGCGAAAAAGCCCGCGCCCAAGAGAGCGGCGCCTAAGAAAACAGCCCCTAAGCCAGTCGGTGCCGCTTCGAGGCCGCGTGCAAAGGCCGGGTCGGCGGCCGGTCCGGCCGCGACCGGGCCTCGCCGGGCTGCCGGGGCGCCCGCAGCCACCGATCCTCATGCTGGCCATGATATGAGCTCCATGCCGGGCATGGAAACACCTGCGGCGGACACCGCCGGTGGCGATACCGGCAGCGACATGACGGCGATGCCAGGTATGACGACGCCTCAGGGCTCCGGCGCGTCCCCTGGGCATGACATGTCGAACATGCAGACGCCGGGCGCCGACGCGCCCGCGAGCTCGCAACACGACATGTCGAACATGCCGGGGATGCAGGCGTCCCCGAGCGGCGAGGCGACGCACCAAGGGCACGACATGGGAAACATGCCGGCTCCCTCGGGCGCGGCGATGACCGGGACCAACCTTCCTGCCGGGAACGCTCCGTCGCCGCCGGTACCGGCCGACTATGCAGCCGACACGGTCTACTCCCCTGACAGCATGGCACCGGCGCGGCACCACCTGTATACCATGCACGGTGCCCAGAACTTCTATCAGGTGGCTGTCAACATAGCCGAGTATCAGGCTCGTAAGGGCCGCGACGGCTTCCGATGGGATGCCGACGTCTGGTACGGCGGGGACATCAACCGGTTGTGGGTCAAGACCGAGGGTGAGGGTGACCTTGGGCGCGGTGTCAGCGATGCGGAGGTTCAGGCGCTCTACAGCCGCGCGCTCGATCCCTACTGGAACCTTCAAGCGGGCGTCCGGTACGACTTCAAGCCCAATCCGTCACGCGCATATGCGGTGTTTGGCGTTGAGGGCCTCGCGCCCAGCTTTTTCGACATCGAAGCGTTTCTCTACCTGTCGGACAGGGGAGATCTGCTGGCAGAGTTCGAGGCCAGCTACGACCAGCGCATTACGCAGCGTCTGATCCTGCAGCCGCGCGTCGAAGTCAACTTCGCGGCACAGGACGTCCGGGAAAACGGCGTAGGATCGGGCTTGTCGAGCGGCGAGGTGGGCCTCCGAATGCGTTACGACATCCGGCGCGAGTTCTCGCCGTACATCGGCGTGTCGTATGAGCGCAGCTTCGGCGACACCGCCCGCTTCGCCAGGGCTGAAGGGGAGGGTCGGGCCACGACACACTTCGTCTTTGGGTTACGCGCTTGGTTCTAGCGCCGCGGCAAGCGTTCCTGAACCGCCGCATCCTGGAAGTTTTGATACCTAAGCAGAGGAGAATGAAGATGAAGACCATTACTATGATGGCCTTGGCTGCGATCGCAGCGACCCCGGCTCTCGCTCAGCAGCATAGCATGCAGGGCATGGACCATTCGAAGATGAATATGAATGACCCAAACAACCCCTTCATGCCCGCCGAGATGACCATGCACGACAAGATGATGTCGGCGAAGGGTGCGAACGCAGCCGAGACCTGGACGCGCAAGATGATCGAGCATCATCGTGGCGCGATCGCAATGGCGCAAATCGTGCTGCGACAATCGCCTGACGCGCGGACCCGCACCAAGGCGCAGCAGACGATTACGTCCCAGACGAAGGAAGTCGCCGATCTGCAGGCGTCGTTACGTGCGATGGGTAAGCGCGCCCAATAAGCTCGTCTTTCTACCCGCGCCGGCACCGGCGCGGGATTATTGCCTGGAGGTCCACATGAATATTCGTTTCCGTCACGCGGTCGCTGCCTTGGCTATGTTGCTTCCTGCCAGCGCGATGGCGGCGAATGAAATCGTGATGCACCGCGATCCCGGCTGCGGCTGCTGCGCCAAATGGGCGGCACAGGTTCAGAAGCAGTTCGGCCGCAGCGTGCGAATCCTCGACGATGCGAAGCGATCCGATCTGCAGAAGCGGGTCGGTCTACCGGCCGAGCTCAGCTCGTGCCACACCGCGCTGATCGATGGCATGGCATTCGAGGGTCATGTTCCGGTCGCCGATATGAAGCGCGCGCTTGCCGCCCGTCCAAAGGGCGTGCGCGGGCTCGCGGTTGGGGGCATGCCGCTGGGGTCGCCGGGTATGGAAGTGCCGGGGAGACGGGCCGAGCCATACAATGTCATGGCGTTCGGCCCTTCCGGTCGCCGCGTCTTCGCCCGCCACGGTTCCTAGGCGTAGGCTCTACTGCGAAGCTGAGGCGGACGACCGGCGCCGCCGCCTCAGCCGCCGCACCTCGGGCCGCCAAATGATCTGAAGACGATACAGACCCGTCACCGCCAGCCGAACCGCCCCGATCGCCACCGTGAAGATCAGTGGGTGATTGTGAAGTCGCCGCGTAAGGGGGAAGGAACGGCGACCTGTCATCCTCCTCTTGCAGGCTCGCTCCGCGCCTATCTTCAGCCGCCGGTTCGTCGAGCGCCATCGATCCCGGAAGGGCACCCCCATCTAAATTGCTCCTGTGGCGAGGGGAAGCGCGCGGACGCGCGTAATGGAAGAGAGGGGCAGAACCCCGGGGAAGCAGGATGTTTGAAGTGGCGACACGAGCAGCTACGATCTTGATGGCCGTCATCGCCTTGTCGACGGGTTCGATCGCCTCCGCACATGAGGATCACGACAAGCTGGGTGCAGGCCCCGGTCCGAAAACCGAAGTGGCTGCCGGATCAGCCGACCAGAGCGCCGATCGCGCCGACATGGCCGACGACCATATGAGAACGGGCTCGACGACGGCCGACATGAACATGCGCGGCCGCGACATCGCCGGTGACGACATGGACATGGGCGGCATGCACGAGGAAGTCGCCAACAAGAACAAGACGTTTGGCCAGCGGCTCGTCAGCTGGCTCGGGCGCGTGCACACAATGGTCATCCACTTTCCGATTGCTCTCTTCATCGGCGCATTCGGCGTCGAACTCTTCGGCCTGTGGCGCCGGAATCGCGATTACCAGAGTGTAGCCCACATCATGCTGGTAGTCGGCGCGCTCGGCGCGATCGTGGCCGCGTTCCTCGGCTGGTTTGCGGGTGGCTTCTATCTCACCGACCGCAATCCCATCCTGATGACCCATCGCTGGCTCGGAACCGCGATCGCCGTGTTCGGCATCGTGCTCGTTTATATGGCGGCGCGTCACCGCAAGGCGCCTGAGCAGTCGCGGACGGCGTACTGGGTGTTGCTCGGCTTAATGACGCTCGCCATTTCAGTACAAGGGTTCCTCGGCGGCACCTTCATGCACGGCGGCCTCAACCACTTGGCGTTTTAGAGGGGGAAGAACATGATCTTCGCGTTGAAGCTGGCGGTGACTGCGTCACTGGCTCTACCGGTCGCGGCGATGGCGCAGCCAGCGAGCCGCCCCGCCGACACCAAGGCCGTGCAGGCGGTGCTCTCGCAGTACAAAGCCGCGATCGAGAAGCTCGACGCCAAGGGAACCGAGCGGTTGTTCACGCCGGACTCCCAGATCTTCGAGACCGGCGGGTCGGAAGGGACCTACGCCAATTACCTCAGCCATCATCTCGGGCCCGAGCTGGCCGCGTTCAGGTCGTTCAAATTCTCTGACTACAAGGTCAGTGTTCGCTTCGAAGGTCCGGTCGCGCTCGCCACCGAGAGCTACCGCTACAGGATCGAGCCAAAGACCGGCGACGTCGCCGAGCGGATCGGCGTGGCGACCAGCGTGCTCAAGAAGGTTGGCGGACGCTGGATGATCGTCAGCATGCACAATAGCGGCCGTCGTCCGAAAGGATCCTGATTGATAGTTTGCGAGGCTTCGAGGGAGGGCTGAGCGCAGTCGCTGGTTTCAGACTGGAGTGCTGGGAGATACATGCATTGAGGGATCGGCGCGTCCATCGGTGCCGGGACGCACCTACGACAGTGAGGACAATGCGGCATCGATAAAGGAGAAGAGACATGACTAAGCGATTGCAAATAGCGAGTCTCGCGGTTCTCGCTGCCGTTGGGTTCGCGTCAGTTGCCGCAGCGCAGCAGGGTAACCGCCCTGCGCAGGGCAGTCCCAAGGCTCACGGCGAGATGCCAAGCATGGGAATGATGATGGAAATGCAAGGCGGGCAGCGCATGGCTAATTCGCCCGAAATGAAGAAGCAGATGGGCGAGATGATGAGTGGCTGCCGGAAGATGATGAACTCCATGGGCGACATGAAAGGGATGGGCGCCCCAAGGAGCTGAGCGGCCCGAGAAAGTCCTCCACCTCGCAGGGGCGCGGCCCTACCGCGCCCCTTACATACTCATGGCTTGAAGCGGCCAGCCTTGCCTAGTCTCCCGAACAGTCACGCTCCAGACCGTGGGAATGGCGTCGGCTCATGACTTGGCCCATCCATTCGCGGCGACGCCTCACATATGGGTCGTCCGCTTCACTAGGCAGCGTGACGGGCACGACAAGGCAGACGCTCTGCGCGGGGAGGGTGTCCTGCCATTCGCTGATCAGCTGCTGGTATGCACGGCCCACCGGCCGAATGTTCCGCTCGAGATCATAGAGGCCTACCGGATTGACATTGCCATTGTCCTCTCGCAGCGCGCTGTCCCAGTCGACCTGATCGGTGAGCGAGTACCATGTGAATCCCACGGTCGGAACGCCAGTGTTGCGCACGCGCAGGACGTTGGACCATTGCTTCAATAGCCACTCTACGGCCTCATTCCCTTCCGGACCCTGCCGCAAGTTGGTCTCAGTGTGCATAATCGGCAGCTTGTATCGATCGTAATATTGGCGAGTGATCTCGTCGTACCCGAACACGTCACCTGCGGCTCGCGTGCGGCCACTCGCGTCAACACGGTGCTCGTTTGTCACATAGTAGTCGTTGCCCATGATGCAGTGGTGCCGCGTCCAGCCCTCCATAAAGAAGTGATACTCTTCTCGGGTCATACCGTTGTCTAACAGATATTCGTACATTTCCGACGCTACACGCCTGCCATAGTTCAGGTCCAGGGAGAGAAACCTTCGAGCATTCATGATCTCTGCCGGCTTGATCGCTTGTGGGTTGTCGGCGTGAAAGTATTCCGAGGACTCTGACTGGATGAAAGTCGCGTCGAGGCGAACACCTATGATGGCGCGCATGGCGAGCACATTTGCCTTCACGAGGTGCTTGAGCGCTGTCACGAAAGTGCGGTCGGTGCCGTCTGGGATGTGGTGGACTTTTGAGAGGGTGGCGTAGTCTCCGGGTGTT
>CAYMIU010000025.1:0-61089 GCA_964390515.1 uncultured Stakelama sp.
TTTTTCGACGCCGATCACCCCGCTACCGGGGTCCTTTTTCCACGCCGATCCACAGCCACAGGGCCGCGACAAGTGATCCCGAATCCTCACCTGTGATTTCTTCATCCGAATCCACAGTGACGGTAACGAAATAGCCAGCGAATACGTGGCTGCTCCCGGTCTCAACAATGCCGAGTTGGTAGCTAATGCGCTCCCGCTCCCCCTCCGACCTCACCACGGTGCATTCACCCGTATCGCGCACCACGTAGTGCCGCCAGTTCTTCGCCTGCTTTTCCATGGACATATTTATCGCGTTTGCGGCGCATCAAAAGAGCGAAAGCTGCTCTTCGGCGATCTCGGCGTCAGCCGTTTGCCGTGCCGTTCGCCGCTGTCGGCGGCCCGTTCGCACGACCGATTTCAGTTGGAGCCTTTCTGGGACCGGTCGATCCTCATAGGTCTGCCCACGCAAATCGGCGGCAAGTCGCAGTGCATCGCGAATGGCGGATGCCCGCTCATTCGTCGCTGTTTCTTCTTCGGTCGCAAGAGCCTTCCGCGCAGAAGGATCAGCATAACGCATTTTGAACCGCACGATCGCCATTGCGATTTCGAACTCGCGTTCTGCCTCATCAATGAGACCGATATGGATGTCGAACAGGCGACGCACTGATTCCGAACGCCATATCTTTTTCTGTCGTCGCGTGAGAATACCGTTTTCAGTGAGCCACCGCGCGTAAGCGTCTTGAGACGGTTCTCCGGTGTCCGCATAAATCGGGAGTTCTCGACGCGCTTCCGCAAGCAGGGGAACGAAGCTCGCCGCCCATTCGGCGGTGGCAAGCCGCCTTTGTCTCAACCCGATGATTCTGCCGCGTTCGCGCTCTTCCTGCATCGGAAGGGTTTGAACTCGCCCACTAAATGTGAAGTTAACGACCACATCTAAACGTGAGGGCTGGAGACGAATCACTGCGAGGAGCGATATCTGGTCGGTCGCCCCAAACGACGAGGTGACGCATGACCCAACCGATCCACGATATCCTCACCCAACTTGGCGCGGCCATCACTGCGCAGCTTGATGCCGCCAATGACCGCGCCACTTCGGCTGAAAGGCAGTATCAGCGCCTTTTCGACGGGCTGCGGGCGCTGGTCCACCCGCCCGCCGCAAATCTTCCCGTGGCGGCGAATGACGCGGACGCGACCAGCATCGAGGTTGTGGATCATCCCACCCCGCCGCTTCGTGGCAACACCAAGCCCACTGGCACTGTTATCCCTGATGATCTGTTCCTCGACGTTCTCTGCACCGAATGGCGGAGCGCGCATGCAATCCGCGCCGAGATTGCCTCCAAGGGACGGAAGGTTGCTTACGGCACGGTCTATAAGCGTCTTGCCAAGTTAGAGGTCGAGCATCCCGATCTGATTGAGGCTGCCGACGCCCCCGTTCGCTGGCGGCTTCGTCCGCCTCGTCCCAAGCACCGGCCCGACGATGCGATTGTCGCCGAAGCCACTACCGGCAGCACTCGCCACGCGCGTGCTCGCGGGGCAATGCCGCCCGACGCGATCACGGACGTGCGGCAGCGTGTGGCCGATGCCCCGGCTCCCGCCGAGAAGTTCACGCCCGTGCTGCACCGGGGGGACTGCTTCGAAATCATGAAGTCCATGCCGGATGGCTCGGTCGATCTCATCCTTGCCGATCCGCCTTACGCGACCACGGGTCTCGCAATCGACCCCACGATTGATCTGGAGGCAATGTGGGCGGAATATCGCCGCATTATCAAGCCGACCGGCACGATCATCCTTTTCGGCTCCCAGCCTTTCTCGTCCAAGCTGGTCTGCGAAGGGATTGACCTCTTCAAGCATGATATTGTCTGGATCAAGAACCGAGCTACCGCATCACTTCATGCGCGCAACCGGCCCTTGAAGCAGCACGAGGACATTCTCGTTTTTAGCGCTGGCACCACGATTCATAAGAATCGCTCGCCCCGCCGCTATACCTATCATGCGCTTGGGCAACGTTCGACGGGCCTTCAAACTGTAAGCGCCTCGACGCATTCGCCGCATCTAGACAACGTTACTCATAATCCCGGTCGGAGATACGAAGGAACCACCAATAACCCTCGGACCACCGTGTTCTGCCCGAAAGACAAGAACGGTGTGCATCCATTTCAAAAGCCGCTCGCCTTGCTGGAGTATCTGATCCGCACCTACTCCAATGACGGCGACGTGGTGTTCGACAGCTTCATGGGCAGCGGAAGCACCTGCGTTGCGGCGTTGCGTTCGGGTCGGCGTTCCATCGGGGTCGAAATGGCCGATGATTACTTCCTCATCGCGCAGGAACGTGTCGCTGCGACGGCTGATCAGGCCACGCCCGACGTGAAGCCAATCTTCCCCCCGGTCGAAACTACTGCCAAATCGGCCAACGATAACGCCCATGCGCTGTTGCCGACGGCATCTTCGAACGAGGTCACCATCTATAGCGGCGACTGCCTCGACACTATGCGGCGGATGCCGACCGGCTCGGTCGATCTGGTCTTTACTTCACCTCCCTACAACCTTGGCCGGTCGAGCGACGGCAAGGTTCGCGGTGCCGCCAGCAGCGGAAAGTGGAAAGGCATGGACTTGAGCAACGGATATGCCAGCTATGATGATGCCCGCGATCCCGCTGGGTATATCGAGTGGCAGAAGGACATGCTGCGTGAGTGCTGGCGTTTGCTGGCCGACGATGGTGCGATCTACTACAATCACAAGCCGCGCGTTCAGAACGGCGTGCTCCAAACGCCTCTTGATCTCAATCCGGGTTTGCCCGTGCGGCAGATCGTCATCTGGGACCGGGGAAGCGGATTCAACTTCAACCAGTCTTTCTACCTTCCTTGCCATGAGTGGATCGTGATCTTCGCCAAGCCGGGATTCCGTCTGCGCTCCAAGGCGGCATCGGGAATGAAGGACGTGTGGAAGGTGAAGCACGAGCGCAACAACAGCCATCCTGCACCCTTTCCGGTTGAGCTTGCCAAGCGCGTGATCGAGACCACTTCTGCAAAAATCATCCTCGATCCGTTCATGGGTAGCGGTTCGACCGGAGTGGCAGCGCTGCAATGTGATCGGAAGTTCATCGGGATCGAGATCGACCACGGCTATTGCATGGATGCGGCGAGCCGAATGGGCTTGGAGGGAAAGTCGATGGCCGCTTAAAGCAATGGGAAAAAGGCACCCCCTCCATACGACCTGCATTATTTGATTTGTCCGTCTGCGGCTCTGGTCGAGTGTCCGCAAAGAACTTTCTTAATATATAGAGTTTCGCGCGGACATGGCATTCGACGAGTTCTCTTCCTCGACTTCATAGTATGCCCGCAGGTGTTGGCGGTGCTTGATGGCTCTGCCAGCAAGCGCCGATGCAATGCCAAGGGCCGGAGGGCGTGTGCGCCCGACGCACATATGATCAGGGCGTCGGACTTGCCGGTCCCGCTGCCGCGATCCCGCCTGCGTCCTCGCGAACAGGTTCACCGGCTCGACATCTGCGATGCCAAGCCGCTTCCCTGTTCCTGCTATGCCATGACGAGTTCATCTCGACTGGGAAGAACTCATTTCATGCTCGACGCCTGCACCCTCCCAGATGATCGGGCACCGCCCGAAGAGAGGCGCGAGCGGACACGCCGACGAGCATTCCAAAAGCCCCGCCGAATCTGACAGTCAAAACTGCCGGACTTCCGTCGATCCGGGATGCCCGTTTTTTCCATTTCGTAAATCAGTTGAAGCCGGAAAGAGACGTTAACCGCCGAGGCCGTAATCTGGGGAGCAATAGCGGGAGCCCCGGTCAGCATGTGGAATGACGACAATGCCATCTATGATGATGGCGAATGGATCACTTGGACCGAGATCAACTCCCACCTCGAACGGTTAGAGTTCGAAGCCCGCTTCCCAGACCTCGATGCCGATCTGGTGCCGATCTTCCAGAGCCTGCTTTCCACGGCGCAGGATTACTACGAACTGACCGGGCGGCACCTTCAAGTCTATGGCGATATCGGCGAGCTATACGGCGTCATCACGCATGGGCTGAAGCTCCACCGCAACTACGCCCAAGGGTCGGACGGGAAGATTGGCAACCACTTCGTCGAGGTAAAGACCATCACGCCGTTCAAGAGCAAAGATGTCGTCGCCCTCAACCTCAAGCGCAACTTCAGCAAGGTG
Source organism: uncultured Stakelama sp. (assembly GCA_964390515.1). Taxonomy (GTDB): domain Bacteria; phylum Pseudomonadota; class Alphaproteobacteria; order Sphingomonadales; family Sphingomonadaceae; genus Sphingomonas. Next base: position 4,156 of record CAYMIU010000025.1, read on the forward strand.
CTGGTCGTGAAGGTCAGCGCCGACTTCGAGGTCAGGGGGAAGCTCATCGACCGGAAGGCCCTCCCCAAGACCAAGGGCGACCGGCTCATGCTCTCGTGGGATCAGTTCGAGCAGGCCGACGCCGCCTGAACATCACCGCGCCCGTTCGATGAGCCCCATGAGTTGGTTGCCGGTCCCGACGACGCGGAAGGTGTCATCGACCGTCTTGCCGGTGGTGGGGTCGTAGGTGCCGAGGATGCGTCCCGCGAAGTTGAAGGCCCGCTGCCGCCCCTGCGTCATGTCCTCGATGTGCCCGATGATGAAACCACGCTGATCTCGGATCGTCGTTCGCGCCATACTCGCCTCCATGGTGATGAAGGTAGAAGGCTCTCACGGAAGTAGGAAATAATCGAACTAGATGAACTGCTTGACCCGTTCCAGAACTGGAGCGAGTCCTTCTGGAATGACCAAGCGCATCGCCCTCTACACCCGCGTCTCACAGGACAGCCAGACCACCGAGAACCAGCGTCGAGAACTCATGGCCGTCGCCGAACGGCTTGGCTGGGAAGTCGTCGCCGAGTTCACCGACCACGGCATCAGCGGATCGAAGGGACGTGACAAGCGCCCCGGCTATGACGCGCTGATGAAGGCCGTGGCACGTCGCGAGATCGACATGGTGGCAAGCTGGGCCGTGGACCGGCTCGGGCGCTCCCTCCAGAACCTCGTCACCTTCCTCACCGAGATCAACGCCAAGGGGGTGGACCTCTATCTCCACCAGCAGGCGCTTGACACGAGCACGCCCAGCGGACGCGCCATGTTCGGCATGCTGTCGGTGTTCGCCGACTTCGAGCGTGAGATGATCATCTCACGGATCAAGGCCGGGTTGGCGCGATCCACGAAACGGTCGGGCCGACCGCCCCTCGACGCCGAAAAGGTCGAGCGTATCAAGCGCTCCCTGACCAAGGGCGTCTCCATCAACGCCACGGCCAAGAAGCTCAAGGTCGGTGTCGCGACCGTCCATCGGGTGAAGCAGCAGATGGCGCTCGCCGCCTGATCAACGAGAGCGCAGCCAATCCATCGCCTCGTCGAGGGTCATCACTCGACCCGGTTGAGCGGCCGCCGCCAGCACGCGCTCGACAAACTCGGGGGGCACATTACCCCGGCAGTTTGGGCACGGCTCGGTCTGGCTGTCGGGGCAGCCGCACGACGTTGCTGGCGCTGACGAGCTTGAGCACCTTTTCGGCAGTGCCCTGACCGACCATCGGGATATCGGCGGCAGAGTCGATCGGGCCTGCTGCGTCATACGTGGAGAACTTCGAGATGAAGCTATTCAGGCCAGCAATCCTATAGCCTTGATCGGAGGGAGACGGCAGGATGTGCGCCGGAGGCACCTATGGACGCTAACAAGTATTCCCGGTCGATCAGGCTCATTTGCCCAACCTGCGCCAGCGCTGACTTTGAGTTTGACAAAGAGACCGACAGCGGCCCGATCCGCTGCACATCATGCGATCGTGTGTTCAGCCGAGAGGAACTGATCCGCGAGAACGGTGAGATCATCGAAGCGGAGGTCTCCGAGGTGAAGAAGGAGATCGTTGACGACATCACCAAGGATTTCCGCGAGTCGATGCGGAAGGCGTTTTCCGGCTCCAAACATATCAAGTTTCGCTAATGCCTGCGGTCCAGATCGATGCCGGTGATATCGTCGCGGCACTGGCTCTCGTAATCGCCATCTACTCGGCGTGGACGACGGCCCGGTTCAACAAGCGGCAGACTGATTTTCAGGAAACGGCTGACCGGTTGAACCGACTGCTCGTCGAGAAGGAATCGGCAGAGACGGTGGCCCAGAAGCAAGCCGATCTCTCGGCAAACTTTTACAAGGCCGGGAAGTCGAACTATCGCTTGAAGGTGTTCAACCGAGGCAAGGGCGTCGCATCGAACGTCCGCATCGAGGTGCTCGACGACAGCGGGTTGCTGATGACGAGCGATATCGAGCGCAAGTTTCCGGTGCCTTTGATGGAGCAGCATGCGTCGGTCGAGTTAATCGCCACTGTCCACATGGGCTCACCGAATCGGGTGCATATTCGCCTGACATGGGACGATGCAACCGGGCAGGAACATACGAAGGAGCTTCACCCTACGTGGTGACGGCTTTGTCGCTACGAGGGTCGAGGTAGTCCTGCCGAAACTCCACTCCCGGCTCGTGTCGCTGGACAAGATGGAACACCTCGGCGGCAAGTGAGTGCTTGAGCTTGCGCAACCAAATCTCAAAGAGGCGCTCCTTGCCCAGAAGGGCAAAGCCCTCATCTTCAACAAGCTGGGGAAATCGAATGCCGTCCATCACGTCAAACGACGTGAGAAGAAGCCGCATGCGATCGGCATCGGTGTGAGCGACCACCTTGTTTCGCTCGACCATCAGGAAGGAATGGAGTGCTCGTTCCTCGGATGAAGATGGCCTGTAGACCGACTTCAACGAAAGGATGGGCAATCCATTACTCTTGGTGAATGGGCGGCAGTAACTGATGATTGCCGCGTCATGATAGCATCGATACTGCTTGCGCTCGACCCGCGTAGTTTGCTCGGGGATATCCATGAAAAACGTAAGGGCGCTCAAAGCCTGACTAAAGTCAGTTAGCGCCTGAACGCGCCGCCATTGTCGCTCATCAAGCTCTGCCATTGCGCTACGATAGATCGGTCGCCTAACGCTTACCATCCTCGACATTCTCTTGGCGGCAGTTCGTTCTGATGCCAGTCTCCCGATGATGACCGAGCACCTAGCCGATTTTCGCCGCGTTCTTGCCGAGATTAATGCGGAAAGCCCAAGGGGGCGGGTGATGGTCGCCACGGCGATGATTGACGATCTGTTCGGCAGGACCATCGCTGCGCGGCTGGTGGACGCACCCGAGGTCGGCAAGTTGCTCGAAGGGTTCAACGCTCCGCTGGGATCATTCTCCGCCCGCGTTGTCGCTGCCTACGGGTTAGGGGTCATCTCAAAGCGCGAGTTCGACGACCTCCAGATCATCCGCAAGATCAGGAACGACTCTGCTCATCAGACGGGTGTGTCATTCGCGGACGACTCCATGAAGGATAGGGCCATGCTCCTGACAATGGCGGCGCAAGACTATGGCGAGGTCGTGGTCAACGCAGAGAGACGGTTCACCTCTGCCGCCGTAGCGCTCGTCCTGAACCTCACGAACCGGCCCCATTACGTCGCCCAGAAGCGGCTGGCTCATGAACCGTGGCGCTACTGATGGCGGAGCAACCACAAGAGCGGATGATTCGCTTCCGCATCCACCGGAAGGCCGTCGAGAACATCCACAACGATATCGCAAACGCCTCGCACTACTTCATGAGGCGGATCGTTGAACGGGACGCCAACGATGACCGGGCCGGTATCTCGCTTGAGATGATGGCGGGCCTGACAATGACCGCGTTCTGGATTGAGGCGGGCATCAACTACATCGGCGCAAGCAAGGTGGCGGGCTGGGTCGAGCGCGAGGCGGGCCACAAAAAGCTGGCGCGGCTGCTCGACGCGCTGGGGATGAAGCCCGATTTTGGCGCTCGCCCATGGTCAGTGGTCGCGGGTCTTAAAGAGTTCCGCGACACGCTCGCACACGGGAAACCGGAGACGTTGGCCGACGAGGAGATCGTGATCAGGCCATATGGCTTCGCGGAACGCCCTGAACCTCTCGAATCGGATTGGGTGAAGGCGCTTTCCGTCGCCAAGGTGGTCGAGTCGTATGAGGATACGAACGCCATCTGGCTCGAAATGCTGGCGGCAGCGGGCATCACCGAGATTGAAGCCGCGAGTCACGGCAGCAGCGGCATCACCTACCTTGGTGAGGGATGACCATTTGGCTTGAAAGATGCACAATCCTTGACCGGATCGATCTTCATGTAGAGGTTCAGGCGGTCAGCGCGGCGGACCTGATGCTGCCCGCTCCCCCCGAAGGCTCGGCGGAAGTCGCAGTGCGCGTCGCATCAACGCGCAACGTGCAGGCAGCGCGCTACGCCGCTCATCCGATCCGCACCAATGCGGAGGTGGAAGGGGAAGTGCTGGAGGCATATTGCACGCCGGACGAGGCGGGGCGTGCGCTTCTGGCGCAGGCCGCGGAGGCGATGCGGCTGTCAGCGCGCGCGTACACCAGGATCCTCCGAGTCGCGCGGACGATCGCGGACATGGCGGGCGCGCAGGAGGTCGGGCGCATCCATATCGCCGAGGCGCTCAGCTACCGTCGGCAGCCGCCCCGCGCCTGAGCCGCGGTTACGCGTTTCAGCTGGCGAGCCGTCGCTCATCGTTGGGGCCCGCGCCGGTCGCCAGCATCCGTCGCTCGGCCAGCAATCGGCGTGTGTTGGCGCCGCTCATCGGTCGGCCATAGAGATAGCCCTGGCCACGCGCGCAGCCGATGGTGCGTACCCGCGTCTCGATCTCTGCGTCCTCGATGCCTTCTGCGGTTACCGGCAGATTGAGGCTCGCGCCAAGGCTGGCGATTGCGCCAACGATCGCGGCACTGTCGGGGTTGTCCGCGATCGCCTGCACGAAGCTCTTGTCGATCTTGATCCGGTCGAACGGCAGGGCGCGCAGGTGCGCAAGGCTGGAATAGCCGGTGCCGAAATCATCCAGCGCAATGCGGATACCCTGGTTCTTCAGGCTGCCGACGATCGTCTGCGCCAGCGACAGGTTCTCGAACAGGGCGCTTTCGGTCACCTCGATCTCCAGCCGGTGCGCCAGGAATCCGGTCTCCAGCAGCAGCTTGATGATCTTCTGCGGCAGCCACGCGTCACGCAGTTGGTAAGGCGAGATGTTGACGGAAAGCGTCAGCGCCGGATCCCAGTCGCGCGCCGCCAGGAAGGCCTGGCGCATCACCATCATCGACAGGTCGGCAATCAGCCCGCTCTGCTCGGCGATCGGGATGAAGCGGTCGGGCAGGATCGTGCCGTGGACGGGGTGCTCCCAGCGCGCCAGCACCTCGAAGCCGCGCAGCCGGCCGGTTTCCAGGTCGATCTGCTGCTCGAAATACGGCACGATATGTCCGGAAGGGATGGCGTGGCGCAGGCCCGTCTCCAGCTCGTTGCGGGCATGAAGCGCACGCGCCATCGCGGGATCGAACCAGGCGAGGCGGTTCCGCCCGCCGTCCTTCGCGGCATACATGGCGATATCGGCCGCGCGCATCAGCGCGTCGATCGAGCCACGCTCCACATCGGAACGTGCAATGCCGATCGAGGCCGAGACGTGAAGCTGCTGCCCGTCGATCTCGACCGGCAGAGCGAGTCGGCTGACGAGTTGCTCGGCAATCCGCTGCACCACCGATGGGTCGCGCGGATCGAAGATGAAGGCGCAGGCGAATTCGTCGCCGCCCAGGCGCGCCGTCAGTGCGCCGCTCGGCAGGATGCCGGTGATCTCGCTCGCCACCCGGGCGAGCAGCGCGTCACCGGCGGAATGTCCGTGAAGGTCGTTGACGGTCTTGAAGCGGTCGAGGTCCAGCATCAGCAGCGCCACGGCCCGTCCGCGCCGTACGGCGTCGTGCAGCATGGTCGCGGCCTCTTCCACCAGGCTGCGGCGGTTGAGGAAGCCGGTCAGCGGATCGCGGTTGGACAGTACGCGCACGCGCTCGGTCGACGCGAGGTGGTGGTCCACCGTCTTGGCAAGTTCCCGGTAGCGCCTCCAGCCGATCAGGATCAGCGCGAGGTTCAGCAGCAGGGCGATGACAATAGTGCGATCGAGTTCCTCGGGGGAGCCGAAGGACTGGCGCAGCAACGTACTCGCAACCATTCCGGCGAGTATGACGAACAGCGCTACGGCCGCGGCGGTAACGATTCCTGCCGCGTTTCCGCTCCCGGCGCGTTTGTCAGCGGCGCGTTGCGCCTGCTCCACCATGCCGCTTGTCCTCCATAGCCGAATCATTCTGCCGGCCATCGGTGTAGAAGGAGTTAACGGCCGTAAACTTGCCTTCGGCGGCATTCCCCGCTACTGGCCGCGCACGTTCCGTTGTTGAACGCTGAAGACGAGCGCCCATGTGGTGCACGCTGGCCGGCGAGGTTTCGCCCGCCGGCGCTTTTGCGTTTGGGGCCGGATGAAGGAGTTTTGACGCGATGTTCGACAGCCTGAGCGATCGTCTTGGTGGCGTGTTCGACCGTCTGCGCGGCCGTGGCGCGCTGACGGAGGCGGACGTGCGTCAGGCGATGCGCGAAGTGCGCGTCGCGCTGCTGGAGGCGGACGTTGCGCTGCCGGTCGCGCGCCAGTTCGTCGACGAGGCGACCGAAAAGGCGATCGGCCAGAACGTGCTTCGCTCGGTCACGCCGGGCCAGCAGGTCGTCAAGATCGTCAATGACGCGCTGGTCGCGATGCTCGGCGGCGACGATCCCGAAGCGGCCGAACTGAAGATCGACGTCACGCCGCCGGCGGTGGTGATGATGGTCGGCCTGCAGGGCTCGGGCAAGACCACCACGACCGCGAAGATTGCCAAGCGCCTGTCGGGCGGCCAGGGCGGCCGCGATCGCAAGAAGGTGCTGATGGCGTCGCTGGACGTCAATCGCCCGGCTGCGCAGGAGCAGCTCGCCACCCTCGGCAAGCAGATCGAGGTGCAGACGCTGCCGATCGTGCCGGGTCAGCAGCCGGTCGACATTGCCCGCCGCGCGCTTCAGGCGGCGAAGCTGCAGGGTTTCGACGTCCTGATGCTCGACACCGCCGGGCGTCTCCACGTCGACCAGGCGCTGATGGACGAGATGAAGGCGGTGGCGGAAATCGCCACGCCGCAGGAAATCCTGCTCGTCGTCGATTCGCTCACCGGCCAGGATGCCGTCAACGTCGCGCAGAGCTTCTCGGCGCAGGTCCCGCTCACCGGCGTCGTGCTGACCCGGATGGACGGCGATGCGCGCGGCGGCGCGGCGCTGTCGATGCGCGCCGTCACGGGCAAGCCGATCAAGTTCGCGGGCGTCGGCGAGAAGATGGATGCGCTCGAGGCGTTCCATGCCGAGCGGGTCGCCGGCCGGATCCTCGGCATGGGCGACGTCGTCAGCCTCGTCGAGAAGGCGGCGGAGTCGATCCAGCAGGAAGACGCCGAACGCATGGCGGCGAAGCTCGCCAAGGGTCAGTTCGACATGAACGACCTGCGCGGCCAGCTGGCGCAGATGCGGCGCATGGGCGGCCTCGGCGCGCTCGCCGGGATGATCCCGGGCATGAAGAAGGCGCAGGCCGCGATGGCCAATGGCGCCGTCGACGAGCGAATCCTGCTGCGCATGGATGCGATGATCACGTCGATGACGCCGAAGGAGCGGGTGAAGCCCGAACTGATCAACGCCAAGCGCAAGATCCGTATCGCCAAGGGCAGCGGCACGACCGTTCAGGACGTGAACAAGCTGCTGAAGATGCATCAGGAAATGTCCACGGCGATGAAGAAGATCCGCAAGATGGGCGGCATCAAGGGCATGCTCTCGATGCTCGGCAAGGGCGGTCCCGGCGGCGGCATGGCCGGGCTGGGCAACGCGCTTGGCGGGCCGGAGCTTGGCGACATGCTCGGCAAGGCCGGCGGTGGGCTCCCGGGCCTTCCCGGCATCGGCGGTGGCGGCGGAGCGCTCCCGCCCGGATTTCCGAAGTTCAAGAAGTAACGTTTTACCGATATCTAGAAGGAAGAGACTACAATGGCACTCAGCATTCGCCTGTCGCGTGGCGGCTCGAAGAAGCGTCCGTACTACCGCATCGTCGTGGCGGACGCCCGCAGCCCGCGCGACGGCAAGTTCATCGAGAAGATCGGCAACTACAACCCGCTGCTCGGCAAGGATGACGAGAAGCGCGTTGTGCTCGATGCCGAGCGTGCGAAGCACTGGCTGAGCAACGGCGCGCAGCCGACCGACCGCGTCGCCCGCTTCCTCGATCTCGCCGGCGTTCGGGAGCGTGCAGCCCGCAACAACCCGAAGAAGGCCGAGCCGGGCGAGAAGGCCAAGGAGCGCGCCGAGGAGCGTGCCGAGAAGCTGAAGGCCGCCGAGGAGGCTTCGCAGGCCGAGACCGAAGCAGTGATGGCGGCCGAAGTCGAAGCAGCGACCGAATAAGCATCCGATCGGGTCATGGCGCGTTCCTTCTTTTGAAAGGAGCGTGCCATGACCAACGATCCCGATCCGCGGACAGCCGCCGATGACGACCAAGATCTCGCCAGCAACGAAGGCGTCTCGAGCACCGAGCCGGCCGAAGGCGGCGACGACAACCCCCCTGCCGAGGAAGGATCGCCCGGCGGGTGAACCGCGCGTGGTGCTCGCCGCGATCACCGGCGCGCATGGCATCGGCGGGGAAGTGAAGCTGAAGCTCTTCGCTGACGACGTGGCGGCGCATCCCTCGTTCAACGACGGGGCGCTGACGTTGAAATCGCTTCGGGGCAACATCGCGCGCTTTGCCGAAGTGTCCGATCGCACCGCTGCCGAGGCACTGCGCGGAACGGCGCTTTCGGTACCGCGCTCGGCACTCCCTCCGCTCGAAGAGGGCGAATATTACCACGCGGACCTCATCGGCCTTCCCGCAGTGTCCACCGAGGGTGAGCCGCTGGGCGAGGTGGTGGCGGTGGAGAATTTCGGCGCCAGCGACGTGGTCGAGATCGAGCGTCCGACCGGCAAGCGCTTCATGGTGCCGATGACCGAGCAGGCAGTGCCCGCGTGGGACGCCGAGAAGCTCGTCGTCGCGGCGGCCTTCGCGGCGGAATAGCCGCCGCTCTTTGCTCTTCAGCGTCGCAGCGGGCGGCGCTCGCTCAGTTCATTGCGGATCGTCGTCGCGGCAACGCCGGCCTGGCCCATCGCGTGGCTGATCTGGTCCAGCCCGCGCACCACGTCGCCCGCCGCATAGAGGCCGGGCAGGGTGGTGCGCTGGTGCTCGTCCGTGACGATACAGCCGTCATCGGTGCCGCGCGCGCCGGCGGCGAGCGCCAGGTCCGAACGGACCTTGGATCCCAACGCCGGATAGACACTGTCGAACGCCATCCGCCCTTGCGCGGTGTCGAGCGCAAGCCGGCCGTCCTCGATCGCATAGCCGCCGCAAGGCCCGTCGATCCGCGCGATGCCGGCCGCATCGAGCGCCGCGGCGCATTCGGCGTCCAGCATATGCGCCGCGTCCGGCGCGATCAGCGTCACCTCGCTCGAATAGCCGCGCAGGAACAGGGCCTCGCGCATCCCATGCCCGCCGGTCCCGATCACGCCCACCTTCTTGTCGGTAACCTCATAGCCGTCGCAGATCGGGCAATAGCGCAGCAGGCCGTCGGCAAGCGCCCGATCGTGCAGCGCGTCGTCCATCTTCGGCCGATTGTTTACCACACCCGTGGCGAGCAGCACGGTCCGTGCACCAACCTCGGTGTCTGACGTGCGAACGACGAAATCCTCGCCGTCCGGCTCGATCGCGGTGACGTTGGTGCGATGGGTGCGCACCCCGAACGAAGCGGCTTGTTCGCTCATCCGCGCGAGCAACTCCTTGCCGCTGATCCCGCCCGGAAATCCGGCATGGTTGTGCGTGCAGGGGATCAGCGCGGCGCGGCTCGATCCATTGTCGAACAGCGCGATGTCGAGGTGGAAGCGGGCGAGATAGATGGCGGCCGTCAGCCCCGCCGGGCCCCCGCCAATAATGACGCAATCGTGCATGGCGACGGGAGCGTTTCAAGCCGAAGGTGGTTCCCACTGGAACGGGAGGCGCCGATGGGCTGGTTGATCGTGACGGCGCTGGTGATCGCGGCGGCAACGGTGGCGGCCGCACGGCTGGTGGTCGTCCGGAGCCTCGCAACCTCCACGCTCGGGCAGATCCTGCTCGCTGCCGCCTCGATTCCGATCGTCACTGCGGCCATCGCGGCATTGCTGATCGCGCTGCAATTCGCGCAGCGCGCGCCGGATGCCCATCGCGGCAGCTTCGGCATGGTGATCTTCTCGATCGTCATGTTCTGGTTCTACGGGCTGATGGCGAGCGTCCTGATCGGCCTTCCCACTGCCGTCGTCGCGGTGCGCGCGTTCCAGCGCGGTTGACGGGCAGGCGCCGCGAAGTATCGCTTGGGGCACTGGATTTGGGGGACGATCATGATCCGCGCTCTATCTGCCGCCCTGTTTCTCGCCGCTCCAGCGGCCGCCGTCGCTCAGCAGCAGGCGGCGCCGGCCGCGCCCGTGCCAGCGCCCGCTCAGCTCGACGTCGCGGCGCTGGAGCCGCAACTCACCAGCTATTTCGATGCGTGGATGAAGAACGCGCACGTCCCCGGCGTGGTCTATGGTGTCGTGAAGGATGGCGAGCTGGTGCTCGTGCGCGCGCTCGGCGTGCAGGACGTGGCAACGAAGCAGCCGGTCACGCCCGACAGCCTGTTCCGCATCGCCTCCATGTCCAAGGCCTTTACCGCGCTCGCCATCCTGAAGCTGCGCGACGAGGATCGCCTGTCGCTCGACGCCCCGGCGGAGCGCTACGTTCCCGAGATGCGTGGCTGGAAATATCCCAGCGCTGACAGCCGCCGTATCCGGGTCGAGGATCTGCTCCACCACACCGCGGGCTTCGTCGAGGACAATCCGTGGGGCGATCGCCAGCAGCCCTTGTCGGAAGCGGCGTTCACCGCCCTGCTGAAGGCAGGCGTGCCGCTCGCGCAGGCGCCGGGGCTGAAGATGGAATATTCCAACCTCGGCTATGCACTGCTCGGCCGGATCATCACCAACGTCTCCGGCCAGCGCTATCAGGATTACATCCGCACCAACATCATGGCGCCGCTGGGCATGGCATCGACGGGCTATGACGTGCTGAATGGCCCGCAGGACAAGCGCGCGCTGGGCTATCGCTGGCAAGATGATGCCTGGGTCCGGGAGCCGGACATGGCCGACGGCACCTTCGGCGCGATGGGCGGCGTGCAGACGAGCGCCAATGATTACTGGCGCTGGGTCTCGTTCCTGCTGTCGGGTTGGCCGGCGCGCGACGGCGCCGATCAGGGCCCGGTGAAGCGCGCCACGGTGCGTGAGATCGTCGAGGGACAGAACTTCCTCAACACCGCCCAGCGCAATGGCCCCGTCGGTATGCCATGCCGGGTTGCGAGCGCCTATGGCATGGGATGGCGGGTGGTCGACGATTGCGATGTGGGGCGGATCGTCACCCATTCGGGCGGCTACCCCGGCTATGGCTCGATCGTGATGATGCTGCCGGACGCGGGCGTCGGTGTCTTCGCCTTTGCGAATCGCACCTATGCGGGGCCGAGCCTGCCGGTGATGCAGTCGCTTCTCGCCTTGCGCGGCGCGGGACTGGCGGACCGCGCCGTGCCAGTGTCGGCCGATCTTGCCCGCGCCTATGACATCATGCGCGAGGTGTGGCGGACCGGCGATCCGGCGCGCGCGCCGCTTGCCAACAATGTCGTGCCCGATCGCGATCTCGCGCGTCGGCGCAAGGATATCGCCGATCTCAAGAAGAAGGTCGGCGCCTGCCGGACGGACGCCGCGATCGCGCCGATCTCCGCCATGGAGGGCACCTTCACCTGGCAATGCGCGAACGGCAACGTAGCTGGCCGCGTGCAGCGTGCCCCGACGCCGGCGTTGAGTCTTCAGGTATTGAGCTTTACCGCCGCGCCGTGACTTTCCATGCCACCGTACTGACGCTGTATCCCGAGATGTTTCCCGGGCCGCTTGGCTTCGCCATTGCCGGCCGCGCCCTGGCGGAGGGGCGATGGTCGCTCGACGCCGTCAACATTCGGGATTTCGCCACCGACCGCCATCGCACCGTGGACGATACGCCGGCAGGCGGCGGCGCGGGCATGGTCCTGCGCGTCGACATCCTCGCCGCTGCGGTCGACGCACAAGGGGAGGGGCGGCCGATCCTCGCCATGACCCCGCGCGGCAAGCCGCTCACCCAGGCGCGTGTGCGGGAACTTGCCGGCGGCCCCGGCGCCATCCTCCTGTGCGGCCGGTTCGAGGGGTTTGACGAGCGCCTCTTCCAGGGCCGCGACATTGAGGAAGTGTCGATCGGCGACTATGTCCTCTCCGGCGGCGAGACGGCTGCGCTGGTGCTGCTGGATGCTTGCGTTCGGCTGCTTCCCGGCGTAATGGGCGCCGCTTCAAGCGGGGTCGAGGAAAGCCACGAAAGCGGCCTCCTCGAATATCCGCATTATACCCGACCTGTTGAATGGGAAGGGCGCACGATCCCCGAAGTGCTGCGATCGGGGGATCATGCGAAGATCGCCGCCTGGCGTCAGCGCCGGGCGGAGGAAGATACACGGCTACGGCGGCCGGACCTGTGGGAGCGCCACGTCGGCGCTCGGGTCAACCGCCCTCTGGCGCGCGGCGATGAACGGGAATGACTTGAGATGAACCTGATCCAGCAGCTCGAGGCCGAGCAGATCGCGAAGCTGACCGCGAACAAGAAGATCCCCGAATTCCGCCCCGGCGATACGCTGAAGGTCGGTGTGAAGGTGGTCGAAGGTGAGCGTACCCGCGTCCAGAACTACGAAGGCGTGTGCATCGCGCGTTCGAACAAGGGCATGGGTTCGTCGTTCACCGTGCGCAAGATCTCCTTCGGTGAGGGTGTGGAGCGCGTGTTCCCGCTGTATTCGCCGAACATCGATTCGATCGAGGTGGTCCGCAAGGGCGCCGTGCGTCGTGCGAAGCTGTACTATCTGCGTGGTCGTACCGGTAAGTCGGCGCGTATCGCCGAGCGCCGCGACAACCGCCCGGCGAAGACCGAAGCCGCCGAGTAATCGGTCGGACCGCAAGGGTTCAGGAAAGGCGCCGGCGGGAAACCGCCGGCGCCTTTCTCTTGTCCGTCGCACGCGTGTGAGGTGCGTTTCGTGACCTGCTAGGTCAGCGCGTCGCCCTTGACGATCTCGACGATCCGGTCGCCCGCTTCCACCCGCTGCGCACCGGCCTGGTCGAAGCCGATGCACTCGCCGCGGCGGAACAGCCGCACGCCAAGTCCGGTCGACAGCCCGATCAACGGACGCCCCACGTCCTCCGCGGTCGCATCCCGCTCGCGCAGCGCCACCCGGCCATGGGTTGCGGCAAGATCGGTCAGATAGTCGGCGACATGCGGCCCGTCGGTCGATCCGGCCAGCAACAGACCCGCAAAGCTCGCCGGATTGATGACCACGTCGGCCCCTGCCTGCCGCGCCAGCGCTTCATTGTCGTCCGAACGGATCACCGCGCTGATCCGCAGGTCCTTCGAGAGGCGTCGCGCCGTCAGGACGATCAGGATCGTGGTGTCGTCCCGGCCGGCGGAGACCATCAGTGTCGATGCACGTTCAATTCGTGCCGCTTCGAGCGTTTTGTCGCGCGTTGCGTCGCCATCCAGCACCACGGCGCCACATTGCTCCGCATGTTCGAGCGCTTCCGTACCACGGTCGACCACCACGATCGTCGCCGGATCGGTGCCGCGCCGGATCAACTCGCGCAGCGCTTCGGTGCCGCTGGTGCCATAACCGGCGATCACGACGTGGCCGGTCAGCTGGCGCTGGATCACCGACATGCGCCACCTTTGCCAGGTGCGCTTGAGCAGGAAGTCATAAGCGGTCCCCAGGAAAATCAGCCACACGAACAACCGGATCGGGGTGACGATGAAGGTGTCGAACATGCGTGCGCTGTCCGTCACCGGCACGATGTCACCATAGCCCACCGTCGTGACGGTGATCATGGTGAAATACAGCACGTCCTTGAAGCTGATATGGCCGTCGATATTGTCGCGCAGCCCCTCGCGATCGAGCCAGTGCCCGCCCAGCGCGATGCTGACGAGCGCGAACGCCAGCGCCACGCGCAAGGCGAGGCTGGCCCAATCCGGCAGGCTGCTGCGGCGGCGCAGGTGCAGGTCCTTGTTCGGTCGCAGGCGGCGCAGCATCGCGGCACCTAAACCCCTGTCGTATCGGAAGTCACGCGCGCATCTTGCCGCTCCGCCTCGCGCCGGGTCGATGATGGCACGCGCCTTTGCGCTAGCCGTCGCTCCCCGCTAACCGGATCGTTCAATCAGCCGGGAAGAGTGAATGCGCATATGGATGGCGGCGATCGGGGCGGGTCTGGCGATCTGGTCGGCAACGGCAATGGCTGAGCCCACGACCACGCCGGCGAAGCTGACGCTGCAACGCGTCTTCGCCAGCCCCGATCTCGCCGGCGATCAGCCGCAGGCGCTCCGCCTGTCGCCTCACGGCACGCTGTTGACGTCGGTCCGCCCGCGCGAGGAGGAGCGCAACCGCTTCGATCTGTGGGCGATGGACACGCGCACCGGCACGTGGCGGATGCTGGTCGATTCCAAGAAGATCGGCAGCGGCGCGGAATTGTCCGAAGCCGAGAAGATGCAGCGCGAGCGTGATCGCTCCAAGACCGGCAAGACCGGCATCCTCGATTATGACTGGTCGCCGGACGGCAAGTCGATCCTGGTGCCGATCGACGGCGAGCTGTTCGTCGCGTCGCTCGATGGCTCGGTGCGCAAACTCGAAGGCACGAAGGGCGCGCTCAATCCGGTGATCTCGCCGCGCGGCGGGCATGTCAGCTTCGTGCGGGATCAGAATCTGTGGGTCGGCACCGCCGACGGGCCGGCGCAGGCGATCACGCGCGAAGGCGGCGGCACCGTCCACTTCGGCGAGGCGGAATTCGTCGCGCAGGAGGAAATGGGGCGCCGCACCGGCTATTGGTGGTCGCCCGACGACAAGAGGATCGCGGTCGAGCGCTTCGACGAGGCGCCGGTGCGCATCTTCACCCGCGCCGCGATCGGCGCCAGCGGCACCAGCATCTATCAGCAGCGCTATCCCGCCGCCGGCACGCCGAACGTGCTGGTCGATCTCTTCATCATGAACCCCGACGGTTCGGGCCAGGTGAAGGTCGATCTTGGGTCTGATCCCGACATCTATCTCGCGCGCGTCGGCTGGACGCCGGATGGCTCCGCGCTCCTGGTCCAGCGCCAGTCGCGCGATCAGCGCACGCTCGACATGCTGGTGGTCGATCCCGCCACTGGCGCGTCCAAGGTGATGTTCACCGAGCGCGCCGGCGACAAGAGCTGGATCAACCTGACGGATGCCTATCGCCCGCTGAAGGACGGCAGCCTGATCTGGCGCTCCGAACGCGACGGCTACGGCCATCTCTATCGCTGGCAGGGGGGCAAATGGACCCAGCTGACGAAGGGCGACTGGTCGGTCGAATCGCTCGTCGCGGTGGACGAGCAGGCCGGACGCCTGTTCTTCACCGGCAATCGTGACGGCGTGCTCGAGCGCCACCTCTATTCGGTCGATCTCGCCCGGCCGGGCGAGGTCACGCGGCTGACCGAGCCGGGCTGGTGGCATGCCAGCGCGGCGGCGGACGGGCAGGGATCGCGCTTCATCGTGTCGCGCTCCAACCCTGCCCAGCCCCGGCAGGTCTATCTCGCGGATGCGACCGGCAAGCGGATCGCCTGGGTGAATGAAAATGCCGTCTCGGGCGCCCATCCTTACGCGCCTTATCGCGCCGCGCATCGCCCCACCGAGTTCGGCACCATCAAGGCCACGGACGGCACGACGCTCCACTGGGAAATGATCACCCCGCCGCTGCAGAAGGGGCGTCGTTACCCGGTGTTCTTCATGCATTACGGCGGCCCGCACAGCCAGGAAGTGGCGCGCGACTGGCCGGGCAACATGCCGCTTCGGCAGTTCCTCGCGCAGCAGGGCTGGATCGTTTTCCAGATCGACAATCGCGGCTCCGCCAATCGCGGCAAGGCGTTCGAGGACGCGATCTGGCGCGCCATGGGCTCGGTCGAGGTGGAGGACCAGCTTGCCGGCGCCGCCTATCTGAAGACGCTGCCGTTCGTCGATCCGAACGCCATCGCAACCTACGGCTGGTCCTACGGCGGCTATATGACGCTGAAGATGCTGCAGGCGCATCCGGGTGTGTTTGCGGCCGGCATTTCGGGCGCGCCGGTCACCGACTGGGCGCTCTACGACACGCATTATACCGAACGCTACATGGGCGATCCGACGCGTGATGCGGCCGCTTATGCCGCCTCCAGCGCGCTGCCGGATGCGGCGAAGATCACCGATCCGCTACTCCTCATGCACGGCATGGCGGACGACAACGTGTTCCTCGACAATGCCACGGCCTTTGCCGCACGGATGCAGGCGGCGAACAAGCCGTTCGAGATGATGCTATACCCGGGCAAGGCGCATGGCGCGATACGCGACATTCACCCCTGGACGACGATCCTGGAGTTCCTCGATCGCCACGTGAAGAAGCCCGCCGCGAAGTGAGGGGCGGGCGAAAGTAAAGCTTGCTGGCACGCCCCGCCCCGGGGGGGTATGGCGCGCGCGATCGAATGAAGGACGAAGTTAGATGGGTTACCGGGTAGTGGTCGCAGGCGCGACGGGCAATGTCGGTCGCGAGATGGTCAACATCCTCGCCGAGCGGGAGTTTCCCGCCGACGAGATCGCGCTCCTCGCCTCGTCGCGCTCCGTCGGCGAGCAGATGGAATATGGCGATACGGGCCGGATGCTGAAGGTCCAGAACATCGAGCACTTCGATCCCACCGGCTGGGATTTCGCGCTGTTCGCGATCGGCAGTGAGGCGACCAAGGTCTATGCGCCGAAGTTCGCCGCTGCCGGCTGCACCGTGATCGACAATTCGTCGCTCTACCGCATGGACCCGGACGTGCCGCTGATCGTGCCGGAAGTGAACGCCGATGCGATCGACGGCTATCGCAAGAAGAACATCATCGCGAATCCGAATTGCTCGACGGCGCAGATGGTGGTGGCGTTGAAGCCGCTGCACGACGCCGCGACGATCAAGCGCGTCGTCGTCTCGACGTACCAGTCAGTCTCCGGCGCCGGCAAGGACGGGATGGACGAGCTGTTCCAGCAGAGCCGCAACATCTTCGTCGGTGACCCTGCCGAGCCGAAGAAGTTCACCAAGCAGATTGCCTTCAACGTCATCCCGCATATCGACAGCTTCCTGGAAGACGGCTCGACCAAGGAGGAATGGAAGATGGTCGTCGAGACCAAGAAGATCCTCGATCCCAAGGTGAAGGTGACGGCGACCTGCGTGCGCGTGCCCGTCTTCGTCGGCCACTCCGAAGCGATCAACATCGAGTTCGAGAACGAGCTTTCGGCCGAGGACGCGCAGAAGATCCTGCGCGAGGCTCCCGGCATCATGCTGGTCGATAAGCGCGAGGACGGCGGCTACGTCACGCCGATCGAATGCGTCGGTGAATTCGCGACCTATATCAGCCGCGTGCGCGACGATCCCACGGTCGACAACGGCATCGCTCTTTGGTGCGTCAGCGATAATCTGCGAAAGGGTGCAGCGCTCAACGCGGTGCAGATCGCCGAGCTGCTCGGCCGGCGCCATCTCAAGAAGGCAGCGTGACCGTCACCGGCGGCTGTCGTTGCGGTGCCTGCCGCTACGAACTGGCGCTTGATGCGCTGCCGCCGGTCTATGCCTGTCACTGCCACCTCTGCCAGCGCGCGACGGGCAGCGCGTTCAGTGTCCAGGCGCTGGTACGAGAAGAAGTACTGACAGTCTCGGGCCCGGTCGTGATCCACGAGATCACGACCGAGGACCGTACCTCGACCCAGCGTTTCTGCGGCACCTGCCACTCGCGGATCTACAACACCAACACGCGGCGCCCCGGCATCGCGGTCGTTCGGGCCGGCACCTTCGACCGCTCGGAGGAGCTCGACTGTCGCGCGCACATCTTCACCAACTATCGGCAGCGCTGGGTAACGCTGCCGGATGATGTGCCGCGCTGGGGTGAGGCGGCGCCGCCTGCCGATCTCGCGGCGGCGCCTCAGCGTTAGGCGATCCGCCTATTCGCTGTGCACCACCTCCACCTTGCCCTTGGGCTTCTGGAGCAGCAGCACCAGCGGCACCGCGGCGAATGAAATCCAGCTCATCAGGTAGAAATCGTCGAGATAGGCGATCATTGCCGCCTGCTGGTTGACCATGCCGTCAGCCATCGACATCGCAGCATCGGACAGTGTGCCGAGCTGCGCCAGCATGCCAAGGTCGAACCCCGCCATCACATTGCGCGTCACATGCTGTGAGAGGTCGGCATGGCTCGTCTGGATGTTGCGCGCGAGCAGCACCGTGACCATCGAGATGCCGGCCGACTGGCCGATCGAGCGGAACAGGTTGAGCAGGCTCGCGCCATCGGTGCGATAGCGGTTGTCCAGCGTCGCAAAGGCCAGGGCATTCAGCGGCATGAAGACGAGGCCCATGCCCAGTCCCTGCACGAACCCCGCCGTGATCACCGGCCAGAAGTCCATCTCCAGCGAATAACCGGCCATCTGCCGCAGCGAGACGCCGAAGATCAGCAGCCCGGTCATGATCACCAGCCGCGTGTCGACCCGCCCCATCAATTGCCCGGCAAGCCACATGGTCGCGAGCACGCCGACACCACGCGGCGCCATCATCACGCCCGTATCGATCACCGGATAGCCGAACAGGTTCTGCAGCATCGGCGGCAGCAAGGCCATCGGCGCCATGGTCGAAATGCCCACCACCAGCATGAAGAACAGCCCGGTGACGAGATTGCGGTTGGCGAAGATCGCCCGGTCGAACAACGGGTTCTTGGCCGTGATGAAGTGGACGATCGCCATCCAGGCGAAGGCGAGCGCCAGCAGGCCCTCGATGATCACTTCCCAGCTTTCGAACCAATCCTCGCTCTGGCCACGGTCCAGCATCAGCTGGAACGAGGCGACCGCTACGCCGAGATAGACGAAGCCGGCGAAGTCGAACGATCGCGTCGCCTTCGGCCGGCTGGGCAGCAGGAACCAGAGGATGGCAAAGGTCGCGAGGCCCACCGGCACGTTGACGTAGAACACCCAGCGCCAATTGTAGCTCTCGGTCAGCCAGCCGCCCAGCACCGGGCCCATGATCGGGCCGACCATCACGCCCATGCCCCACACGCCCATCGCCTTGGCGGCGCGTTCGGGCGGGTTGATGTCCAGCATCGACGTCTGGGACAAGGGATTGATGAAGGCCGCGAACACGCCCTGGAAGACGCGGAAGATCACCATCTCCTCCAGGCTGGTGGCGATGCCGCACAGCATGGATGCGATGATGAAGCCGCCGACCGCGATCAGGAACAGGTTGCGGCTGCCGAACCGGTCGGAAAGCCAGCCGGTCGCGGGCAGGGCGATCGCCGTCGCGACGATATAGCTGGTCAGCACCCAAGTGACGGTGTCCACCGTCGCGCCAAGGCTGGTCTGCATGTGCGGCAATGCGACGTTGGCGATCGTGGTGTCGAGGATCTGCATGATCATCGCACCCATGATGCCAACCGTCAGCAGCGCGCGGTTGTTCGTGTGAAGCAGCGGCTTGCCCGGCGCCGGCGCGGCGGGCGCCCGGGGGGCGGGCGGCCGCCCGGGCAGGGCGCGCGATGCCACCTCAGCGTGCCCCGGTGTCGATCTTCACGTCGGTCGAAAGCCCGGCGATCATCGCGCGCGGCGGCTTGCCGTCGATCGCGATCCGCACCGGCACGCGCTGCGTCACCTTTACCCAGTTGCCGTTGGCGTTCTGTGCCGGCAGCACGGAGAACTCGCTGCCGGTGCCGGCCCCGATCGACTGCACATGACCGGTCACCTTCAGGCCCGGATAGGCATCGAACGAAAGCTCCGCTGGCTGGCCGACGCGCATGTGATCGAGATCGGTTTCCTTGAAATTCGCTTCCACCCACGCCGCATCACTGACGACCAGGCTCAGCGCCGGGACGCCCGACGGCGTGATGTTGCCGACCTGTAGCCGGCTCGTCTGACTGACGACACCGTCCTTGGGCGCACGCACCGTGGTCCGCTCCAGGTTCATGGCTGCCTGTTCGCGCTTCGCCATCGCCACCTGGATCGGCGCGGGCATACCCGATCCGCCTCCCGATCCGATCTGCTGGCGCGCGCGCGCTGCCGCGGCCTGCGCCGTCGCGATCTTCGCGCGGGCAGCGGCAACGTCCTGCACCGCTGCGTCGAGGCTGGCGCGGGTGGTGAAGCCGCGCTTCATCAGCGCGTCCTGCCGCTCGTACGTCGCCTCTGCCAGCGTCAGATCGGCGCGCGCGCTCTCGATGTCGGCCGCCGCGCTTCCGGTATCGGTGGCCATGGTCGCGACCTGAACGCGCGCCGCGGCCAGATCTGCATCGGCCTGGGCGAGGGCGATGCGGTACGGTTCAGGATCGATGCGGAACAGCACGTCGCCCGCCTTCACCCGCTGGTTCTCGCGCACGTTCACCGCCACGATCCGGCCCGATACGTCTGGGCTGACGGATATCACGTCCTGCCGGACATAGGCGTTGTCGGTGGAGATGAACCGGCCCGACGTCAGGTAGAAATAGGCGCCCAGCGCCGCGATCAGCAGCGGCACGCCGAACAGCAGCAGCATCCGGCCCCAGCGCTTCTGGCGCGGCGCCTCTGCCGGCAGATCCGGCGGCAGGTCGATTTCGCTATCCGCGACGAAGTCGCGCTTGGGATCGGCATCAGCCACGCGCCGCCTCCTCCGAGTTTGGGGATTGCGCCGCCGCATCCGGCGCAGGATCGATCAGATTCTGCCGGATCCGGTTCAGCGTCTCGGTTACCGCCTCAAGCTGCGCCGGCGGCACACCGCGCAGCGCCTGGGCCATCAGGTCCGCCGCGGTGCAATGCAGCTCCTCGATGATCGGATGGGCCTTGTCGGTCAGGAACAGCTGCCAGGCGCGGCGATCGTTCGGATCGCGCCGACGCTCCACCAGCCCGGCATCCTCCATCCGGTCGATCATGCGGCACAATGTGATCGGCTCGACTTCCAGCAGGTCAGCCAGCCCGCCCTGATTGATCCCCGCGTGACGGCTGATCCCCAGCAACGCCTTCCACTGCGCACGAGTCGCGCCATGCTGCCGCGCCCGCTCGTCAAAGCGTCGCCGCACGAGGCGCGCGGTATCGCTGAGCAGGAACCCGAAACTATCTGCCATACCCCACGTATAGTAAGCATGCTTATATAATGGAAGGTCCGGCCTACCGCTCGATGCAACTTTGCGTGCGGAGCGGCCGGCGATCTGGAGCGTTGCGCCGCCACTACCCTTGGACAGGAGCCGCGTGATGACGAGGATGACGGGCGGCTGCCAGTGCGGCCGCGTGCGCTATTCGGCGGAGGTCGAGAGCGACGAGGCATATCTGTGCCACTGCCGCATGTGCCAGCGAGCAACCGGCGGCGTCTCGATCGCCTTCGTCAACGTTCCGATGGCCAGCGTCGAGTGGCAATCCGGGCCCGACTGGTACCAGTCATCCCCGATCGCGCACCGGCCGTTCTGCTCCACCTGCGGCACCCCGCTGGGCTTCGCCTTCCTCGAGAATGGCGAGAACATCGATCTCACCGTCGGCAGCTTCGACGATCCTTCGCGCTTCCGCCCCGCGCATCATTACGCCGTCGAGAGCATGCACGAGGCGTGGATCGACACCCGCGACTTGCCACGGATGCGCAGTGAGGAGAATGAGAGCGTCAACCAACGCTGGATCGAGGCCTGTGGCAAAATTCCCGACTGAGACGCATCACTTCACCAGCTTCGATGGCACGCGGCTGGCCTGGCACGAACTGGGGGAGGGGCGCCCGGTCGTCCTGATCCACGGCTATTTCTCGGATGCTGAGACCAACTGGGTGCGCTACGGCCACGCCGCCGCGATTGCCGCCAGGGGCTATCGCGTAATCATGCCGGATCTGCGCGCCCACGGGGAAAGCGACAAGCCGCACGATCCTGCCGCTTACCCGCCGGATGCGTTGACGAAGGACGGGCACGCCCTGATCGCGCACCTTGGCCTCACCGATTACGATCTCGGTGGCTATTCGCTCGGCGCGCGCACCACCTCGCGCATGCTGGCCACCGGCGCCACGCCGCGCCGCGTGATCTTCTCCGGTATGGGGCTGGAGGGGCTTACCAGCGCGGAGCGGCGCGCCGATCACTTCCGCAACATCCTCACCAACCTCGGCAAGCACGAACGCGGCAGCCCGGCGTGGCTCGCCGAGGCATTTCTCAAGACCACCGGCGGCGATCCCGTGGCGCTGCTCCGCGTGATCGACACCTTTGTCTCGACGCCGCAGGATGTGGTCGCAGGCTTCACCCATCCGACCGTGGTGGTGAACGGCGTCGAGGATTTCGATAACGGCTCCGCCGCCGATCTCGCGCGCCTGCTGCCCGACGCACGGCTGGTCGAGGTTCCAGGCGGCCACATGAGCGCCGTCACGAAGCCCGAACTCGGGCAGGCAATCGCGGAATTCCTCGCCGCTTGACCGCACGTCCCGGTGGTTCCAGTTGTAACGACATACGAAACACCGAGGACCTTTCATGACCCGTCCCCTGATTTCGCTCGCCGCCTTGGCGGCGGCTTTGGTCGTGCACCCCGCCGCCGCGCAGCAGGCCGCGCCGGCCAGCGCGCCGCGTGGCGCACCGACGGTTGCCGAGGCCGATGCGTTCGTCGCCGCGGCCGAGAAGGAACTCGGGGACGCGAGCGTCGATGGCGCGCGGATCGCCTGGGTCAACGCCACCTACATCACCGAGGATACCGACGCGCTCGCGGCCAAGTCTGGTGGTGAGCTGACCGAACTGTCCGTGCGCCTCGCCAATGAGGCTGCGAAATACCGGTCGCTCGCCGGCCTCTCCTACGACACCAAGCGCAAGCTCGACATCCTGGCCAGCGGCCTGACGTTGCCGGCGCCGATGCGCCCGGGCGCCGCGGAGGAACTGTCGACGCTCACCACCAAGATGTCGTCCTCCTACGGCAAGGGCCGCGGCACGCTCGACGGCAAGCCGATCAACGGCTCGGATATCGAGGCGGCGATGGGTGAGAGCCGCGATCCTGCCAAGCTGAAGGAAATGTGGGTCAGCTGGCACGACAATGTCGGTGCGCCGATGCGCAGCGATTATGCCAAGATGACCGCGCTCGCGAACGAAGGCTCGGTCGAACTCGGCTTCAAGGATACCGGCGCGCTCTGGCGGTCCAGCTATGACATGACGCCCGATCAGTTCGCGGCGCTCACCGACAAGCTCTGGAGCGAGGTGGAGCCGCTCTACAAGGCGCTGCACACCTATGTCCGCGCGAAGCTGAACGAGAAATATGGCGATGCGGTCCAGTCCAAGACCGGCCCGATCCGCGCCGATCTCCTCGGCAACATGTGGGCGCAGGAATGGGGCAACATCTATGACGTCGTCGCGCCGCCCGGCTCCGGCGACCTCGGCTATGACATCGGCGAGCTGCTGAAGGCCAAGCAGTACGATCCGGTGAAGATGGTGAAGACGGGGGAGGGCTTCTATTCCTCGCTCGGCTTTGCGCCTCTGCCCGAGACGTTCTGGCAGCGCTCGCAGATCGTGAAGCCGCTGGATCGCGAAGTGATCTGCCACGCCAGCGCGTGGGACGTCGACAATGTCGACGATCTGCGGATCAAGATGTGCACGAAGGTCAATTCGGATGATTTCATCACCATCCACCATGAGCTTGGCCACAATTACTATCAGCGCGCCTACAACCAGCAGCCGTATCTCTACAAGAACGGCGCGAACGACGGTTTCCATGAAGCTATCGGCGATTTCGTCGCGCTGTCGATCACGCCCGATTACCTGGTGAAGATCAACCTGCTCGACCAGGCAAAGGTGCCCTCGCCGGACAAGGACATCGGCCTCCTGCTCCGTCAGGCGATGGACAAGGTCGCGTTCCTGCCGTTCGGGCTCCTCGTCGACAAATATCGCTGGCAGCTGTTCTCGGGCGAAATCCCCGCAGGCCAGATGCAGGCGGGCTGGGACAAGCTTCGGCTGCAATATCAGGGCATCGTCCCCCCGGTCGCGCGTGACGAGACGAAGTTCGATCCGGGCGCTAAATATCACGTGCCCGCCGCCGTCCCCTACACACGCTACTTCCTCGCGCGGATCCTGCAGTTCCAATTCTATGAGGCGGCCTGCCGCCAGGCGGGCTGGAAGGGCCCGCTCCATCGCTGCTCCTTCTTCGGGGACAAGGCCGTCGGTGCGAAGCTCGACGCGATGATGAAGATGGGCCAGTCGAAGCCGTGGCCGGACGCGCTGCAGGCGTTCACCGGCACGCGTGAGATGTCGGGCAAGCCGATGCTCGCCTACTTCGCGCCGCTGAAGAAGTGGCTCGACCAACAGAACAAGGGCAAGCCGAGCGGCTGGTAAGCCGACACCCCCGGGGCACCCACCCCGGGGCTTAGTCGCCTGCTCCCCGGGTCGTGGGGGAGCAGCGACCGATTATTCCGGGATCACATTCTCGTCGGCGATCCCGGCCTCGAAGGATGCGGTGGCATCCTTGCCGTCCGGCATGTGCGCATGGCCGTGGTTCGTCGTTGCCGCAGCGGCGGCTTCCTTGCCCGCGTCCGCTTCCTTCCCGTCAGCGCCTTTCTTCGGCGTCGAGCCGCGCAGCGACAGCAGCGCGGCGGTCGCTGCCGCCCCCACCGCAGCCAGGCCACCAGCGATCGCCGCCTTGTTGCGCCAGCCGGCATCCTTCTTCGCCGGCTCGGCTGCCGTGGCAGGCTTGGTACGCCGCGGCTGCGGGGTCGCCCGCTTGCTCGAACGCGGCTTCGGCGGCACCTTCGTCGTTGCCTTGGTCGTCGCTGTGCCGCCGCTCGCGGCGCTTGCCGCCGTGGTCTTGCGTGCGCGCTTGGGAGCAGCAGGCTTGTCGCTCGCGGCAGCTGCCGGCTTCTTCGGCGCAGCGGCCTTGCGCGGCGCGCGACGCGCCGGTGGCTTGGGCGATGCGGCGGGCGGCGTGTCGTCGTTCTCAGCCATGATCTGCTCCCCTTGGTCGAATGGATCGCGAACTAACGTCTCGACCGGCCGAAACGTTTCCTCGACGCAACGGGTGCCGCCCGCCTGTCTTGCTCAGCGGAACGGCGGCTCGTTGAACGCGCGGAGCTTGCGGCTGTGCAATTTCTGCCCCTCGCGGCGCAGTTCCTCGCACGTCTCGATCCCGATCCGCATGTGCTCGGAGATCGCGCGCTCGTAGAAGCGGTTCGCCTGGCCGGGCAGCTTCAGTTCGCCGTGCAGCGGCTTGTCGGAAACGCACAGCAGCGTTCCGTAAGGCACCCGGAAGCGGAAGCCCTGCGCCGCGATTGTCGCCGATTCCATGTCGATCCCCACCGCGCGGCTGAGCGAAAAGCGCAATGCCGAGCGCGAATAGCGCAGTTCCCAGTTGCGATCGTCGGTCGTCACGATCGTGCCCGTGCGCAGCCGGCGCTTCAGCTCCTCGCCCGATTGGCCGCTCACCGTTTCCGCCGCGCGCGCCAGCGCCTGCTGCACCTCGGCAATCGCCGGCACCGGAATTTCCGGCGGCAGCATGTCGTCCAGCACATGATCGTCGCGCAGATAGGCGTGGGCGAGCACATAATCGCCGATCCGCTGCGACGGGCGAAGGCCGCCGCAATGGCCGATCATCATCCAGGCGTCGGGGCGGGTGACGGCCAGGTGATCGGTGATCGTCTTCGCGTTTGACGGGCCGACGCCGATATTCACCAGCGTGATGCCGGTGCGATCCGGCGCCATCAGGTGATAGGCCGGCATCTGCAGCCGCCGCCACGCGGTGTCGTCCAGCATCGCCGGATCATCACCCTGCTTGAAGAGGACGCCCCCTGGCCCGGACAGGGCGGTGAAGCGGCTTCCGTCCGCCCCCACCTGCGCCGCCGCCCAGCGGACGAACTCGTCGACGTAGCGGTGGTAGTTCGTGAACAGCACGTAACGCTGCGCATGCTCCGGCGGCGTGCCGGTATAATGCCGCAGCCGCGCCAGGCTGAAATCGGTGCGCAAGCCATCGAACAGCGCCAGCGGCCGCGTGCCGTCGATGGACGCCCACAGGCCGTCCGCGATCTCGTCGCCGATATGCGCCAGCTCGGTCGCCGGGAAATGCCGCGCCAGTTCCGCCGCCGAAACCTCGTCGAGGCTCAGCGCATGGCCAGCATCGATCACATACGGGAAGGGGATCTCGGTTGCGCCCGGCACCGCGGAAACGGTGACGTCATAATCTTCCATCAGCAGCGTCAGCTGTTCGACGAGGTAGTCCGCGAACAGCCCCGGCTTGGTGACGGAGATGCGATACTCGCCCTCGGTGACGAGCCGGCCGTAGGAGCGCAGCGGGGCAGGGCGATCCATCCCGCCGCGGAAGCTCAGCCGGATTTCGGGGTAAGCGAACGATCCGTCCCGCCGCGACTCGGGCGAGGGCGGGGTGCCGGTGCTGATGTATGTGTCGAGGGCCGCCTGAAGGCGCGCCACTGCGCCGGTGTAGAGCCGATCCAGTTCGGCAACGATCTCATGTGCAGTCATCGCGGATGGTTAGGTCGGGCCGATGACTCTGGCAAGACAATGCCCCCCGCCGCGCCAGCTACGGCCGACACGGCGGGGGGGGGGGGGACAATGGTCAGCTCGCGTGCGAAGCGTGGCCGGACTGGCCCTGCGAACCGCCGAGCTTGCTTGCTGCGAAGGCCGCCCCGCCGACCGCCGCGGCCACACCGGCAACGATACCCGCCGCGGCATAAGGATGGCTTTTCACCTTCTCCACCGTGGAGGATGCGGCAGCGCTCACCTTGTCGCCGGCGCCGCTCGCGGCCTCGCGCGCACGCTCGGCGAGCGATCCGCTATCATCGGACCCGGAGTTCGAAGCCCCGGTCTTGTTCTGCGATGCGTTGGTCATGGCATGAACCTCCTGTCAGAGCCGCCAGACCAACGCCTCGCCTGATCAGAGGTTGCCGAGCAAATGGTCGGCCGAGCTCACCTTGAACTCGCCGGGCGCCTCGACATTCAGCTGCTCGACGACGCCGTCGTTCACGACCATCGAGTAACGCTGGCTGCGCTTGCCCATGCCGAACTTGGAGCCGTCCATGGTAAGTCCCAGCTGCTCGGCGAAGTCGCCGTTGCCGTCGGCCAGCATGGTGATGTCCCCGGCATTGGCCGACTTGGACCACGCACCCAGCACGAACGGATCGTTGACGGAGGTGCAGACCACTTCGTCGATGCCCTTCGCCTTCAACTCGTCACCCTTCTCGACGAAGCCCGGCAGGTGCTTGGCCGAGCAGGTCGGCGTGAACGCACCCGGGACGGCGAACAGCGCGACACGGCGGCCCTTGAAGAACTCTTCGGTATCCACCGCTTCCGGCCCGTTCTCGGTCGCCTTCACGAGGGTCGCCTTGGGCAGCTTGTCGCCGACGTTGATCGTCATCTCTGAATCTCTCCTCAAGCGCGCAAAGGTGCGGCGGCGGCTACGTCGCAAGGCTGGCCGGTGTTTTCAAGCGTGGCGATGCGCGCCGCCGCGGCCTAGATAGAAGTCATGGAAACCTCGAGCTTTCTCACTGGACAGTTTCTTCTTGCCATGCCGGGGATCGGCGATCCGCGCTTCGAGCAGGCGGTGATCGCCATCTGCGCCCATGATACCAAGGGTGCGCTCGGCATCGGGATCGGCGCGCAGATCGCGGGGCTTGGGCTTCATGACGTGCTGAAGCAGGTCGACATCGATCCCGGTGACACGCCGGATGCCCCGATCCATTTCGGTGGGCCGATGGAAACGCGTCGTGGCTTTGTCCTCCATACGCTCGACTGGGGCGGTCAGGACACGATCGACGTTGCAGGCAAATGGGCGCTCTCCGGTACGCTCGATGCGCTGCGCGCCATCGCCAGCGGCAATGGCCCATCGCGCTGGCTCGTCGCCCTCGGCTACGCCGGCTGGGGCGCCGGGCAGCTCGACGAGGAGATGACCCGTCACGGCTGGCTCAACGTCAGCGACGATGATGCGATGCTCTTCGATACCGACATCGCGGACCGCTGGACGCGCGGCTTCAACGCTGCCGGCATCGATCCGCGCCTCCTCGGCACGCAGAGCGGGCACGCCTGAGGGTCCGGGTCGCGAGCGTCGCCGCCGGTGGTGGCGCCGCGACGGGGCGGGTGACAAAGCAGATATAAAGATATCTTTATATTTGTATTCGATATCGCGCCCGATTATGTGGCGGGTATGTCGGCCGGTGATATGCCTTGGTCGGCGTCACTTTCCTGGAGACCCGTTGTGGCCACCGTTCTCGATCGCCCCACCACTGATTATGTCATCAAGGACATCGGCCTTGCTGATTTCGGCCGCGCTGAAATCAACATCGCCGAAACCGAAATGCCCGGCCTGATGGCGCTGCGTGAGGAATATGGCGCGTCGCAGCCGCTGAAGGGCGCGCGCATCACCGGCTCGCTGCACATGACGATCCAGACCGCGGTGCTGATCGAGACGCTCGTCGCTCTCGGTGCCGACGTGCGCTGGGCGACCTGCAACATCTTCTCGACGCAGGACCATGCCGCCGCCGCGATCGCCGCCGCCGGCATCCCGGTGTTCGCCGTGAAGGGCGAGAGCCTCGCCGACTATTGGGACTATGTCGGCTCGATCTTCGACTGGGACGACGGCAACGGCCAGACCGCCAACATCATCCTCGATGACGGCGGCGACGCCACCATGTTCGCGCTGTGGGGCGCGAAGCTCGAGCGCGGCGAAAGCTTCGGCGAGCCGGAGAATGCCGAGGAAGTCGAGTTCCAGCGCGCGCTGAAGGCGTTCATCGCCAGGAAGCCGGGCTACCTGACCGAGACCGTCAAGAACCTGAAGGGCGTCTCGGAAGAGACCACCACCGGCGTCCATCGCCTGTACGAGATCGCCAAGAAGGGCGAGCTGCCGTTCCCGGCGATCAACGTCAACGACTCGGTCACCAAGTCGAAGTTCGACAACCTTTACGGCTGCAAGGAGTCGCTCGTCGACGCGATCCGCCGCGCCACCGACGTGATGCTCGCCGGCAAGGTCGCCTGCGTCGCGGGCTTCGGTGACGTCGGCAAGGGCTCGGCGCAGTCGCTGCGCAACGGCGGCGCCCGCGTGCTCGTGACTGAGGTCGACCCGATCTGCGCGCTGCAGGCGGCGATGGAAGGCTTCGAGGTCGTGACGATGGACGAGGCGGTGAAGCGCGCCGACATCTTCGTCACCGCCACCGGCAATGCCGACGTGATCACTGCCGATCACATGAAGGCGATGAAGCCGATGTCGATCGTGTGCAACATCGGCCACTTCGACAGCGAGATTCAGATCGCCGCGCTCGACAATTACGAGTGGTCCGAAGTGAAGCCGGGCACCGATCTGGTGAAGTTCCCGGACGGCAAGCAGATCATCATCCTGGCGAAGGGTCGCCTGGTGAACCTGGGCTGCGCCACCGGCCACCCTTCGTTCGTGATGAGCGCTTCGTTCACCAACCAGACGCTCGCGCAGATCGAGCTGTGGACCAAGGGCGAGAACTACAAGAACGAAGTGTACGTCCTGCCCAAGCACCTCGACGAAAAGGTCGCGGCACTTCACCTCGAGAAGCTCGGCGTCCAGCTGTCGAAGCTGACGCCGAAGCAGGCCGGCTACATCGGCGTGCCCGTCGAGGGCCCGTTCAAGCCGGACCATTACCGCTACTGATCGCCCGCGCGATCTCGCGAAACGAAGAAGGGGCGAGCCGCAAGGCCCGCCCCTTTTTCTTTGTCACGCCGTCGAGAACTGGCTCAGCCGCGTTCCCACCGTTCGTCCTGAGCGTGTCGAGGCACGTGCCCCGGGCACCATCGCCCGGAATACGCCCCCCGGACGGTCATCAACCCGCTGCCTGCACCATCACGCGCTGGCCCTCGGCCTCGACAATCGCGTCCTTTACCGCAGCGAGATACCCCGCCACGTCGCCCGCGCTCGACGGCACCGCCTGGCGCAGCGTGATGAAGCCGTGGATATTGCCCACCGCCTCGCGGTACGTCACCGGCACGCCCGCCAGCACCAGCGCAGCGGCATAGGCGCGGCCCTGGTCACGGATTGGATCGAGGCTCGCCGTCACGATCACCGCCGGCGGCAGCCCGACGAGATTGCCGATCATCGGCGAGCCACGGAAATGCGTGAAATCCGCCTGATAGTGTTCGGCGAACCAGATCATCGTATCGCGCGTCAGCAGATAGCCTTCGGCATAATCGTCGAACGAGGGATATTCCTTGTTCATGTCCGCCGCGGGATACATCGGCGCCTGCACGATCACCGGCACGGCGGCGGGCTCGTCGCGCAGCGCCATGGCCGTCGTGATCGTCAGCGTGCCGCCCGCACTGTCACCGGACAGGACGAGGCTGGTCGCGGTCCGCCCAAGTTCCGCCGGGTTGCTGGCGATCCAGCGCGCCGCCGTCTCGCAATCCTCCGGCGCGGCCGGCCATTTCGCTTCCGGCGCCAAGCGATAGTCGATCGACACCACCGGCAGGTCCAGGTGGCGCGCCATCTCGGCCGTGAAGCTCGCATGCGTGTCGATGTTCCCGATCACGAAGCCGCCGCCGTGGAAGAATACCACCACCGGGCCCGGCTCGCGGCTCTCGCGCGGATCGAACAGGCGCGCCGGAATGTCGCCCGCCGGCCCCGGGATGGTCAGGTCGCGGATCGTCGCCAGTTCGCCCAGCGGCAGGTCGGCCACGTCCTTCATCGCAAGGTACATGGCGCGCGCCGCTTCCGCCGTCCCTTCGTGCGTCTTCGGGCCGGGCACGCTGTTCAGATAATCGAGGAAACCGCGCACGTCGGGGCGCACATAGGGCCCGTCGGACGCTGCGTTGCCGGGGGCCGCTTTGCGGATCAGCGTGTCGGTCATGCCTTAACTCTCCTCAGGTTCGCTTTTGCTACCTATCTTGGCGCAGATGATCGCCGTCGTCCATCATGCCGATTATGTCGTGGAAGCGCCCGCACGCAGTGGTTACCGCTGGGGCAAGAACGGTGCGATCCGTGATATTCTGGTCAGCGAAGGGCAGGGGATCGCCTGGCATGTGCCCGATCCGGCGCCGCGTGGCTGGCTGGAGGCGGTGCATGATCCGGCCTATGTCGGCGAAGTGCTCGCTGCTGCCGTGCCCCGCGAAAAGGAACGGCGCATCGGCTTTCCGGTCACGCCGGTTGTCGCGAGGCGAGCGCAACTCGTTCCCGGCGGCACGTACCATGCTGCCCGGCTCGCCCTTGCCAACGGCTTTGCCGCCAACACCGCCGGCGGCAGCCATCATGCGCTCGGCGATACCGGCGCCGGCTATTGCGTGTTCAACGATCTCGCCATCGCCGCCGCGCGCCTCGCCGCCGAGGGCGTTCGCATCCTCATCGTCGATGTCGATGTTCACCAGGGCGATGGCACCGCGGCGCTGACGGCGGGCCAGCCGAACATCGCCACCTTTTCGATCCATGCCGAAAAGAACTTCCCCGCGCGCAAGGCGCGTTCGACGCTCGACGTTGCGCTACCCGACGGCACCGGGGACGAAGAATATTGCGAAACGCTCGCCCTCACGCTCGGGCCGCTGATCGATCAGGTCGCGCCCGATCTCATCCTCTATCAGGGCGGGGTCGATCCGTTTGCGGGCGATCGGCTCGGCCGACTTGCGCTCAGCGACGAAGGGCTGGCGCGCCGGGATGAGCTCGTCGCGACGCTCGCACTGGCCCGCCGCATCCCGATCGCCAGCACGGTCGGCGGCGGATACGGCGATGATGTCGTCGCGATCGCGCGTCGTCATGTCGACGTGATACTGCGGCTTGGTCGCATCTATGAAAAAGCGTGGGTTGCAGCGACGCGGGATCATTCTACCTTGGTTTCACGGGGCCCCGGCGCGTAACAGCGCCTCATCTAGGGAAGTCTGCAGGAAAATATATGGCGACCGCCGCCCATGAAGTGACGCCGCAAGAGGCGTCGTCCAATCCGCCCGCCGAGTCGATGGTTGTCCGTTTCGCGGGCGATTCGGGTGACGGCATGCAGCTCACCGGGGGCCAGTTCACGCTGTCCACCGCGCTCGCCGGCAACGACCTTGCGACCTTCCCGGATTTCCCGGCGGAGATCCGCGCCCCGCTCGGCACCCTGTTCGGGGTCAGCGCCTTCCAGATCAATTTCGGGTCGACCCAGATCGAAACGGCGGGCGACGAGCTCGACGTGCTGGTCGCGATGAATCCGGCCGCGCTCAAGACCAACGTCCAGGCGCTTCGCCCGGGCGGCCTAATCATCGCCGACGAGGGCGAGTTCAGCGAACGCAATCTCGCCAAGGCGAAATATGATGCGAACCCGCTCGACGACGGCAGCCTCGCCAAGTGGCAGGTCATCCGCCTCAACATCTCGCAGCTGACGCTGGATGCCGTGAAGCCGTTCGGCCTCGGCAACAAGGAAGCGCTTCGCTGCAAGAACATGTGGACGCTGGGGCTCGCGCTCTGGATGTTCGATCGTGATCGCGCACCGCTCGTCGATTGGCTCAAGAACAAGTTCGCCAAGGCGCCGACCCTGGCGGAGGCGAACATCGCCGCCTTGAACGCCGGCCATGCCTATGGCGAGACGGCAGAGCTCGCCGGCCCGATGAAGCAGCATGCGCTTCCGGCCGCGCCGGCCGAGCCTGGCCTCTACCGCACTGTCACTGGCGCGGACGCGATCAGCCTCGGCCTCGTCGCCGGCACGCAGCTTGCCGGGCTGAAGATGTTCTTCGGCGGCTATCCGATCACGCCTGCTTCCGCGATCCTCCACGCGCTCTCGCGCCTCAAGGAATATGGCGTCACCACCTTCCAGGCGGAGGACGAGATTGCCGCGGTCGCCAGCGCGATCGGCGGCAGCTACGCCGGCCAGCTCGGCGTCACCTGCTCCTCGGGCCCGGGCATCGCGCTGAAGACTGAGGCGATCGGCCTCGCGATCATGACCGAGCTGCCGCTCGTCGTTGTCAACGCGCAGCGCGGCGGGCCGTCGACGGGCCTTCCCACCAAGACCGAGCAGTCGGATCTCTACCAGGCGGTGTATGGCCGCAACGGCGATGCGCCGCTGCCCGTGATCGCCGCGCGTTCGGCATCGGATTGCTTCGAGGTCGCGATCGAGGCCGTGCGCATCGCCACGACGTACATGACGCCGGTGATGCTGCTGACCGACGGCTATCTCCAGAACGCGGCCGAGCCGTGGAAGGTGCCGGACATCAGCACGCTCGAGCCGTTCCCCAAGGCCTTCCTCGAGGAAGCGCCGGAAGAAGGCTTCAAGCCGTTCGGCCGTGACGAGAAGGGCGCCCGCCCGTGGGTGAAGCCCGGCACGCCCGGCCTGCTCCACCGCATCGGCGGCATCGAGAAGGCGGTCGGCACCGGCAACATCGATTATTCGCCGGCCAACCACCAGGCGATGACCGAATCGCGCCGCGACAAGGTCGCCAACATCAAGGTGCCGGATCAGCAGGTCGAAGTCGGCGAGACGAGCGGCAAGCTCGCGGTCGTCGGCTGGGGCTCCACCTTCGGCCCGATCCATCAGGCGGTGCGCCGCATGCGCCGCCGCGGCTATGACGTCAGCCACATCCACCTGCGTCACATCTGGCCGATGCCGGCGAACCTGGGCGCGCTGCTCAAGGGCTATGACAATATCCTCGTGCCCGAGATGAACACCGGCCAGTTGAAGACGGTGCTGCGCGATCAGTTCCTGGTCGATGCCAAGCCGCTCAACAAGGTGTCGGGTCAGCCCTTCCGCATCGCCGAGATCGAGGCCGCGATCGCGACCTTCTTCGATGACGTGGCGGGCAATGAAGGCGGCATGCTGCCGGCCGACAAGACCCAGCTTCCCGAGCCCGCTTCCGGCCACGACGATGGCTCGCTGCGCGATGTCCACTCGCCGCAATCGGCATGATCATGGTGGTTGAGAAAACGCGCTATCGCCTCAACTTCCTCAACATTCGCTGCAAGAAGGCAGTTCGATGAACGACATGACCCCCATCGTCGCGACGAAGCCCAAGGACTGGGAAACCGATCAGGAAGTCCGCTGGTGCCCGGGCTGCGGCGACTATGCGATCCTGAAGGCGGTGCAGCGCACCATGCCGGAAATCGGCGCGCGCCCGGAAAACACCGTGTTTGTCAGCGGCATCGGCTGCTCGTCGCGCTTTCCATACTATATGGAAACCTACGGCTTCCACACCATCCACGGCCGTGCGCCGGCGGTGGCGACGGGCGTGAAGCTCGCCAATCCGGAACTCGACGTGTGGATCATCACCGGTGACGGTGACGCGCTGTCGATCGGTGGCAATCACACGATGCACCTCATCCGCCGCAACCTCGATTGCCAGGTCCTCCTGTTCAACAACGAGATCTACGGCCTGACGAAGGGGCAATATTCGCCCACCAGCCGCGTTGGCACGCAGTCGCCGTCGACGCCGTTCGGCTCGGTCGATCGCCCGGCGAACCCGTGCGCCTTCGCGCTCGGCGCCGGTGCGCGTTTCATCGCCCGCGGGATCGACGTTCACAAGAACCTGCCGAACGTGCTGAAGGCAGCCTATGCCCACAAGGGCACCGGCTTCGTCGAGATCTTCCAGAACTGCATCGTCTATAACGACGACGTGTTCGCGCCCTTCGCGGCAAAGCCCAATGCCGGGCCGAACCAATTGTGGGTCGAACATGGCAAGCCGCTGCTGTTCGATGGCGGCAAGAAGGGCCTCGCGATGGATGCCGAGCGCCTGACGCTCAAGGTCGTCGATGTCGCCGATGACGATTGGCAGTCCGCCGGCGTCATCGTCCATGATCAGACGAACCGTGGCCTCGCCCACATGCTGGTCGAAATGCCGTTCGGTGCCTTCCCGATGGCGCTCGGCGTGATCTTCGATGATCCCGCGCCGACCTTCGAAAGCGCCGTGGTCGAGCAGAACGCCAAGGCGAGCGAAGGCAAGAAGCCGGATCTCCAGAAGCTGCTCTCCAAGGGTCAGACGTGGATGGTCGACAAGCAGCCGCACGTTATCTGATCCGAGTTCCGCGTCGCCGCTGCCAGCCGGTGCTGCGGCGCGGAACATCATTCCTTAGGTGGGCGTAGAGCAGCGATGCCGACGCTGCTCTGGCTCCGCCAGGACCTCCGCCTCCACGATCAACCCGCCCTGTGTGCCGCCGCCGCGGCTGGCGCAGTCATCCCGGTCTACGTCCTCGACGACGACGGCCCTGGAAACTGGCGCATCGGCCCCGCGCAACGCTGGTGGTTGCATCACAGCCTCACCGCACTCGACGACGCGCTGCGCGCAAAGGGCAGCCGCCTCATCCTGCGCCGCGGCCCCGCCGCTCGGGTGCTGAAGGAGGTGGCGAAGGAAACCGGCGCGACCGAGATCCACGCCATCCGCCACTATGAACCCTGGTGGCGCGCGGCGGAGGAAGAACTGGGCGGCCTCCTCACCCTCCACGATGGCAATCACCTCCGCCCGCTGCGCGACGTGACCACCGGGGCAGGGGGGCAGTTCAAGATCTTCTCGTCCTTCTGGAAGGCGCTATCCGCCACGATGCCGCCGGAAGATCCGATGCCCGTCCCCGACAGGATCCCGGCACCCGACCATTGGCCAGAGAGCGACACGCTCGCGAACTGGACGCTGCTTCCCATCGCGCCGAACTGGGCCGGGGGCTTCGAAATCTGGTCACCGGGAGAGGAATGGGCACAGGAGTCGCTCGATGCCTTCGTCTCGATCGGCACGGATTACGAGGAGCAGCGAAACCTTCCTTCCACCGAAGGCACCTCGCGCCTCTCGCCCCATCTTCACCACGGCGAAATCTCACCGCGCACGATATGGGCGGCGCTCACTGGCCGAAGCGCCGGGGTACAGTCCTTTCGCCGCGAACTCGCATGGCGGGATTTCACCTCGGGTGTGATCCTCGCGGTGCCGCGGTACGCCGACGAGAACGGTCGCCCGCGCTTCGACCGCCTGAAGTGGCGCCGCGCGCCCGGCGAATTGAAGGCATGGCAGCAGGGCCGTACCGGCTACCCGATCGTGGATGCCGGCATGCGCCAGCTGTGGGCAAGCGGCTGGATGCACAATCGCGTGCGCATGATCGCCGCCAGCTTCCTGGTGAAGCATTTGCTGATCGATTGGCGTGAGGGGGAGCGCTGGTTCTGGGATACGCTGGTCGACGCCGATTACGGCAACAACAGTGTCAATTGGCAGTGGGTCGCCGGCACCGGCATCGATTCGAACATGTTCGGTCGGATCATGGCGCCGCTCGCCCAGTCGGAAAAGTTCGCCGCCGGCGACTATATCCGCGAGTGGGTGCCCGAGTTGCGGGATCTCCCCGATGAAGCGATCCACGATCCGGACGCTGCGGGCTGCCGCCCCGATAACTATCCGGCGAAGATCATCGGCCACCGCGAGGCGCGCGAACGCGCACTTGCGGCAGGCCGCGAGGTACGCTGACCCTCTTTCGTGCCGGCGGCGCCCGGTGCATGAGCGCAGGCGATGCATGGCATGGTCGATCTTCCCGCCGCAGGCGGTGTGTGGGCGCGCCGTATGGCGCCGGTGTTCCACCGGATCCTCGACCGGATCGATGCCGGCCTTGAGGAAGGCGCGATCGAGGCCCTGCTTCCCGATGGCACGCGGCGGCTGCTCGGCGGGCGACGCGACGGCCCGCTCGCCGTGGTCACGGTCACTCGCTGGCGTGCACTGCGCCGCCTCGTCATGGGCGGTTCGATCGGCTGGTATGAAGCCTGGGCTGCGGGCGACTGGTCCAGCCCGGATCCCGTCCCGCTGTTCGATCTGTTCATGCGCAACCGCACGACGCTGGGCAACGTCGCGCGCGCGAAACGCGGCGCCCGGTTGGCTGCTCGCGCGATGCACCTCCTTCGCCGCAACGACCGTCGCAACGCCCGCCGGAACATCGCGGCGCATTACGATCTCGGCAACGACTTCTACGAAGCTTGGCTCGATCCATCGCTGACCTATTCGAGCGCGCTGTTTGCCGGCGATGAACCGCTCGAGCAGGCACAGCACCGCAAGATCGACGCTATACTTGACCGCGCGGCCGTGCCGCCGGGCGGCACACTGCTCGAAATCGGCTGCGGCTGGGGCGCCTTGGCCGAAGCTGCCGCTCGCCGCGGCATCAAGGTGCGCGCGATCACCCTCGCCGCGGAACAGCAGCGCTTCGTGGCCGACCGCACCCGCGATCTGCCGGTCGCCGTGTCACTCACCGACTATCGCGATGTCACCGGCCAGTATGACGCGGTCGCCTCGGTGGAGATGGTCGAGGCGGTCGGCGAATCCTACTGGCGGGATTATCTCGCGGCCGTTTCTCGCGCGCTGAGGCCCGGGGGGCGTGCGGCGATCCAGTTCATCAACATCGCCGATGACATCTGGCCGGCCTATTCGGCCAACGTCGATTTCATCCAGGCCTTCGTGTTCCCTGGCGGCATGCTGATCAACGAGCCGCGTTTCCGCGCGCTGGCCGAAGCGCAGGGGCTAAGCTGGCAGGATCGCCACGCCTTTGGACTGGACTATGCCGAGACGCTTTGGCTGTGGCGCAAGCGCTTCGACACTGCGGTGGCGGAAGCGCGCCTGCCACCGCGCTTTGATGCGAAGTTCATTGATCTTTGGCGCTATTACCTGATGTATTGTGAAGGGGGCTTTCGAGGCGGCGGAATCGACGTCGTGCAGATCACCCTCGTGAAGGAGGGGGAATGAAGCACGCCATCTGGTTGACGCTCGGCGCCTTGGCGCTGGCGAGTTGCGCCACCACGCCCGCCCAGCCGGTAGCGGGAACAGCACAGGCCCGAACCGCCGGTGTGCCTATCACCGATGCCAATCGGGCCAAGCTGCAACAGGTCGGCGCGGAAGTGCTGTTCTGGTCGCAGGAGCAGCGCGACCAGAACTTCCCGCACATGGAAAGCGTGTTTCCCGGCCATGTGGTGAAGGCCAGCCGCAAGCCCTTGGCACTGCCTGCCGGGCCGCCGCTGCCAATACCCGCCGGGGAAGTGGACGCCTTCATCGCGGCCCACAACGTCGCCGGCCTGATCGTGATCCAGGACGGCGCGGTGCGCCTGGAGCGCTACGCCCGCGGGCTGACCCGCGACGGTCGCTGGACGAGCTTCTCGGTCGCCAAGTCGTTCACCTCGACGCTGGTCGGTGCTGCGATCCGGGACGGCTTCATCAAGTCGGTCGACGAACCGGTCACCAGGTACATCCCGGATCTCGCCGGCAGCGGCTATGATGGCGTGACGATCGCCCAGTTGCTGACGATGACGTCGGGCGTGAAGTGGAACGAGGATTATACCGATCCGCAGTCGGACGTGGCGCGGATGTTCTCGATCGATGTGCCGCCCGGGATGGACCCCACCGTCGCCTATATGCGCACGCTGCCGCGTGAAAGCGCGCCTGGCGCCAAGTGGGTGTACAAGACGGGCGAGACCAACCTGATTGGCGTGCTGGTCGCCAATGCCGTGAAGAAGCCGCTCGCCACTTACCTCAGCGAGAAGGTGTGGCAGCCCTACGGCATGGAGCGGGACGCCTTCTGGATGATCGACGCCACGGGGCGCGAGGTGGCGGGCTGCTGCCTTTCGGTGTCGTTGCGGGACTATGCCCGGATGGGCCAGCTTGCGATGCAGGGCGGGGCAGGGATCGTCCCGCCGGGCTGGTTCGCTGATGCGACCAAGGCACATGCTTCCACCGGTCGGCCGGGCTTCGGCTACGGCTATCAATGGTGGACGTACCCCGAAGATCGCTTCGGCGGGGTCGGTATCTTCGGCCAGAGCATCACCGTGGATCCGAAGACGCGCACGGTAATCGCAATGGTCAGTGCCTGGCCCAAGGCGAGCGACCCGGCCCAGAGCCAGGCACGCTACGCCTTCCTGGAACGATTGTTCGCCGCAGCGCGCGGACGCTGATCGGTCGCGGTCAGGCCTCAACGCGCTCGAAGTGGCCGGTCTCGAACCCGGAGATCGCCAGGGCGACGATCCGCTCTGCCACAGTCTCCGGCGGCTTCACCGATGCGGGATCCTCGCCCGGATAGGCGCGCGCGCGCATCTTGGTGCGGGTCGCGCCAGGGTCGACAATCGCTGTACGAACGCGGCTGATTTCGTTCATTTCGTCGCCATAAGCGCCCAGCAGTGTCTCAAATGCTGCCTTTGAGGCACCATAAGCGCCCCAATATGCACGGGGTTTTCGGCCTACCGAGGAGGTAATCCCGATCACTTTCCCGGCCTGCGACTGGCGCAGCATTGGGTCAAACGCCTGGATCAGGGCGACCTGCGCGGAGACGTTCAGCGTCAGCACGGACGCCAGTTCCTTCGGATCGATCGCCGGCACCGCAGCGAGCGAGCCGAGCGTCGCGGCATTCAGCACCATCAGGTCCAGCGCCTGCCAGCGCTCGCCGATCGCCACCGCCAGCCGGGCGATCGCATCCTTCTCGGTCAGGTCCAGCGGCGCGATCGTGGCAGAGCCGCCGGCGTCGAAGATTGCTTGCTCTACTTCCTCAAGCGCCTTGGCCGAACGCGCGGTCACCACGACGTGCGCGCCCTGCGCCGCGAGCGCGATCGCCGTCGCGGCGCCGATCCCGCGGCTCGCGCCGGTGACGAGCGCGAGCTGGTTCTGAAGTGGCTTGTTCAAGATCGTGACCCCGAAGTTGTTCCGGGATCAACGCCCCGCGAACCCTGTACCTGCGATTAGTGCGGCACGCCCGCTGTCGGGACAAGCCCGATCAGCGCGGCGTTGCTATGACGCGTCAGGCGACGCGCTCCTCCAGCATGGCAAACTGATCCACCTCGCCGGTGTCGTCGTGATCAGTCAGCGTGGTGGGGTAGTCGCCGGTGAAGCAGGCGTCGCAATAGCCGGGGCGGACCGCGGCGCGCTTCGCTTCCCCCAACGCCTTGTACAGTCCGTCGATCGATATGAACGCCAGGCTATCCGCGTGTATGAAGTCGGTCATCGACCCAAGATCGTGGGTTGCGGCGAGCAGCTTGGCACGTTCCGGCGTATCCACGCCGTAGAAGCAGCTGTGCTTCGTCGGGGGGCTAGCGATCCGCATGTGGACTTCTGCCGCTCCAGCCTCCCGCATCATCTGCACGATCTTCAGGCTGGTGGTGCCGCGCACGATCGAATCGTCGATCAGCACCACCTTCTTGCCGGCGATCAATGCACGGTTGGCGTTGTGCTTCAGCTTCACGCCAAGATGGCGGACCTTGTCCCCCGGCTGGATGAAGGTGCGACCAACGTAGTGCGAACGGATGATGCCGAGCTCGAACGGAATGCCGCTTTGCTGCGCATAGCCGATCGCCGCGGGCACGCCCGAATCGGGCACCGGAATCACCAGATCTGCGTCGACCGGCGATTCGATCGCAAGCTGCTGCCCGATCGACTTGCGCACCGAATAGACGGACTGATCATCCACGATCGAATCGGGGCGCGAGAAATAGACCCACTCGAAGATGCACGGACGGGGCGCCAGCGGGGCGAACGGGCGAACCGAGCGGGTCTCGGTGCCCTGGACGATCACCAGTTCGCCGGGCTCGACCGAGCGGACGAACTCGGCACCTACCACGTCGAGCGCGACTGTCTCACTGGCGAAGATCACGGCGTCGCCAAGCTTGCCCATTACCAGCGGGCGAATGCCGAGCGGATCGCGACACGCGATCATCCCTTCCGGAGTCATCACGATCAGGGCGTAGGCGCCTTCCACCTGCTTCAGCGCATCGATGAAGCGATCGAGCAGGGTGCGATAGTTGGACGTGGCCACTAGGTGGATGATCGTCTCGGTATCGCTGGTCGACTGGAAGATCGAACCGCGGCGAACGAGTTCGCGGCGCACCTTCATCGCGTTCGAAATGTTGCCGTTGTGCGCCACCGCAAAGCCGCCGCTCGCAAGCTCCGCGTACAGCGGCTGGACGTTCCGAAGCGCAGTTTCGCCGGTGGTAGAATAGCGCA
This sequence comes from uncultured Stakelama sp., assembly GCA_964390515.1. Classification (GTDB taxonomy): domain Bacteria; phylum Pseudomonadota; class Alphaproteobacteria; order Sphingomonadales; family Sphingomonadaceae; genus Sphingomonas. The sequence goes on from CAYMIU010000025.1 coordinate 44,699, forward strand.
CGTGCCCGCATGCGACGGGACCCGGTAGGCTGGCGATCACCGCCTCGCTGTCGAAATTGCCGGCGACGTGCCCCATCGCCTTCTTGGTATGGAAATTCGTGCCGTCGAAGCTAGTAATCCCGGCAGCTTCCTGGCCGCGGTGCTGCAGGGCATGAAGCCCGAGCGCCACGAGTGCAGCAGCGCCTTCGGAGCCGGACACTCCGAAAATGCCGCACTCCTCGTGCAGATGGTCATCGTCGAACGGATTTGTAGTCAGCATGGTGATTGGGGGCTCACGTCGTGCGGGGCCCATATAGCGACTGTCGCCGAAATGTCATGGGTCCGGAGCGTTTGGCAAGCCGAAGGGTTTTGGCGGGAGGATAGAGGAGGCGGTGATGGCCAGGAATCACGGCGCACAAATCAAGGACGACAAGCTGTACGAGGATCTTCGCAAGAAGGGCGAGTCGAAGGAGAAGGCCGCGCGGATCGCGAATGCCAAAGCAGCTGGGACGTTGGATCATCGCGGTAGCCGGCTCGAGGATCGAACCAAGGACGACTTATACGAGGAGGCGCAGGAGATCGGCATTGAAGGCCGCTCCAAGATGAGCAAGGCCGAGTTGGTCGAGGCGATCCGCAACCATAAGTAAACGACGCGGTGCATTTGTCCCCAACTGGCATTGCAGGTGGGCGTTCGTCCAAACAGGCCGCTTCGATCCGGGGACGAGCCTCTGTAAGGAGGCACCATGTCAGACCCTCGCGAAGCCGGAAGCAACCTCGATCCCAAGTACGATTCGGCGGGCCTCGTCACCGCGGTGGTGACCGCCAGCGACACGGGCGAGCTTCTGATGGTCGCGCACATGAATGCTGAGGCGCTTGCCGCCACGCGAACGACGGGCAAGGCGACCTTCTGGTCCCGTAGCCGCCAGGCATTGTGGGTAAAGGGTGAGACCTCCGGCAATGTGCTTTCCGTGCGCGAGATGCGAATCGACTGTGATCAAGACGCGATCTGGATCATCGCCGATCCAGCCGGCCCGGCCTGCCACACAGGCGCGCGTTCCTGCTTTTATCGGCGGATCGGCTCTGATGCCCTGGAGCCGGTGGATTGACGAGGCGCGGCGCTGCAGCCCTGCTCCTGCTCGCCCTGAGTAGCTGTGAGAGCGCGGCGCCCAGTGACGCTAGCGGCAATGCCGCTGGGATCAAGCTGGAACGCGCAGCCATCGAAGCGGGGATTGTCGCGGATTCGGCGATGCTCGACCCGGTGGGTGCCTACGCATCCGAAACCGACCGCGTCTGCATCATTCGCGCTGAGGGACAGGCGCGGCTTGCCGCAGTCGTTGACTATGGGGAGGGGAATGGATGCGCGGGTCGCGGGACCGCCACCGGGCGCGACCGTCTGCGCGTCGATTTCGGCGACGATTGCCGCTTCGAGGCGCGCTTCGATGGGGAGCGGCTGCTCTTCCCCGCCGCAGTGCCTGCTGCATGCGACCTCAAATGCACTGGTCGAGCCTCTTTTTCGGCGCTGAACGCACCCCGGTTGAGTGGCGTCGAAACCGAAGCACGCGCGATGCGCGGCCCAGTCGGCGAACCGCTTTGCCGTTGACGTTCACGTAAGCGGAACGTAGTTGGCCGCTGTTATGTCGGTTGCAGCAGCCTTCGACTCGATCCCTCCGCGCGAGGATCGCTCGCACTTCACCATCACCGATCTGGCGGCGGAGTTCGGCGTCACGCCGCGCGCGCTTCGCTTCTACGAGGATGAGGGGTTGATCGCCCCCGACCGGCGCGGAACGGCGCGCATCTATTCGCATCGCGATCGCGCCCGCCTTGCCTGGATCCTGCGCGGCAAGCGTGTGGGCTTCAGCCTGGCCGAGATCCGCGAGATGATCGACCTTTACGACATCGGCGACGGCCGCAACACGCAGCGCAACGTCACTATCGAGCGTTGTCGTGCCAGGATCGAGGCGCTGACGGCGCAGAAGCGCGACATCGACGATGCCATCGCCGAGCTCGACGAGTTCGTCTCCCTCCTTGAAACACCCGATCAGAAGGACTGATCCTCATGCCGCAATATACTCCGCCGGTGCGCGACACCCGCTTCGTTCTCGAACATGTCGTGGGTCTGTCGCGCCACGCCAATGTGCCGGGCTTCGCCAATGCCACGCCCGACACGGTGGATGCCGTGCTGGAGGAGGGCGGCCGCTTCGTCGCAGAAGTGCTGTTCCCGCTGAACCAGTCGGGCGACCAGGAAGGCTGCGCCCGGCATGAGGACGGATCGGTCACGACGCCGGCCGGGTTCAAGGAAGCGTACAATCAGTTCGTCGAATCCGGCTGGGGCACGCTGTCCGCGCCCGAGGCGTTCGGCGGACAGGGGATGCCGCACGTCATTTCGACGGCGTTTCAGGAATATATGATCTCCTCCAACATGGCGTTCGCCATGTACCCGGGCCTGGCGCATGGCGCGATTGCGGCGCTGGTGGCAAAGGGCTCGCCCGAGCAGCAGGAGAAGTACCTGCCCAAGATGGTGTCCGGCGAATGGGGCGGCACCATGAACCTGACGGAGCCGCAGTGCGGCACTGATCTGGGCTTGATCCGCACCCGCGCCGAGCCGCAGGCCGACGGTTCGTACAAGATCACCGGCACCAAGATCTTCATCTCGGCCGGCGAGCATGACCTGACCGACAACATCATCCACCTCGTCCTCGCCAAGACGCCGGGTGCGCCGGACAGCTCGAAGGGCATCAGCCTGTTCGTGGTGCCCAAGGTGCTGGTGAACGACGATGGGTCGCTTGGAGAGCGCAATGCGGTCTCCTGCGGCTCGATCGAGCACAAGATGGGCATCCACGGCAACGCCACCTGCGTGCTGAACTATGACGGTGCGACCGGGTGGCTGGTCGGCGAGGAGATGAAGGGCCTTGCCGCGATGTTCATCATGATGAACGCGGCGCGGCTGGGCGTTGGCCTTCAGGGCCTGGCGGTTGGCGAGACCGCCTATCAGAACGCGGTGCAATATGCCGAGGATCGCCGTCAGGGTCGCGCTCTGACCGGCGCTGCCGAGCCAGATGAGAAGGCGGACACGTTGTTCGTCCACCCGGACGTTCGCCGGATGCTGATGAACGGCAAGGCGTGGCTGGAAGGCCTGCGTGCATTGTGCCTGTGGGGCGCGCTTCAGGTCGATCTGGAGCACAGCGCCGAGGATGAGGCCGCACGGCAGGAGGCGGCCGACCTCATCGGGCTGCTAACCCCGGTCATCAAGGGCGTCGGCACCGACAAGGGCTATGCCATCGCGACCGACGCGCAGCAGGTCTATGGCGGCCACGGCTACATCCAGGAATGGGGGATGGAGCAGTACGTCCGCGATGCGCGGATCGCGATGATCTACGAAGGTACCAACGGCGTGCAGGCGATGGACCTCGTTGGTCGCAAGCTGGCGATGAACGGTGGCCGTGCGATCCAGCTGTTCTTCAAGATCGTGGCCGAGGAATGTGCCGCGGCGAAGGGCGGGCCGGCTGCCGATTTTGCCACCCGTCTGGAGAAGGCACTGGGAGAGCTTCAGGCCGCGACCATGTGGTTCATGGGGAACATCTCCAACCCGAACAACATCGGCGCGGGCGCGGTGCCGTACATGCACCTGCTGGGCGTCGTCTCGGTCGGGCTGATGTGGCTGCGCATGGCGGTGGCTGCTGCGGCGCTGAAGGACTCTGGCCAAGGCGATGCCGCCTTCCTGGATGCGAAGCTGGTGACGGCACGCTTCTTCGCCGAGCGCGTGCTGCCGGAGGCGGGCTCCTACCGTCGCCAGATCGAGGGCGGCGCCGAGGCGCTGATGGCGCTGCCGCCCGAGATGTTCCGCGCTGCTTAGGGCAGGCGTCTCTTGATGCGATAGAACAGAGAAGGGCGGTGGGGCTTATGCTCCGCCGCCTCTTCTTTGTCGGTCAGCTTATGATCTTGCCGCAGGGTGTCACTCGACTCCGATGCTGTTCTGCATCCCGGTCTCGCCAAGATCGGACTTGCGGCGCACCCCGTCCAGTTCCACCGGCCCGCGGCTTTCCTCCTTCGGCACCGGGGTGGCGCGCAGCGTCATCCGCTTCATGCAGGGCGCACGCTTCTTGAACTCATCGCAGTTCCACAGCGTACGCTCCAGGCCGCTGCTCCGATCACGGATGTAGCTGAACGACATGGCGTTCATCTGCTCGGGCGTCAGGGGAAGCGTGAAGGCCATCGCGTTAGGCTCCGTCCACCCCATGAATTTGCAGCGGGACCGTTCGGCGCAGGAGGCAAGCGCCATGCCGGTGAAGCTGTCCGCCTGCGCCGGGTTCAGCATGGTGAGGAAGGTGCTCTGATCGCTTGCGAGTGGCAGCGGCGTACGGCCAAAGAACGGCGCGGCCTCGGCTGCCGCGGTGTCGCCCTCTCCTGCGCCAAGTGCGAGCCGATGCGCGTCCGAAACCGCAGCGAGCTTCGCGATCGGCATTTCACCCGGCTGCTGCCCGCGGTTGAAGGCGGGACCGGTGCCCCACCACCCCGTCCAGCGGAAGAACAAATGGGTGTGGACCTCGGCGATCTTGTCTAGGCTGGCGCTCCAGTACGGCACCACCCAGTCAGTATGATAATGGGTCGCCCAGCCGACTGGCTTGTAAACGGCGCCGCGCAACGCCTTGGCCGCTACGTCGCGAGCGCGGGTCCAGGCGGCCGCTGAGGGCTGGCGTACCAATGCGCCATCGCAGGTGAAGGTGAACTGGCAGCCGGTCGAGCGCTCCGACCCTTGGAATACGACACCGCATACCGTTTTCGGAAACGCCGGATGCCGCAGTCGATTGAGCACAACCTGGACAACTGCTTGCCCGCCCACGGCATCATCACCGGCTTCATAATAGGCCGCTGCCGCAAGACAGTCGGTCGCGCGGCTAAAATCTGCGGCGCTACCGACGAAGTGGAAGGGGCGAGCAGGCGGCACCGGGCCTTTGACGAAAGGCACCGTAGCGTTGATCGCGCGGGCGTCTTCCGGATCGATCGCCGCAAACTCTACGGGCTCTACCGGTGGCGGCGCAACGCGCGGCGGAATGATGCGTTTCTTGTCCAGCGTGGGAACGCCGACCTCCGGCGTAACGGTAGGAATGAGGTGTACGACCACGAGCGGCGCAACGAGCGCGACGATGGCGATCAAGCCAAGAAGAAGATGAAGCGGGCGCAGTTTAGTCACGGCGCGGGCGCTTAATAGAATTTACGAGCCGGGCGAAGTGGCATCAATGGTAGCTGGTACCATTATGATGCGGTTCTGCCGTGTCGTCAGGTGACGACACGGCATTTCCGATCATGCTTCTGGCAGGAAATCCGGCACCGAAAGATAGCGCTCGCCCGTGTCGTAGTTGAAACCGAGGACGCGGGCATTGTCGGCGAGATCCGGCAGTTTCTGGAGGATTGCCGCGAGCGTGGCGCCCGACGAGATACCGACCAGCATGCCTTCCTCACGCGCAGCGCGACGCGCCATGTCCTTGGCGACGGCGGCGTCGACTTCGATCACACCGTCGAGCGACTGGGTGTGCAGGTTCGCCGGAATGAAGCCGGCGCCGATGCCCTGGATCGGGTGCGGGCCGGGCTGGCCGCCGCCGATCACCGGCGAGGCTGCAGGCTCGACGGCATAGACCTTCAGGTTCGGCCATTCCTTCTTCAGGGTCTCAGCGACGCCGGTGATATGGCCGCCGGTGCCGACGCCGGTGATCAGAACGTCGATCGGCGTGTCGCGGAAGTCGTTCAGGATCTCCTGCGCCGTCGTGCGGACATGGACGTCGATATTGGCGGCATTCTCGAACTGCTGCGGCATCCACGCGTTAGGGGTGGTCGACACCAGCTCCAGCGCGCGTTCGATCGCCCCCTTCATGCCCTTTTCACGCGGGGTGAGGTCGAATGTCGCACCATAGGCCAGCATCAGCCGGCGACGCTCGAGCGACATGCTTTCGGGCATGACGAGGACGAGCTTGTAGCCCTTCACCGCCGCCACCATGGCAAGGCCGATGCCGGTGTTGCCGCTGGTCGGCTCGATGATCGTGCCGCCGGGCTTCAGCTCGCCCGAAGCTTCCGCGGCCTCGATCATGGCAAGTGCGATGCGGTCCTTGATCGACCCGCCTGGGTTCGACCGTTCTGATTTGATCCACACTTCGGATCCGGGGAACAGCCGCTGGACGCGGATGTGCGGCGTGTTGCCGATCGTGTCGAGGATCGTGTTCGCCTTCATGGCTGGCTCACTCCGTGTTGAGTTTCGGGCAGGATAACCGAAAGAGGTGTCTCTGGTGGGTCAAAGGTCCGGGCGTTTTTCAGTTCCGGGAAGAGCCGTGACCATAGCAACGTGACGGCGATAGCGCCGACGCCGCCGACCACCACGGCGCCTACCGGCCCAAGCAGCGAAGCCATGAGGCCGCTTTCCGCTTCGCCAAGTTCATTCGACGCCGAGATGGTGAGCTGGCTCACCGCGCTCACGCGGCCGCGCATCTCGTCCGGCGTGTGAAGCTGGATCAGCGAACCGCGGACGTACATCGATACCATGTCCGCGCTCCCCGCGACGATCAATGCGGCGAGGCTGAGGAAGAAGTTTGTCGAGATGCCGAAGGTGAGGATCGCAAGCCCGAAGATGACGACTGCGATCAGCATCTTGCGGCCGACATCGGTGCGCATCGGGCGGAACGATAGCAAGATGCCCGTTGCCGACGCGCCGATGCCCATGCCTGCGGCCAGGATGCCAAGGCCCGTGGGGCCGACGTGCAGGATGTCGCGGGCGTAGATTGGAAGAAGGGCGGTCGCGCCGGCAAGAAGAACGGCGAACAGGTCAAGGGTGATCGCCGCCTGCACCAGGCGATTGCGCTTCACATAGGCGAAGCCATCGGCGATCCGGGCGAGGGGGCGGCGGTCCTTCTGGGCGGCCGGTTGCGGCACGCGGCCAATGGTGACGAGCAGGAGGAGCGCGACGCCGAAGAACAGCGTCATGCCGCAATACGCCACGATCGGTCCGATCGCGAAGAGGAGGCCGCCCACGCTTGGGCCCGCGATGAAGCCAACCTGCATCGCGATCGATCCAAGCGCGATGGCGGTCGGCAGGCTCTCTCGCGGAACCAGGTTGGGGGCGAGCGCGGAATAGGCCGGGCCGGCGAAGGCACGCGCCACACCAACGAACACCGCCGCGCTGAACAGGATTGGCAGCCCAAGCCATCCCTCCCAGGTGGCGAAACCCAGCATCGCGGTGGTGGCGGCGAGCAGCGTGGTGGTGCCCCGAACGATCCAGCGCCGATCGATCGAGTCAGCGATCAGCCCCACGAGCGGCGTGAGGAAGAACAACGGCAAGAACTGCGCAAGACCGATCATCCCGAGCAGAAACGCTGCCTCGCGGATGTCCATTGTTTCCCGCGCGATGCTGTAGACCTGCCATCCAAGAACGATGGCGAGCGCCGATTGCGCGATCGTGCTCGCCAGCCGTGCCAGCCAGTAGCTGCGATAGTTCGAGATCCTGAGCGGATGGACTGAGGTCGACATGCGGCTCGTGGCTTAAGGCGGCTGATGGCGACGCACAAGAAACCGGATCTATGCGAGGCATTGTCGAGGAATTGCGCGGTTACCGTTTCCGGGCCTATAGGCGGCTGCTCCCCTTCCCCAGGAACCTACGAGGTCAACCCCCGTGGCAAGAACAGCCCGCGCGAAGAGCGCCGAACCGCCCGTCTCCAATCGCGAGCGTCCGAACGAGCCGCAGCCCTACACGGCTTCGAAGGACGAATTGCTCAAATTCTACAATGACATGCTGCTGATCCGCCGCTTCGAGGAGAAGGCGGGGCAGCTTTATGGCCTGGGTCTGATCGGGGGTTTCTGCCACCTCTATATCGGCCAGGAAGCAGTCGCCGTCGGCCTTCAATCGGCACTGACGGATAAGGACTCGGTCATTACCGGCTACCGCGACCACGGCCACATGCTGTTGTGCGGTATCCCCCCCAAGGACGTGATGGCGGAGCTGACCGGGCGTCATGCCGGCATCTCCAAGGGGAAGGGCGGGTCGATGCACATGTTCAGCGTCGACCACAAGTTCTACGGCGGGCACGGCATCGTGGGCGCGCAGGTGTCGCTGGGCACCGGCCTTGGCTTTGCGCACAAGTACAACAATGACGGGGGCGTGTGCCTCGCCTATTTCGGCGACGGCGCGGCGAACCAGGGGCAGGTCTACGAAAGCTTCAACATGGCGGAGCTGTGGAAGCTGCCCGTCATCTTCGTCATCGAAAACAATCAATACGCCATGGGCACGAGCGTCAACCGCGCGTCGGCCGAGGACCAGCTGTATCGCCGCGGCGAGAGCTTCCGCATCCCGGGCATCCAGGTCGACGGCATGGACGTGCTGGCCGCGCGCGGCGCAGCCGAGGAGGCGCTGGCCTGGGTGCGCGCCGGCAAGGGGCCGATCATCCTAGAGATGAAGACCTATCGCTATCGCGGCCACTCGATGTCGGACCCGGCCAAGTACCGCAGCCGCGAGGAAGTGCAGGCCGTGCGCGACAAGTCCGATCCGATCGAGCATGTGAAGAAGCTGCTCGAGGCGCAGGGCGTCAAGGAAGACGAGCTGAAGGCGATCGAGAGCGAGATCCGCAAGGCGGTGAACGAATCCGCCGATTTCGCCGAGAGCACCCCCGAACCCGATCCCAAGGAATTGTATACCGACGTGCTGGTGGAGACGTATTGAGATGGCGATCGACATCAAGATGCCGGCACTCTCCCCCACCATGGAGGAGGGCACGCTCGCCAAGTGGCTCGTCAAGGCAGGCGACACGGTGAAATCCGGCGACATCATGGCCGAGATCGAGACCGACAAGGCCACGATGGAGTTCGAGGCGGTCGATGAAGGCGTGGTGGCCAAGATCCTCGTCGCCGAGGGCACCGACAATGTGAAGGTCGGCACGGTGATCATGCAGCTGGAAGGTGAGGGCGCCGAGGCGGCCCCCGCAGGCACCAGCGACCCCGCCGCGACCAAGGAAGACACGGCCGCGCTTGAAGCGAAGGCAGACGAGACGAAGGCCGACGAGGTCGAGGATTCGGCGCATCCGGCACAGGAAAAGGTCGACACCGGCACGCGCCAGATGTTCGAGGCGGCGAAGCACAAGGCCGAGGTGACCGATCCGGCCATCCCCGAAGGCACCGAAATGGTGAAGGTGACCGTTCGCGAGGCGCTGCGCGATGCGATGGCCGAGGAAATGCGCGCCGACGAACGCGTGTTCGTGATGGGCGAGGAAGTCGCGCAATATCAGGGCGCCTATAAGGTGACGCAGGGGCTGCTCGACGAGTTCGGCGACCGCCGCGTGATCGATACGCCGATCACCGAATATGGCTTTGCTGGCGTCGGCACGGGCGCGGCGATGGGCGGCTTGCGCCCGATCGTCGAGTTCATGACGTTCAACTTCGCCATGCAGGCGATCGACCATATCGTGAACTCCGCCGCGAAGACGAACTACATGTCCGGCGGCCAGATGCGATGCCCGATCGTGTTCCGCGGGCCGAACGGCGCGGCGAGCCGCGTGGGCGCTCAGCACTCGCAGAACTATGGGCCATGGTATGCCAGCGTGCCCGGCCTGATCGTGCTTGCGCCATATGATGCGGCGGATGCGAAGGGCCTGCTGAAGGCCGCGATCCGCAGCGAGGATCCCGTAGTGTTCCTCGAAAACGAGCTGCTCTACGGTCGCTCGTTCGAAGTGCCCAAGCTCGACGACTGGGTCTTGCCTATCGGCAAGGCGCGGGTGATTCGCGAGGGCAAGGACGTGACGATCGTCAGCTATTCGATCGGCGTCGGCCTGGCGCTCGAAGCGGCCGAGAAGCTGGCGAGTGATGGCATCGAGGCGGAGGTGATCGACCTCCGCACGCTGCGTCCGCTCGACAAGGAAACGGTGCTCCAGAGCCTCGCCAAGACCAACCGAATGGTGGTCGCCGAGGAAGGGTGGCCGACCTGCTCGATCGCCAGCGAGATCATCGCGATCTGCATGGAGGAAGGCTTCGACGATCTCGACGCCCCCGTCATGCGCGTGTGCAACGAGGATGTGCCGCTTCCCTACGCGGCGAACCTCGAGAAGCTGGCGCTCGTCTCGTCGGAGAAGATCGTCGAGGCGGTGCGCAAGGTCACCTATCGGGGCTGACGTCTCGCTCCCGGTCCGGCTTCGTCATGCCGTGTATTTGTCGCACGTCATGCGCGGTGCGGCCGGACTGGGATTGGTGATGCCCTTGCCAAAATCGCGTTTGTCGCGAACGATGAAGCTCGCGATGTGGTGCAGCCGCCTCTCGCCGATGAAGTAGTTGGAGACCAAGGGGCGATAATCATAGTTGATCTCCACGAAGATCACGCCCGATCCCGGCGGCGCGATGACCTTGGCGCCGGCCGGTCCCATGCCGGTGAACGAATATGAGGCGGACTTGCCATCGCCTTCGTTGCCATAAGACGAGTCCCAGTTTGCACCCCGCTTCAGACCGACGCAGCGCTGCCAATGGATGTATTGGCCGCCCGAGTTTGTCGTCTCGATGCTGGAGACGGTGATCCGACCCGTTTGAGTGATGCCCATCGCCTGACCCTGAAGGCGCACGCCTTGCAGCACGTCGTTCATGTCGACTTCGCGCAGTTCCTGCGTCTGCAGCGACGTATCAGCTCCCACGCGTGAAGCATTGTCAGCCAGCACCAGCGCGAGCTGACTGACCTTCATCTGAGTGATGCCGAAATTGGCGAGCTCGATCGAATAGAGGCCGACCGGCACGAGGATTGGCAGCGTCAGGGCGAATTCGAGCATCGCCAGGCCTCGCCGATCCCGCCACAGGCTGTGGAGCGTCTGGATCATGTGCATATCGTTGCCGGAGTTGAGTTGCTGCTCTTGTCGTACGGCTGGTTCTTCAGCAGCGTGGATGCGGACACGTCCTGGATCGGCGGGAGGCCAAGCATCTTTCCCAGCGGGAAGAGCCGCGGATAGCGAACGTTCATTGTGTAGACGACGGTATCATTGGCATAGCCTTGGCCGGTCTTTCCGGGATCGGCGTCCCACTGCGCATTGCCGTTGAGATCGGCGAAACATTCACCCGGATCGCGCACCTTGTTGTTATTGGTATCGGTGAAGGGCTCAGGGCCGATGGCGGTGTAATTGGAATAGGCCGACCGCTTACTGGTCCAGGTGAGATCCTTCGCGACAGCCCGAACCGAGGAGACGACGCGCGCGTCGATCTCGGTCACCTTCGACAATCCGGTCTCAAGGCCGCTGTCGCGCCCCGCACGTTGCACTGCACCGGTCAGGATCGACTGGACGTAGAGGCGATAGCACAGGTCCATCACACCCATGAGGAGGAGGAGCATCACCGGCGCGACCAGGGCGAACTCGACGATCGTCACGCCCCGGCTGTCGGTGGCCAAGCGCTTCGGAATGATACGCCTCACTCCGACACCCGGAGCTTTGCGATGTTCGACGCAATGTTGGCGAAGGCGGTGTTCAACTCGGCGGCATTCTTCGCCTCGAACGAGTTGCTTTCCGACGACGCGCATTCGCTGAGCAGAGGCGTGAGCGATGTGCCGAACGCGATCACCCATACCGTCATGTTCTTGTTCTTCGCCACGTGGCAGAGGGCGGTCAGCCGCTTCTCGACCAGCCTGTCCTGTTCGCCGTCGCCATAAGGCAGTCGCGATGCGTCGGTGCGCCTCCGATCGATGCCCGCCAGGCCGTAAGCATCATAATCGCCGAAATTTGTTTCTGTCTTGCCATCGGTCATGAAGATGACGTGACGGGCGATCGCGCTGCCGTTCGGGGCTGTCGTGTTCTCCGATGCGAAGAGGCCGTCCGGCGACAGAAGACGAAGACCCCAGAGGAATCCGATGTCGTGATAGGTGCGCCCCGCGACCTTCAATCCGTTCAAATAGGACGTGAGCGTGCCTTTGGTGATCGCGGCAAGCTTTCGCGCCGCAGACGGGCAGGCGGCATAATCATTCGGATAGCTGCTGAGGTTGATGTAATTACCGTTGTACCGCACCGGCTCCGTCGTGTTTGCGGGCCAGTTGGCGGTCGAGGTCGTCGGGTTCGAGTAGCTTGTGTAGCGGCGTGCATAGACGAGCTGCGGAAGCCAGGGCCTCCATTGCGTGGCAGGATCGCTGGCGCTGGGCACCATGTCGACATCGAGATCGTAAGCGTCGCTCGGGATGCTCGGATAGTCGCTCTGCCGGACGGTGGCCCGCTCTTCGATGCAGGCGCTTGAGCTGTTCCAGGTGATCCCACGGTTCGACCATTGCGAGCCATTGCCGCCATTGATCATCGCCTGGAAGGTGCCGCCTGCCATCAACCCGGAGCCGCCACTGCCCTTCAGCCCGCTGACGTCGAACGTCACTGGTTGGTAGTTCCACCAATAGGTCTTGGCTGTGGAGCTTGATGTATCGCCCCAGTTAGGGTTCTTGGTGCGCGTCTCGACGCGGCTGCGCTTTAAATTGTTGTACCGAGTCTCCGTGATCTTGCAGACGCCGTTCGAGAGGCTCGCGGAAAAGCTGCTGCCGGTAATCGTCTCGGTCGTCGTTCGACCTTGCGAGCCGTTTGGGTTGGTGCTCCAGCCGGTCGAGGAACTCGTCGTCTTCTGCGTGTTCGGCGGCGCGAAGCAATTCTCGGGCAGGCCATAGGTCACGAACGTCTCGGTGCTGCCCGACAAGGTCGTCCAGCCGCTATAGGTTGACGCGTTCCACTCGCCTTGGGTGGAGGTGTTCGTCTTTTCCGTGATGTCGGCAGGGGTGCGGGATTGATACGTCCAGCTGTCAACCATCCAGTCGCGCCTCAGCAGCATGCCGACATTCACGGTCGAGGAATAGGGCACAAATCCGTAACGGATCTGGCTCGAATTGGTCTTCGAGCTCTCAAGCGCATCATAGAAGCTGACGACCGACGAACGAAGCGCGCTGATCCTGCTGACGCTGTCGGACGGGTTGGTCAGGCCCATCGATCCCGTCGTGTCGAGCACGAACATCACGTCGAGGTTCGGGATGTCCAGCTTTGCCTGGCAGGTGACGTTGATCGTGGCATCGCCGGCCCCGATCATCTTGGTCAACGTCATCGGCACGACGGCGGATGCTGTTCCGCGTACCTGATTGTCAGACGTCTTGGAGAAGACCCGGGTGCGTGCTGTCGTTCCGAACACCCCGACCTTGAAATTATTGTCGAAGAACATTTCCGCCTTCTGGTTCGCATCGGCGGAATAGGTCGTGTCGATCATGAATTTACGGCCGGCCAAGGCACCGGAATCGCACGCTTGCTGCAGCCGCACCTTCACGAAATACATCCGCGAGGTATCGATCGCCGAACCAGCGAGGGCCGTGACGGGGATAATTGCAATGGCCATGATCGCCAGAGCATTGCCCCGCGTGTCTTGTCCAAGTCGCTTGAGAAAAGTCTTTGGCGCAACGCCCGACGGCTTCATGTTGCCCCTGTCCCCGCAAATATTGTTTATGTTCTAGCGGGCTGTTATGACGTGCAGCTTCTAAACTACGATCAAGCGACATGGTTAACGACCCTCGAACCTTTGGGATCGACCCTGGAGGCGGCCATCCGGAGCGCGCGCTTGCGCTCGGCTACGCGCCGGTGGCCGGGCGCGAGGGGGTGCTTGCGGTATTCGCGCTGGATGCGACGCTGGCGAAGCTGGCGCTTGGCACACGCGATCCGATGGTGGCGCAGCTGCGGCTGACCTGGTGGCACGAAGCGCTGATGGCGCTCCATGACGCGCCGGCACCCGCGCAGCCGATCCTCCAGGCACTGGCTGAGGCGCGGGCGGACGGGGCTGCGCTTGCGGCGACCGAAGTGGGCTGGGAACAACTGCTTGGAGAGGCGGACGATGCAGTTCTGATGGCGTTTGCCGCGGCGCGGGCGGGCGTGTTCAGCGAGGCGGGGCGGCTGGCGTCGGCTGACGACGACGTAGCGGACGCGGGCGCTGGCTGGGCGCTGGCGGATCTGGCCGGGATCACGGCTGATCCCGCGGTAGCGAACCGGGCCCGGGCCCTGGCGGCGCCGTTGCTGGCGCGGGCGGCGGGACAGCGGTGGAGTTCGGCGGGGCGCTTTCTGGGGGCGCTGGTGCATGTCGCGCGGGCGGACCTGGCGGGGGAGCGACCGGTGGGGGCGCCGGCGCGGGTGGCGCGCTTGGCGTGGCATCGATTGACGGGGCGGTGACGGGTTCCACAGGGGGAGAGGGGCATGTGGCGGTATCTGGCAGGGGGTGTCGCGGCGCTGCTGATGGTGGCGGCTGGCTGGATGCTGTTTTCGACCCGGGCGACGACCGACCCGATCATCCCGCCCGCACCGTCGCCGCCGTCGGCGCAGCGAACCAGCGGCAATGACCAAATCGACGCACCGGTGCCGGAAGCGAGCGAGCGGACGCGGGAGGAAAAGAGGTTCGACCGGTACGACAAGGATCGCAACGACAGCATCACCCGCGAGGAATATCTCGCGTCGCGCCGCAAGGCCTTTGCGAAACTCGACAGCAACGGCGACGGGCGGCTGTCGTTCGAGGAATGGGCAGCCAAGACGACCGCCAAGTTCGCCGGCGCGGACCGGGACAAATCCGGCACCATGGACCGGGCGGAGTTCGCCACCACCGCGGTGAAGCGCAAGACCCCGCTGCGATCGGCGCGCAAGCCCGAGTGCCCGCCGGTGCGCAGTGCGGATGACGACGGCTAGGCGCAGCGGTTCGCAGGGCACGCCACTCGACGACCCGGCCTGCCGGGGTGAGGGCGGCCCCGGGTTTCAGGCGGCCATCCATTCGGCCAGCGCAGTGCGGGCGCGGTCGGTGTACATCTTCTTGCGATCCGCCTTCTTCGTGCGGCCCTCGATCGGCGGGAAGAGGCCGAAGTTGACGTTCATCGGCTGATAGGTTTCCGCCACCGCAGCGCCGGTGATGTGGTTCAGCAGCGCGCCCAGCGCGGTTTCCACCGGCGGGGGGGTCATCGAGCGCCCGCCAAGCTCGGCCGCCGCAAACCGCCCGGCCAGGAGACCGATGGCGGCGCTTTCGACATAGCCTTCGCAGCCGGTGATCTGCCCGGCGAAGCGGACGTTGCGGCGCGATTTCAGGCGCAGCTCGGGATCCAGTAGCTCGGGCGAGCGCAGGAAGGTGTTGCGGTGGAGGCCGCCGAGGCGGGCGAACTCCGCCTTTTCCAGCCCGGGGATGGTGCGGAACAGGCGCACCTGTTCGGCATGTTTCAGCTTCGTCTGGAACCCGACGATGTTCCACAGGGTGCCGGCGGCATTGTCCTGCCGCAGCTGGACGCAGGCATAGGGCCAGCGGCCGTTGGGATGCTCGGGCGTCGCGGTGCGCGGATCATCGAGGCCGACGCCCTTCATCGGGCCGAAGCGCAGCGTCTCGCGTCCGCGCTCCGCCATCACCTCGATCGGCATGCAGCCTTCGAAATAGGGCACGTTCTCCCACTCGCGCGGCACGCTCTTCTCGCCGGCGAGCAGCCCTTCGACGAACGCCTCGTACTGTTCCCGGTCGAGCGGGCAGTTGATGTAATCGGTGCCGTCGCCCTTGTTCCAGCGGGACTGGAACCAGGCTTTCTCCATGTCGATAGAATCGCGGTACACGATGGGCGCGATGGCATCGAAGAAGGCGAGGGCGTCCTTCCCCGTTTCACTCGCGATCGCCTGCGACAGGCCCGGCGCGGTCAGCGGCCCGGTGGCGATGATCGCCGGTCCTTCCGGCAACGCATCGACCCGCTCGCGCACGATCGTGACGTTGGGATGCGCGGCAAGCGCGGCGGTGACGCCGGCGGAGAAGCCATCGCGGTCCACCGCCAGCGCGGAGCCTGCCGGCACCTTGTGCGCATCCCCTTGCGCCAGGATCAGCGAGCCCAATGCGCGCATTTCCTGGTGGATGAGGCCGACGGCGTTGCTTTCGGCATCGTCCGACCGGAAGCTGTTGGAGCAGACGAGCTCCGCCAGATGATCGGTGTGATGCGCCGGGGTGTTCTCTCCCGAGCCCCGCATTTCGGACAGGCGGACCTTGAAGCCGGCTTCGGCGAGCTGCCACGCGGCTTCGCTACCGGCGAGGCCGCCGCCAATGACGTGGATGTCGTAAGTCATGGAGGGGCGTTTAAGCGGGCCGGGTGCGAAAAGGAACGTGCCTGCGAAAAACGGCGGAAATCCGCGCTTTCTGAAAAATCTCCGCGCGCGAATGTTGAGGAAGTTGAGGCGATAGCGCGTTTTTTTCCAACAGCCTCAACATTCGCGGGGTGGGGCGGCGCCTGGATCATGGCGCGGATCATACGCCCCGGCGGGCATGTAGGACAGGAAGGCGGATCGGCGCCGCGGGGGTACCGGGATCAGCCGTGCGGCGGGGTGGCCGGGAGACGTGCGGGCGGCGGCGGAGGGGGCGGGTGCATGGGGCCGCGCTGCGATGAACCGTGCGGGGAGGACGGG
>CAYMIU010000026.1:0-59292 GCA_964390515.1 uncultured Stakelama sp.
GCCGCCGCCCCCGCCGCCCACCCCGCGCGGCGAGCGAGGCTAAGACTTGCCGGTCGGCCCCAGCGCGCCGGCCCGGCGCGTCGGCCGGCTGGTATCACTGATGTTGAGCGCGGCGGTGGCGCTTCCGGGCGTCGCCGTCGCCCAGGGCGTTGCTGCCGAGGCAGCGGCCAGCCAACCTGACAATGCAGTCGCCCAGGCGATCCGCAATCAGGTGGGCGGGCGGCTCAAGGACTTCTACCGCCCACGGGGCTATTGGCCGCTGTGGATCGTCGACAATGCGCCCGGCCCCCAGGCGATGGCGTTTGTGAACATGATCGAGACGGTGGAGATCGATGGGCTGCGGCCGAACCGATACTCCCCCGATCGCCTGCGGCGCTTGATCGACGAGGCGCAGGACGGCAATCTGCGCGCGCTTGCCTATCTCGAGATCGCGCTGAGCAGCACGCTTGCCGATCTCGTGCGCGACATGCGCCAGCCGAGCGTCGAGATCCGCTACCTCGAGGAATCTCTCGCGCCCACCAGGCTGAAGCCGGACGACGTGCTGCGCCGCGCGGCGCTGGCCAAGTCGATGCAGGATTACGTCCGCAACCTGGGATGGATGAACCCGCTCTACGTGCAGTTGCGCGAGGCGCTGGCGACAAGTGACGGCGGCGGCGGCGGTGATCCGGGCGTGCTGGTGCCCGGCGGGCCACTGCTCAAGCCCGGCGCGAGCGGCGAGCGCGTCATGTTGCTCCGCCAGCGCCTCGGACTGCCGGATGGCGACGCCTATGACGCCGCGCTGGCCGCTCGGGTGCGAAGCTTCCAGGCGTCGCGCGGCATGCCGGCGGACGGGATCGTCGGGGCGAAAACGGTCGCGGCGCTGAACGCGCTGGAGAGCGGGCCTGATCGGACGGCGCTGCTTCGGCTCAACCTCGAACGTGCGCGGCTGCTGCCGGATGCGTACACGCGGCACATCGTGGTTGACGCGGCCGCTGCGCGGCTATGGTATTACGGCGCGGGCGCGGAGCAGGGGACGATGCGCGTCGTCACCGGCACGCCGGAGACTCAGACGCCGATGATGGCCGGCATGGTCCGCTACGCGACGCTCAACCCCTATTGGAACGTGCCGGTCGATCTGGTGCGCAAGCGGATCGCGCCCAAGGTGCTGGCGGGCACCTCGCTGGAGCGGCAGGGTTATGAAGCGCTGTCGGACTGGACGCATGATGCGCAGGTGATCCCGTCCAACTCAATCGATTGGCGGGGCGTGGCGGACGGCACGGTCGAGCCACGTGTGCGCGAGTTGCCGGGCCGCGGCAATTCGATGGGCTCCGTCAAGTTCATGTTCCCCAACGATCTGGGCATCTACCTCCACGATACGCCGCAGAAGAACCTCTTCGCCAAGCCCGACCGTCATTTCTCGAATGGCTGCGTGCGGCTGGAGGATGCGCCGCGGCTTGGCCGCTGGCTGTTCGGCAGCCCGCTGAAGCCCGACAGTTCCAAGCCGGAGCAGCATGTGCCGGTGCCGGAGCCCGTGCCGGTCTACCTCATGTACTTCACCGCAAGCCCGAGCGAGGGCAGCGTGAAATATGTCGCCGACGTCTACAATCGCGACGAACCCGCGCTGCAGCACCTCGCGAGCCGCTAGCGCGAAGGCAGGGCGTTAACCACGCCTCAACGATCCTTCGTCATTGCCGATGCTGCATTGTCATGGGGCAGTGCTTTGGGGCGGGCATCACATGACGAATCCTGTCGGCACGGTGGACGTGGCGATCATCGGCGCGGGACCGGCGGGGCTGACGGCGGCCTATCTGCTCGGCAAGGCGGGCTATTCGGTCACCGTGATCGAGAAGGACCCGCGCTACGTCGGCGGCATCAGCCGTACCGTCGAGCATGAGGGCTTCCGCTTCGACATCGGCGGGCACCGCTTCTTCTCGCGGTCGAAGGAGGTCGTCGACCTCTGGAACGAGATCCTGCCGGACGACTTCATCGAGCGGCCGCGGATGAGCCGCATCTACTACGAGGGCAAATTCTACAGCTATCCGCTGCGCGCGTTCGAGGCGCTGTGGAACCTTGGCGTGTGGCAGTCGGCGCTGTGCATGGCGAGCTTCGCCAAGGCCAGGCTGCTGCCCAACAAGAGCGTGAAGAGCTTCGAGGATTGGACCGTCAACGCCTTCGGGTGGAAGCTCTATTCGATCTTCTTCAAGACCTACACCGAGAAGGTGTGGGGGATGCCGTGCGATGCGATGAGCGCCGACTGGGCGGCGCAGCGGATCAAGGGGCTGTCGCTGTGGGGCGCGGTGGTCGATGGGCTGAAGCGCAGCCTTGGCCTCAACAAGCGGCCGAATGACGGGATGGCGGTGAAGACGCTGCTGGAAAGCTTCCGCTATCCGCGGCTCGGGCCCGGCATGATGTGGGAAGCGGCGCGCGATCATGTGGTGGCGCATGGCAATCACGTACTGATGGACCACAAGCTGAAGCAGCTGGCGTTCAACGACGTCACGCAACAGTGGACGATGACCGCCACGGACAACGAGGGCGCGCAGGTCGCGATCAAGGCGGCGCACGTCATTTCCTCCGCGCCGATGCGCGAACTGGCGAGCCGGCTGCATCCGCTGCCGGCTGCATTGCCGGAGGCGGCAAACCTCAAGTATCGCGACTTCCTGACAGTCGCGCTGATGATCCGCTCGCCCGACCTGTTCCCGGACAATTGGATCTACATCCACGATTCCAAGGTGAAGGTGGGGCGGGTGCAGAACTTCCGGTCGTGGTCGCCGGAGATGGTGCCCGATCCCGATCTGGCCTGCGTTGGCCTGGAATATTTCTGCTTCGAGGGCGACGGGCTCTGGTCCGCAAGTGACGACGAACTCGTTGCGCTGGCGACGAAGGAGATGGCGCAGCTTGGGCTATGCGCGGCCGAGCAGGTGGTCGGCGGAACCGTGGTACGGCAGGAGAAGGCCTATCCCGTCTATGACGAGGATTATGCCGCCAACGTTGAGGTGCTGCGCCAAGAGATCGAGGCGCGCTATCCGACGCTGCATTGTGTCGGGCGCAACGGGATGCACCGCTACAACAATCAGGATCACGCGATGATGACCGCGATGCTGACGGTGCGCAACATCGAGGCCGGCGCGCGGGTCTATGACATCTGGGCGGTGAACGAGGACGCCGAATATCATGAGAGCGGCAACGAGGGGGAGCGCGCCGCGCTCGCCAGCTTGCGCGCCGTTCCGGAACGCCTGAAGGCGGCGTGATGTGGGCGTATCATCTTTGACGACGACGTCTTTCGCCCGTGCGCGACTGAACATGCGCTCATGGCCAGCGGAAGGGGGTGCAGGTCAGCGGCCTGGTGATGGAAATACCAGAGCTACGATCGTCGTATGGCTTCTCGTATCTATCGTGCTGATAGTTGTTGCGATTCCGAACATTCGCTCGCTGCATTTCCCGGATCCTGATGACGCGATGCGTCTTCTTGAGGTTCGAGACTGGCTCGCTGGTCAAAGCTGGTGGGATGTGGGGCAGTACCGCTTCAACGGCGGGAATTTTCCGATGCACTGGTCGCGGCTCGTCGATCTTCCGCTTGCCGCCCTTATCACAATAGCTCAGCCGTTTGTGGGCGCCGATCATGCCGCGCGCTTCGCCATGGTCCTGGTTCCATTATTGCTTTTGCTGGCACTGATGACGTTGCTGGCGCGGATCACGCTGCAGATTGCCGGCCTGGAGGCAAGCCGGCTCTCCGTCCTCCTTGCGCCAATGGCAATCCCGCTTCTGGCGCAAATGCGCCCCATGCGGATTGACCACCACGGGTGGCAGATTGTGCTTGCGGTGGCGGCGACCGCGTTCCTTGTTGCGGCGCCGCGGCGCCGAACCGGCTTCGCGGCCGGACTTGCTTTGGCATGGCTGCTCACGATTTCGCTGGAGGGCATGCCCATGGCAGCCGCCATGGTGGGGGTGTCGGCACTGGCTTGGGCATGGGATCCCAGCCGACGCGCCTTCCTGCTCAGCCTGGTATGGACTTTGTTCATCGCGACGATCGTCCTTCACGTCGCCACGCGCGGGCCGGGGATATTTGCGCCTGCCTGTGACGCGATATCACCCGCGTGGCTTGTGACATTGGGCGTCGCCGCCTTGGGGCTTACCGGCGCCACGTTCTTTGGGTCCGTTCCTGTTGCCGCCCGGGTCGGCGCGTTGGGTGCAGCAGCCGCAGTTACGGCCGCTACGTTGGTAGCCTTGTCGGCAGATTGCGTTGCCGGTCCTTTTTCCGCGCTGCCCCCACTCGCTTATCAACTTTGGTACCTCAACGTGCTGGAAGGCCGCCCCTTATGGGAGCAGCCTTTGAGTCATGCGCTAATCACTGGGGCGCTGCCGGCAGTCGGGTTGTTCGCAACGGCGCGGATGTGGCGCATAGCGCACGGTAGCCAGCGGATGGTATGGGCGATGCTCCTCGCGTTGTTGGTGGCGGCCAGCGGAGTGATGCTGTTCGTCGAACGCGCGGGCGCGACGGCCAATGCGCTGGCGGTTCCTGGCACAGCCACGCTGCTGGTCGCACTGCTCACCCGCACGCGCGAGATTCCGACGACGGGGCGGCGGATTGCGGCTACGACCGCCGCACTTCTGGCTGTCAGCCCCGCCTGTCTCGCTGTCGCTGCGTCAGTGATCGTCAGCCGTGTCGATCCCGGCATGCAACGCAGAACGGCGTTGATGGAGGGCGGACAGATCTGTCGCGACCTCTACGACATCCGCCCGATCGGCGCGTTGCCCCCCGGGACGGTGTTCACGCCGTTGGACGTGGCGCCTGATCTGATAGCGACCACTCACCACCGCGGCATAGGAAGCGGGTACCATCGATCTCCCACCGTCATTGCCGCCGTAATCAAAGCCTTCACCGGATCACCCGAACGCTCTCGCGATATCATCCTGGCGAGTGGCGCCAGCTATGTTGCGGGCTGCCCCGGGCTGAACGAGACCGATCTTTATCGGGACCGATATCCGAACGGCCTGTGGGCGCGGCTGGAGCACGGGGAGCGGTTCGATTGGTTGCAGCCGATCGCCACCGGCACCCCGGCGCTCGCCTGGCGGGTCATTCGCCCCTTGCCCTCGCCGACACCGCAACCGTAAGGCGGGTTGATGGAGCAAACGGGGGCCCCCCTTCGCTGGTGGCAGACGCGCGCGTTCGTCGTGATCGCGACGCTTATCTCGATCGTGCCGCTGCTGTGGCCCGAGATACCGCCGCTCGTCGATCTGCCCGGGCACATGGGCCGCTATCGCGTGCAGCTGACGCCGAGCGCCGACGCGCCGTGGCTCGCGGAATGGTATGATTTCCAATGGTCGCTGATCGGCAACCTCGGCATCGATTTGCTGGTCGTGCCCTTTGCCAAGCTGTTCGGCCTGGAACTGGGCGTGAAGCTGATCGTGATCTCGATCCCCGCCCTCACCACCGCCGGGCTGTTGTGGATCGCGCGCGAGGTGCACGGCCGCGTCCCGCCGACTGCGCTGTTCGCGCTGCCACTCGCCTACAGCTATCCGTTCCAGTTCGGCTTCGTGAACTTCGCGCTGTCGATGGCGCTGGCACTGTGCCTCTTCGCGCTTTGGTTGCGACTTGCGCGCCTGAAGCGGTTCGGCCTGCGCACCGCGATCTTCATTCCCGCCTCGTGCCTCCTGTGGCTGTGCCACACGTTCGGCTGGGGCGTGCTTGGCGTGCTCGCTTTCTCGGCAGAGATGATCCGCCAGCACGATGCGCGCAAAGATTCAGGTTCAGGCCACTGGCTGGAAAGCGGGGTGCGCGCCGGGCTCGGCTGCGTGCCGCTCGCGCTGCCGATGGTGTTGATGATCTTCTGGCGCACTGGCGACCATGTCACTGGCCAGACGGCGGACTGGTTCAACTGGCAGGCGAAGGTCGCCTGGGTGATGATGGTGCTGCGCGACCGCTGGGAGCTGTGGGACATCGCCTCCACCGCGATCTGCCTGCTGATCCTGTTCAAGGGCCTGCGCGATCCGGCGATCGAATATTCGCGAAATCTCGCGCTATCGGCGCTGTTCCTGCTCGCCGTTTTCGTGCTGCTGCCGCGGATCGTGTTCGGATCGGCCTATGCCGACATGCGGCTCGCCCCGTTCGTGATCGCCATCGCGCTGATCGCGATCCGGCCGCGCCCGGCCATGACGGTGCGGCACGCCTCGATCATGGCGATGCTTGGCCTCGTCTTCTTCCTGGCGCGCACCGCGGGTACGACGGTCAGCTACTGGATGTTCGACCGGGATTACGACACCGAACTGGCGGCGCTGGACAAGGTGCCGGTCGGCGCGCGCCTGGTCACCTTCGTTGGCACCAATTGCCACAACGCGTGGAAGATGAGCCGGCTGGAACATCTGCCGGCGATCGCGCTGGAGCGGAAGCTTGCCTACGCCAACGATCAATGGTCGATGGCCGGCGCGCAATTGTTGACCGCGCGCTATCGTCAGGCCGGCATGTTCGCGCATGATCCTTCCGAGATCGTCACGCCGGGCTGGTGCCCGCGCGAATGGTGGAAGCCGATCGACTTCTCGATGGCCCGCTTCCCGCGCGAGGCGTTCGACTATGTTTGGCTGATCCGCACGCCGCCGTTCAATTCGCGCTACGCCAGTGACCTCGACCGGATCTGGCGTTCGCCGACCGGCGCGAGCGCGCTGTTCAAGGTGAACCACGATCGGCCCGCGCCGCAGATTACCGATGAGGAACTGTACCCCAAGTGGTTCCTCGAGCTGCGCGAGCGGCGGATGCGCGCGCGCCAGCAGGAATTGCCTCCGCCGCCGAAGTCCTGAGCCGCCGACGGTTCGCAAAAATACTGCGGGCCGCGCATCCGATTGCCGGGTGACGTGTTTGCTTCCTCATAAGAAGAATTGGGGGGCGCTGCATGTATCGATGGGTGGCCGCGGGCGCGGCGGGGATCGCTTGTCTCGCGATTCCGGCGGCGGCAGAGACCAACCATGGCGGGCAGATCTGGGGCAGCGTGCAGGTGATCGCCCCGATCAGTAACGACTGGTTCCTGACCAGCGAGATCCAGCCGCGTTTCACCACCCGCAATGCTGCGACCGCCCCGATCACGTTCATCCCGCCGGTCGTTTCATGGCGCAAGAACGAGTCGCTTATCCTGTCGGGTGGCTATCTCTACGCATTGATCGATGGGGCGCGCCTGCCCAAGGACCTGCACGAGAACCGTTTCTTCCAGCAGGCCTCCTATCGTGTCGGGGCGGTCAGCCGCGTCGGTGTCCGTGCGCAGACCCGATTGGAACAGCGCAACCGTTCCACTGGGAAGGACTGGAATCTGCGGGTCGCGCAGCAAGTGCTGGTGGCGACGCCGCTGACGCGCAAGGAAAGCGGCGGGCCAGTCGGTGTCCTCTCGATGGAGCTTTACTGGAACCTGACCGATGCCGATTGGGGCGCCCGCAAGGGCTATGACGATCTATGGACCTATGCCGGCGTACAGCTGCCCATCGCGGAGGCAGCAGCATTGGAGCTCGGCTATCTCAACCAGCGGCAGCGTGCGGTGAACGGCGTGGCGAACATGAACCATGCCGCAGTGGTGGGCGTCTCGTTCCGCTTGTCCCCCAAGATCCGGCCGCCGGTTGTGGTGCGTACGCTTGGGCCGGAGGCGGGGCCGCCATCAGGCTATGAGAGCGTGGTGATCAAATAGGGCAAGCGCTCACGGTGTGGAGCCTCAGCCACGCTTGAAGGGCGTCATGCGGCCGAGGAACTCCTGGTCCGACTCCACTGCGGCCCGTTCGCGCACCAGATAGTCCGCCACCGCGCGGCGGAACCCCGGATTCGGGATATAGTGCGCCGACCAGGTCGAGATCGGGGCATAGCCGCGGGCGAGCTTGTGTTCGCCCTGCGCGCCCGCCTCTACCGTCGACAGCCCGCGCGCAATTGCGGCGTCGATCGCCTGATAATAGCACAGCTCGAAGTGCAGGAACGGCACGTCCTGCGTGCAGCCCCAGTATCGGCCATAGAGCGCATGTCCGCCGATGAGGTTCAGCGCGCCGGCGATCGGGACGCCTTCGCGCTCTGCCAGGATCAGCAGCACCCGTTCTCCCATCTGCTCGCCCAGCAGGGGGAAGAAGCTGCGAGTCAGATAGGGGCGGCCCCATTTTCGTGCGCCGGTATCCTGATAAAAGGTCCAGAACGCGTCCCACTCACGCGGCCCGATATCGGCCCCGGTGAGGTGGCGGATGGTGAGGCCCTGGACTGCAGCCGCACGCTCCTTGCGGATCGCCTTGCGCTTGCGGCTGGCAAGTGTGTCGAGGAAATCGTCGAAGCTGCCGAAGCCCTGGTTCTGCCAGTGGAATTGGGTGCCCTCGCGGATCAGCCAACCCGCCGCTTCGAACGCGGCCACCTGTTCAGGCTCGACGAAGGTCGCATGGGCGGAGGAAAGGTTGTGCTGGTTGGTAACGGCCTCCACCGCGGCGATCAGTGCTGGTGCAGCGGCGGGGTCGCGCAGCAATAGGCGTGGACCCGGCACGGGGGTGAATGGCGCGGCGACCTGAAGTTTCGGGTAATAGTTGCCGCCGGCGCGCTCCCAGGCGTCTGCCCAGGCGTGGTCGAAGACATATTCGCCCTGGCTGTGGGACTTTGCATAAGCGGGCGCGACCGCCACCGGCGCGCCGCCCGCTCCGTCGATGATGATCGGGATCGGCTGCCACCCGCTTCGCCCGCCGACGCTCCCGGATCGCTCAAGCGCGCTGAGAAAAGCGTGGCTGACGAAGGGATTGTCGCTGCCGGCGCAGGCGTCCCACTGGTCGGCGGGGATGCTGGCGACGCCGTCGGCGAGGCGGGCGGTGACGGCGGTCATGCCCGCCTAATCTAGGATGTGAATGCTCGCGCTCAAGCCACGGCGATGATGGCGTCGATCTCGACCGCCGCGTTGCGCGGCAGCGCGGCGACGCCGACTGCGGCGCGAGCATGCTTGCCGGCGTCGCCGAACAGCGCGACCATCAGATCAGACGCGCCGTTGGCCACTTCCGGCTGATCACCGAAGCCAGGCGCGGAATTGACGAACACGCCAAGCTTCACGATCCGCGCCACCCGCGACAGGTCGCCGAGCGCGGCCTTCACCTGCGCCACTACCATCAGTGCGCACAGCTGGGCGGCATCCTTTCCGGCTGCGACATCGAGATCGTCGCCCAGGCGCCCGGTCACCACCTTGCCATTGCGGAACGGCAGCTGACCCGAGACATGGAGCAACCCGCCAGCCTCGACCGTCGGGACGTAGGTTGCAACGGGAGCGGCGGCCTGCGGCAGCGTCAGGCCAAGCTCTTCGAGCGCGCGATCGGTACGGTTCGTCATGATCGCGGGTTCAACACAGCGCCTCCGAAGCGTCAATCCTCCGCGGGTCGCCCGTTAGCGAAGCGCTGGGTGATCCAGGGCAGGGCCTGAGTCCAGTCATCGATCCTGGCGTGCGCCGCGGGGGCGGGGGGCACGCCCGGCGCCAGCGCAGGCTCCGCCACCATGTGCAGGCGGTGGACGTGGGGCGCGAGTTCGGCGACCGATTCGTGGTGATGCGGCAGATCGTCGATGAACACGGTGACAGGATTGCCATGCTCCGCCACCAGCGCCGCGACCGGGCCGCCCTTGGGCCCCTGGTTGCATTCGACGCGATGCTCGATGCCGAAGGCGGAGAGCTGCTCGATGCGATGCACCCGGCAATCGTCCTGCAGGTTGGTGAGGATCACGATGTCCGCCACCTCCGCAATCGCGGCCAGCGCTTCGCGTGCATGGGGCACCAGCGTTTGCCGTCCCATCTGGTGCGGGAAGAAGCCGCCGAGGAAGCCCATCATCTCCTCGCGCTCGACGGGTGCGCCGGTGCCGCGGCGGCGCATGTTCTTCGCCAGTTCCCAGCTCGAAGGCGTGAAATCGATGTCATGCGCATCGCCCAGCCATTCGCCGAAATGCCGCACCATGTGCAGCAGCACCTCGTCACAATCGGAGATCAGCAGCGGACGCTTCATGCGGTTTCCAAT
Source organism: uncultured Stakelama sp. (assembly GCA_964390515.1). Lineage (GTDB taxonomy): Bacteria > Pseudomonadota > Alphaproteobacteria > Sphingomonadales > Sphingomonadaceae > Sphingomonas. The sequence continues at coordinate 9,970 of CAYMIU010000026.1, forward strand.
GTTTGGCGGGCGCGGACCAGGGCCTCGGGCCGGCTGTCGATCGCTGCGGCGCAGGCGATCAGATCGGGTTCATACGCCTCCAGGAACTGAAGGCAGGCGGCAAGCACGGCGGGTTCGGTGATGCGCGCGCGTAAGTCATCGGGATCAAGGCCGGTGAGCGAGATCAGGCGGGAGGCGCGATCGGGCTCCTGCAACGTCCACACCAGCGCACGCAGGGCGAGCGCTTCGGCAGGTTCTCCGTTTGAATCGCTCTGTCTCATTGCCTATCGTCGTCCGCGAACGGGGGACAAACGCGCGTGGCAAAGAAGGTGCTCGTTGTCGAGGACAACGAACTGAACCTGAAGCTGTTTTGCGATCTGTTGCGGGCGCACGACTATGTGGTCGAACCGGTACGCGACGGTCGCGAAGCGGTAGAACGTGCGCGCGAATTCGCGCCGGATGTGATCATCATGGACATCCAGATGCCGCATGTGACCGGCTATGAGCTGATCCTGGAGCTGAAGGCGGACGAGCGACTGCGGGAGATCCCGGTGATGGCGGTCACTGCCTATGCCGGGCGCGAGGACGAGGAGCGGATCCGTGCAGCGGGGGCCGAGGCCTATGTCTCGAAGCCGATCAGCCTCGTCCGCTTCATGGAGGCGGTGGGCGCTCTCCGGCCGAGCGTCCCCTCAGAGCAGCAGGCGGAAGGCAGCGCCTCCTAGCGAACTGTCACCGATATCCAGCGTGCCGCCATGTGCGACGGCGATCTGCCGCGCGAGATTGAGACCAACGCCGGTGCCCTGAGCACGCGTGGTGAAGAAGGGCAGGAACACCTCCTGCCGCAGCGCGTCCGGCACGCCCGGACCATTGTCCTCGACGGTGATGGCGACGCCATCGCCAGTGCGCGTGATCGAGAGCTTCACGTGCGGCTGGTCGCCATGGGCGCTCGCCGCCTGCGCTGCGTTGCGCATCAGGTTGAGCAGCAATTGCGACAGTAGCGCACGGTCGCCGTCGATCGTCGTATCGGCGCACTCGACACTCAGCGATACGTGCGGCCATTCGGCGCGGAACAGCCGTTCATGCTCGTCGGCGAATTCCCGCGCCGGGAAGCGGTGGCGCACCACGCGCGGTTCGCGCGCGACGGCCCGGTAACTGTCGATGAAGTGCCGCAGCGCCTCGGTGCGCCGCGCGAGCGCGCCGGCCGCCTCGCGCGCATCGGCGATGCGCGGATCGGCAGTGTCGACCGAGCCGAGTAGGCTGGCGGTGGTCTGCGCCAGCGACATGACGGGGGTGAGCGAGTTCAGGATCTCGTGCGTCAGGACGCGTACGATATCGGTCTGGGCCGCCATCTCGACCGCGTCGAGCGTCTCCTGCACCGGCTGGACGACAACCGCGCTGGTCTGGCGGCCGAGGCGGTTGAGCGAGGCGTGCCGGACGAGCGTTCGCTTGGCACGGCCGTCGAGGTTCAGGATCAGCATCTCCTCACTCTCACGCGGATCGGCGAGGCGGGCGGCGAACGTCGCGCCATAGATGGCGTAATCCTCGGGGCGGACGCCGCTGTGGCGAGCGAACAAGCGGCGCGCAGCCTTGTTGCCAAGCTCGACCCGGCCACCGTCGATCGTCAGCAATGCCACGGGCATGTCGTCGATCAGCGCCTCGAAATAGCGCAGTTCCGAATCGGTCTGCCCGCGCTGCTCGCGCAGCCGCCGGATCGTATCGTTGAGCGCCGCGCCGAGCGCACGAAAGCCGGCACCGCCCTGTTCGGGAAAATGTGCCGCGAAATCGCCGATGCGCAGCGCCTCGAGGAAGCGGGCGAGCGCGATGTTCGTGCGCTCGACGTGATACCACAAGGTCATGGCCGCGATCACGGCGACGCCGACGGCCACCAGACGGACCATCACGAAGGAGGGCGTGCGGAAGGCCCACACCACCATCATCAGCGCCAGCACGAGCAGCGCCACGCGGAAGATCAGGCCGAGCGTGAAGCGCCCGTCAAAGCCCATGTTTTTCCATGCGCCGGTACAAGGCGGCGCGCGACAGGCCCAGTTCGGAGGCGGCAAGGGTGATATTATAGCCGTGCTTGCGGAGCGCCTCCTCGACCAGCCGGCGCTCCACGCGGTCGAGGTTGAGATCGTCGGTCGCGGCGCGCTGGGGCGCGGCGGCGGCATGGCGCGGCGCGGCAAGCTCGAGCCCGAAATCCTCGATTTCCAGCACCGGACCGGTGGAGAGGATCACCGCGCGTTCGACGGCGTGGCGCAGCGCGCGCACGTTACCCGGCCAGTCGTAACGCGTCAGCGCAGCGCGTGCGCTGTCGCTCAGCGTCGGCCGTGGGCGGTTGTACCGTTCGGCGTAGACGGTGAGGAAATGCTCCGCGAGATCACCGATATCCTCGGGCCGCTCGGCGAGCGGCGGCAAGGTGATCTCGACGGTATTGAGGCGGTAAAGCAGATCCTGCCGGAACACGCGTTCATCCGTCAGTCGATCACGCGTCATGTTCGTCGCCGCGATCACGCGGATGTCGACCTTGACCGGCTTGTTCGCGCCGACCGGCGTCACTTGCCGCTGTTCGAGCACGGTGAGCAGCTTGGGCTGCAAGTGCAGCGGAAGATTGCCGATTTCGTCGAGGAACAGCGTGCCGCCGTCCGCTTCCTGGATGCGACCGACCCGGTCCGTGCGCGCGTCGGTGAACGCGCCCTTCACATGGCCGAACAATTCGCTGTCGATCAGCTCGCTGGACACTGCGCCGAGATCGACGGTCTGCAAGACGCGCCCGGCGCGCAGCGACCGCGCATGAAGCTCCCGCGCGACCAGCTCCTTGCCGGTGCCATTGTCGCCCAGCACGAGGACATTGGCGTCGGTCGGCCCGGCGCGCTCGATCAGCGAGTGGACGCGTGCCATGGCGGGCGAGCGGCCGAGCAGCGAGGACTTCGCGCCGGTACGCTCGGCATCCTGCCCGCGCGACGCACCGGCCGCGACCCGCGACCGGCGCAGCGCCGCCGCAGTGCGAACGGTGGCAAGCAGCCGTTCGTTCGACCATGGCTTGGGCACGAAGTCCGTCGCGCCGCGCTTCATCGCCTCCACCGCCACGTGGACGCCGGCATGGGCGGTGATCATGACGACCACGATTTCGGGATCGATCGCGACCAGTTGATCGAGCCAGGCGAGCCCTTCGCGCGCATCAGTCGCACCGCGGGCGAAGTTGGCGTCGAGCAGCACCACGTCAGGCACGGTGCTGCGGATTTCCGGCAGCGCCTCGTCCGGCGTACCGGCCGTGATGATCTCCTGGAACAACGGCCGCAGCAGCAAACGGGCGGCCAAAAGGATATCGTCGTCGTCATCGACGATGACGCATCGGTTGAATTCAGGCCCCATCCCGTTCGATCCCGTACAGCGAGTGTCCATCCGCGGACAATCAACAACTGTGCCACATTGATCATACACCTAGCCGGCGAGGAGAAAAGCCGGGAGATTTCTCAAAGGGCATCTCTCCACGCGGCAATTGGCACGCGCGATGCAATGCTGTGCCTCATGATGAGGCAAGCCTGTAACCGTATCCTGATCGCGGCCGGTGCGATCGCCGTGGTGGCGAGTGTCTTGAGTGAGCCCCGCCTGCCGCAATTGTCGCTGACGATCACCACCCCGACATTGAGCTTCGCGGTCTCGCTATGAGTGTTTGCGGGGGCTTCTGCCGGATCTTTTCGTCGAGCTTCTGTCCGGAAGCGGACAATGCTTGCGTCCGGAAACGGACATGAGCGTCGTTCCCTTGCCCAAGGATCGGGAAACGGGGAGCGCCGCGGTCTCCGGCAGCGGCATGGATCGGGTGATCGAACGCCGGAGGATGCCCAAGGCGGTGATCGCGGGCGCCGTCGCGCTGGTCGTGCTGATTGTCGCCGGGCTGTTCTGGTGGATCGCGCCGCGCGCTGGCACACAGAGCGTGGCAGCCGAGCGGCTGAACATCGCCACCGTCGCCCGAGGCACGTTCGACGACTACATTCCGCTGCGCAGCCGCGTGGAGCCGCTGCTGACCGTCTATATCGATGCGATCGAGGGCGGACGCGTCGAGGAAGTCCTCGTCGAGGATGGCACCAACCTCGCCAAGGGGCAGCCGATCGCGGTGCTCTCCAACGCGGAACTTCAGCTGTCGACGCTCGCGCGGCAAACCGAGGTGGAGCAGCAGATCAACAACATGCGCAGCCAGGAACTGGCCCTGGCGCAGACGCGCGTCGCCAACGAGCGCAACGTGCTGGAGGCTGAGCTGGCGCTCGACAAGGCGCGGCGCCAGTATGAGCGCGAGGCGCCGCTGGCCAAGCGCGGATTCGTCGCCGGGCGGCAGTTCGCCGACACGACCGACCAGTTCCACTACGAACAGCGCCGCGTTGCCGTGCTGCGCCAGGGCCAGTCTACCGACGATCGGTTGCTGCGCAGCCAGCTGGCCCAACAGCGCGCTTCCACCGGATCGCTCCAGGCGGGGCTGGAACTTGCCCGCGCGAACCTCGATGCGCTCAAGCTGCGCGCACCGGTGGCGGGGCAATTATCCGGCTTCTCGATCCAGGTCGGCCAGTCGATGCAGCGCGGCGAGCGGATCGGGCAGATCGACAGCCCCGGCCGCAACAAGCTGCGCGCCGGCGTGGACGAATATTATTTGGGCCGGGTTGCAGTCGGTCAGCGCGCCACGATCGAGACGGCGGGTGGCCGCGGCGAGCGGCAGCAGGTGCGGGTGACGAAGATCTTCCCGCAGGTGCAGAACGGCCAGTTCGAGATCGAGCTACAGTTCGTCGGCACCGAGCCGGCCGGGCTGCAGCGCGGCCAGACGGTGCAGGCACGGCTGACCCTTGGCGATCCGGCGCCGGCGGTGCTGATCCGCAACGGCGCCTTCTACAACGACACGGGCGGTGCATGGGTCTTCGTCGTCACGCCGGACGGATCGCGTGCGGTGAAGCGCAACGTCCGGCTCGGGCGGCGCAATGCCGACACGATCGAGGTGCTCGACGGGCTCAGCCCCGGCGAGCGCGTGATCACCTCTCCCTACACCGGGTTCGCCGACAAGGACGCGCTCGACCTCACCCAAGGAAAGGACATTTGATGCTCCGCATGCGTGAAGTGGCGCGGCTCTATCGCACGGACAGCGTGGAGACGGTGGCGCTCGACGGAATCGATCTCGATATTGCCGCTGGCGAGTTCGTCGCCGTGATGGGGCCATCCGGCTGCGGCAAATCGACGTTGCTCAACGTCGTCGGCATGCTCGATAGTCCGACCAGCGGTTCCTATGTGTTCGACGGCACCGAAGTGGCAGGGCTCGCCGAAGGGAAGCTCGCCGATTTCCGCAAGGAAAACATCGGCTTCATCTTCCAGAGCTTCAACCTGGTCGACGAACTGTCGGTGCGCGACAACATCGAGCTTGCGCTGCTTTACCACGACGTGCCCACGGCCGAACGGCGCCGGCGGACGGACGAGGTGATGGACCGTGTCGGCATCGCGCATCGCGCGCGGCACCGGCCAAGCCAGCTGTCGGGCGGCCAGCAGCAGCGCGTTGCGGTCGCCCGCGCGCTTGTTGCCAAGCCCAAGCTGATCCTCGCCGACGAACCGACGGGTAACCTCGACACCAATCACGGCGAGGAAGTGATGCGGATGCTGCAGGGGCTGAACGGCGAAGGAGCGACGATCGTGATGGTCACGCACTCGCCGGCCCATGCGGATTACGCCAGCCGCGTCGTCAACATGCTCGACGGGCGGATCCTGCAAGAACGGCGCCGCGCGGCGTAACCGGCAAGGGGGGCAAAACCCATGTGGCGCAACTATATCACCGTCGCGTTCCGGGCGCTGGCGAAGAACCGCACCTATTCGCTGATCAACCTGCTGGGGTTGGCGATCGGCATGGCAGCGTGCCTGTTGATCCTGGTTTTCATCCGCTACGAAACCAGCTTCGATCGCTGGGTGCCCGACGGCGAAAACACCTATCAGGTGCAGACCTGGTGGCCGAACCCGCGCGACGGGCCGCCGATGTTCCTGCAGATGACGAGCTACATCACCGAGGATCGGCTGCGGAAGGATTTCCCGCAGATCGACAAGTCCGTCTACGTCCTCGGCGGCAGCCCGACGATCGTCAAGGACGGGACGGTCACGAGCGCGAAGGATTACCTGATCAGCAACGGGAACTTCCTGGCGGTCGTGAACCTGCCGCTAATCCGCGGATCCAAGACCGCGTTGAACGCGCCCGACACGGCGGTGATCACCCGATCGGAAGCGATCCGCCAGTTTGGGACGGAGGACGTGATCGGCCGCACGTTGAGCCTGATCCAGAAGGGCAAGACCTACGACTATCGCGTCAACGCGGTGCTGGAGGACCTGCCGAAGAATTCGCACTTCCGGATCAATGCCGTGGTGCGGCGGGACTTCCCGTCCTACTTCGCGCAGGAGCCCGATTTCCTGGATTGCTGGGGCTGCCAGTCCGGCTGGGTCTATGTGAAGCTGAAGCCGGGCACGGACGTCGATACGATCAACGCGCAGCTTCCCGCCTGGGAGAAGCGCAACATCGCCGACGAGAATTTCGGCGGAACCCATTACAACGCCGGCGACGACACCGATTGGAAGCTGGTGCCGCTGGCCGATGTTCACCTCGGGACGGCGCAGGCCGGCGCGATGACGCCCGGGAATGACCGCCGCACCATCGCGACCTTCGCGATCATCGCCGTGCTGATCCTGGCGATGGCGGTGGTGAACTTCACCAACCTTGCCACGGCCAGGGCGGGGCAGCGCGCGCGTGAGGTGGCGCTGCGTAAGGTGCTGGGCGCGACGCGCAGGCAGCTGATCGGGCAGTTCGTGGGCGAATCGCTCCTCGTCTCCGCCATTGCGGTGGTAATGGCGCTGGCGCTGGGCGAGCTTCTCGTCCGGCCGTTCTCCGCGCTGCTCGATGCCGATCTTGGCTTCAGCTATCTAGGCGCGGACGGCATGCTGCTGCCGGCGCTGGCGCTGGTGCTGATCGTCGGTGTGCTCGGCGGGCTTTACCCAGCGTTCTTCCTGTCGCGCTTCCAGCCGGCGAGCGTCCTGAAGGCCAACAAATCGTCCGCGGAGACGCCCGGCACGGGCCGGCTACGCAGCGTGCTGGTGGTGGCGCAATTCGCCATCTCGATCGGGCTGATCATCTGCACCGCGATCGTCTACGGCCAGACGGTGTACGCGCGCTCGGTGGATCCGGGCTACAAGCGCAACAACATCCTCCAGCTCGACGGGCTGAGCCGTTACCAACTGATCGGCCGGGGCGAGCAACTGGCGGAGCGGATGAAGCGGGTGCCCGGCGTGGTCGCGGTCGGCCGTACCGACATCGGCGTCGCAACGAGCGATTCGAGCAATACCGGCGTGCTGGTGCCGGGACAGCCACAGCCGGTGACGCTGGGGCGCTACCGCGTCGATGTCGGCTTCAAGGATGCGATGGGGCTGGAGCTGGCCGCGGGCCGATGGTTCGATCGCGCGCGTCCGATGGATGATCAGACGACCTCCTTCCCTGAGAAGAAGGAAGAAATCCGCGCATTGGCAGCCCGCGGCGCGAATATCCTCGTCAACGAATCCGCAGCGCGCAAGATGGGCTATCGCAATCCTGCCGACGCCGTGGGCAAGACGATCAGGATCGGCATTTCCGCGGAATTTGGCGACATGCCCAACACGATCATCGGTATCGTGAAGGATTCGCGGTTCCGCTCCGTCCGCCAGCCGCTCGATCCGCTCATGTTTCTCGGCACGCGCGAGGGCGAGACCAAGATGGTCATCCGCTACGATGGCGATCCGGCCGCCGTGCGCGCCGGTGTCGAGCGGGTGTGGAAGGAAGCCGCACCGGACGTTCCGTTCGAAGCGGAGTTCAGCGAAGCGATCATCCAGGAACTGTACAAGGCCGAGGACGTGCGGGCGAAGATCTTCGCCGGCTTCGCTTCGCTCGCCGTGGTGATCGCCTGCCTGGGATTGTTCGGCCTCGCCGCCTTCACGGCGGAGCGCCGGACCAAGGAGATCGGCATCCGCAAGGTGCTCGGTGCCCGAACGCAGGATATCGTCCGGCTGCTGGTGTGGCAGTTCAGCCGTCCGGTGCTGATCGCCAATTTCATCGCCTGGCCGGTTGCCTGGTGGGTGATGCGTGACTGGCTGAACAGCTTCGACACACGGATGACACTGGGGCCGGCGCCGTTCCTGCTCGCCGGTGCGCTGGCACTGGCTATCGCGGTCGGCACGATCGCGGGCCATGCATGGCGCGTAGCGCGGGCGAACCCGATCAGGGCGCTGCGTTACGAATAAGGCGCACAGGAAAACGATCTCGACCCTGCCGCCGCGGCACCCGGCGGCAGGGGAGAGGCGGCGGCGGAGCGTATTTTCCCTCTCGCTCCGCCGCCGGTGCTGCCGGTGCGATACACCGGCGGGTGGCCGTTGTTACCCCAGCGTGCTGCCGCGGTCGGCGGCGAAGCCCGGTGCATGGCCCGTCGCCGGGCGAAGCGCTTCACGTTCCGACGGAGGCACCGGCGCGGTGGGATCGGGGCGGAAATGATCGACCGCCCGATCATGCGGCCCGGGGTGATGATCGCCCTCGAGATCGGGCGCCGGGTGCCCGTCCTTAGGCGGGAAGAAGCGGTCGAACAGGCCGAAATGGATCGCGCTGGCGAGGCCAGTGGCAATCGCGCCGACTGCGGTGGCCACACCGATTGTGGTGTTGCGCTGGCTGTGATCGGCCTTGAAGCGGCCGCTGCTATCGCGTCTCTGGGTCATGCCCGCTCAACGGCTTCGGCTGGCCGCCGTTCCGCCAGCGTCACCGGTTCCTAGGTCGTGCATGGCGCCAGAGGTTCAAATACCATGCTTTCGCCCCTAGATCGCGAGAACGATGCAAGGTTCCTACGGCCCGCCTGACCGGTTCAACGAAGAGAAAGCGACATTCGCGATCCGCGGCAGCGACCAGCCCGATCTGGAGGCTGGCGTGGCGGCGATCCGCAATGTCGTTCAGACGCTGCCGTTGCGGCCGGGTGTGTACCGGATGCAGGATGCGCGCGGCGACGTGCTCTACGTCGGCAAGGCACGCGCGCTGAAGAACCGCGTCAGCAACTATACGCAGATCAACAACCTGTCGAAGCGGCTCCAGCGGATGGTGTCGCAGACCCGGTCGATGACGATCGTCACGACCAACAACGAGGCCGAGGCGCTGCTACTCGAGGTGCAGCTGATCAAGCGGTATCGCCCGCCGTACAACGTGCTGCTGCGCGACGACAAAAGCTTCCCGTTCATCCTGCTGCGCGCCGATCACGACTTTCCCCGCATCCAGAAGCATCGCGGCGCCCGGCGCGCGAAGGGCGACTATTACGGCCCCTTCGCCAGCGCCGGCAGCGTCAACAACACGCTGAACGCGCTGCAGAAACTGTTCCTGCTCAGAAGCTGCACCGACGGCTTCTTCAAGACGCGCGACCGGCCGTGCCTGCTGTACCAGATCAAGCGCTGCTCGGCGCCGTGCGTCGGCCGGATCGACAAGGCCGGTTACGACGAGCTGGTCGCCGATTCGAAGAAATTCCTCGCCGGCAAGACGACCGACGTCCAAGCGAAGCTTGGCGCGCAGATGGAAGCCGCGGCCGCGGCGATGGATTTCGAGCTTGCCGCCGTGCTGCGCGACCGGCTGCGCGCCTTGACCTTCATCCAGGGCTCGCAATTCATCAACGCCGAAGGGGTGGGGGACGCGGATATCTTCGCGCTCGCCAGCCATGAGGGCGTGATCGGCATCCAGGCCTTCTTCATCCGCGGCGGCCAGAACTGGGGCCACCGCAGCTTCTTCCCCGCGCACACCGCCGACGTGACCGAGGAAGAGGTGATGACCCAGTTCCTCATGCAATTCTATGAGGAGGTGCCGCCGGCGAAGGCGGTGCTGGTCGATCGCGTGCTGCCCGAGGCAGATCTGCTGGCCGAGGCGCTGACGACCCAGGCCGGGCGCAAGGTGTCGATCGAGGTGCCGCAGCGGGGCACGCGCAAGCGGCTGATGGAACAGGCCTGCCGCAATGCCACGGAAGCGCTGGAACGCCGGCTTGCCGAGAGCACGACTCAGGCGAAGCTCAACCGCGAGGTCGCCGATTTGTTCGGCCTCGCCGAACCGCCGCAGCGGATCGAGGTGTACGACAACAGCCACATCCAGGGCACCAATGCCGTGGGCGCGATGGTCGTCGCCGGGCCGGAGGGCTTCCGCAAGGGCCAGTATCGCAAGTTCAACATCAAGCAGGCGGCGACTGATGACGATTTCGCGATGATGCGCGAAATGTTCGAGCGGCGCTTCGGCCGGGCTGCGCGAAGTGCTCACCCGCCGCTTCGCCCGCGCGATCGAGGAGGATCCCGATCGTGACGGCGACAATTGGCCCGATCTGGTGCTGCTCGACGGCGGCCGTGGTCAGTTGAACGCCGCCAAGGCGGTGCTGGAGGATCTCGGCATCGAGGACGTGTGTCTCGTCGGCGTCGCGAAGGGCCCGCACCACGGCCGCGAGGGGCGCGAGGTGTTCCACCTGGTGGACGGGCGCGAACTGACGCTGCCGGTCAATTCGCCGGTGCTGTTCTATCTTCAGCGGCTACGCGACGAGGTGCACCGCTTCGTCATCGGCGCGCATCGTGAAAAGCGCGCCAAGGCGATGGGGGCGAGTCCGCTGGATGAAGTCCCCGGCATCGGCCCTGCGCGCAAGAAGGCGCTGCTGATGCACTTCGGCACGGCGCGCGCGGTGCGCAACGCCAGCCTTGCCGATTTGCAGAAGGCACCCGGGGTGAGTGCCGGAGTCGCGCAGCAGGTGTACGACTTCTACCACGCGAAGTGAGAATGCGTGCGGGCGCCTGCGCCGCGCTGATCAGACGCTCAGGAAATCTGCTGCGCCATCTCGGCCAGCATCACGCGCGCGATCGGCTGCTGGATCTCGTTCTCGATATCGAGGCTGCCGCCGAGCACGCGCGCGCCGCGGCGCACGGGCACCCGCACCATGGAGCGTGCCGTACGCTGCGCAAAAGCCAGCGCAGCATTGATATCTGGAAGCTCGTGACACTCCGCCCGGCGAACGACCTGATCGGGAGTACGTACACGGAAGAAGTAGCTCGGCATGCCGCGGATAATGCGCGAGAAATCGCTCGGTTGCGCAGCGCAACATAAGTTTGCAAATTTCCTGCCGCAGCGATGCTGCGGCACGCCGGTCGACGACTACATCAGCCCCTTGGCACGCAGGCTGACATGGCCGCTCGTGCCGATGATCAGGTGATCGTGCACCGCGATCCCCAGGCCGCGGCCCGCCTCGACGATCGCGCGCGTGACGTCGATGTCGGCCCGGCTCGGCGAGGGGTCGCCCGACGGGTGGTTGTGGACGAGGATGATCGCCGCGGAACCAAGATCGATTGCGCGGCGGATCACCTCGCGCACATGGACCTGCGCCTGATCGACCGAGCCCTCGCTCATCACCTCGTCGCGGATCAGCATGTTGCGCGTGTTGAGGTGCAGCACGCGCACGCGCTCGATCGCATGATGCGCCATGTCGGCGCGCAGGTAATCGAGTAGCGCTTGCCAGTTGCCGAGCACCGGGCGCGCCGCGACCTCCGCTTGCAGCAACCGAAGCGCCGTGGCCTGCGCGATCTTCAGCGCCGAAATGCTGACGTCTCCCATGCCCTTCACGCGCAGCAACGCCTCGCGATCGGCGGTGAAGACGCCGCCGATGCCGCCGAATTCACGCAGCAGCGCCTTGGCGATCGGCTTGGTATCGATCCGCGGGGTCGCAAGGGTCAGGAGATATTCGAGCAGCTCGTGATCGAGCAACGTGTCGCCGCCGCTGCCGAGCAGCCGCTCGCGTAGCCGCGCGCGATGGCCCTGTGTGTCGTTCGGTGGATCGGCGTCGGCCATCGGTGAAAGGCTAGCAGGACGCAGCCTGTGCGCAATCGGGAACGATCGGTCGCGGGCGTCCGTGCGCGGGGATGACGGGGCGGTGTTCAGCCGGTAGAGCGGCGGCGTCGGGAGGACGAACGAGGGCGCGTGGAAGCGGCAGAAGAGGAACGATTGCCGCACGTCCGCCGCCGGCCCTTCCGCCGGAGGCTGGCGATCGCCGCGATCCTGCTGACGCTTCTGCTGCTTGGCCTTTGGCTGGCGCGGGTGCCGATCGCGACGCGCTACATCGATCGCACCCTCGGCGCGCGCAAGGTGCCGGCACGCTATGCGATTTCCGATCTCGGCTTCGGGCGCCAGCGGCTCACCAATGTGGTGGTTGGCGATCCCCGGTCGCCGGATCTCGTGGCGGACTGGATCGAAACCTACACTGACATCGGCCCCGGCGGTGCGCGGCTCAGCGGCGTTCGCGCGGGCAAGCTTCGGATGCGTGCCCGCCTAATTGACGGCCGCCTGTCGCTTGGCGCGATCGATCAGCTGCTGCCGGCGCCGAGCGGCGGCCCGTTTGCGCTGCCGGCGGTTGACTTATCGGTAGGCGATGCTCGAGTTCGGCTGGAGACACCACTGGGGCCGGTCGGCCTTCGGATCGCCGGCCGGGGGCGGTTGGACGACGGGTTCCGCGGCACGGTCGCGGCGGTCAGCAACGGCGCGGCGGTTGGCGACTGCCGGCTGTTCCGCCCCAGCGCGCTGCTCGACGTGGCGGTGCATAATTTCACGCCGCAACTGAGCGGACCGGTAAGGCTGGCCGGGCTGCGCTGCGGCGCGGCGACGATCGCGACACCGGAAGCGCGGGTCGACGTGACCTTGGGGCCGGCGCTTGACCGGTGGCAGGGATCCGCCGGGCTGCGCGTGGGGAGAATGACCGCCGCCGATGCGTCGCTTGGTGCGCTGACAGGGCAAATCGAGTTTCGCGGCAACGCCTCTCGTACCGAGGGCGAAGCTCAGTTGCGCGGCGAGCGATTTAGCGTTGCCGGGGTGAGCGGCGCGATGCTGGCCTATGCCGGTACCTGGCGGGTGGCAGCCGGCCGAGCGCTGGCGGCGGGCCGGGTTGACGCCGGTGATGTCACCGTTTCGGCGCAGCGGCGTGCTGGGATTGCGGCGCTGGCAGGCGCCACCGCCGGGACGCCGATAGGCCCCGTTGCGGCAGCAGCAGCACGTGCGGGCGCCCGCGCCGCGGAACGATTTGATATCGGCGGTGAAGTCGCCATCGGCACTGCCTCTGGCCGGCCACTGGCGACGGTGCGGCAACTCGCGGTGCGCGCGGCGAGCGGCGCATCGATGCGGTTTGGCTCCGGCGAGGGACTGGTGCTCGGCGCGCCTGAGGGCCTGCGCGCTGACGGCACCTTTACAATGGGCGGGGGCGGTCTGCCCGAGGCGCGAGTGACCCTGGTGCAGGCTGCGCCGGGCGCAACCGTCGCCGGCACCGCAACATTGGCGCCTTATGCCGCAGGCGGCGCCCGGCTCGCGCTGACTGCAGCGCGCTTCACGCTCGCGCCGGACGGCGCGTTTCGGCTGAGCACCGTCGCGGACGTGAGTGGCCCGCTCGGCGATGGCGCGATCGAGGGGCTGCGCTTGCCGATCGTCGCGCGGCGCAGCGCCGGCGGTGACCTGCGCGTGACCGAGACGTGTGCGCCGGCCAGCTTCCGGCGCCTTGCGGTGGCGGGCCTCACACTGCGCGAAACCGCTCTCCGGCTTTGTCCGCTCGAAGGCGCGTTGCTGCGGATCGATGGCGGGAAGATCGGTGGGGGTCTGATGATCGCGGAGCCGCGGCTTGCTGGGATGCTCGGCGGATCGCCCCTGACGCTGGCGGCGGCGCGTGCCGAGTGGCGGCATGGGGCGGCGCGATTTGCGCTCGCTGATGTGAAGGCGCGGCTGGGGCAGGGGGATCGCGTTACCCGGCTAGATCTCGCGCGCCTCGACGGCGGGATCAGCGGCGGCGGGGTGAGCGGGCGCTTTGCAGGTGGCTCGGGACAGATCGGTGCCGTGCCGCTTCTGCTCGGTGACGCCGCCGGGGACTGGCGATTTGCCCGTGCAAATCTGGCGCTGAATGGCGGGCTGACGGTGGCGGATGCGGCAGAGGCGGTAAGGTTCCGGCAGCTGATGGCGCGCAATGTCACGCTTCGGTTGGCGAATGGAACGGTCAGCGCGCAAGGCACGCTGTTCGAGCCGGCAAAGAGCGTGAAGGTCGCCGACGTGACGCTCCGCCATGTCCTCGCGAGCGGCACCGGCGCCGCGCACCTTGCCGTCTCCGGCATCACCTTTGGCGATGGTTTCCAGCCCGAGGAGCTGACCCCGCTTACGTTCGGCGTCATCGCCGACGTGCGCGGAACGGTGCGCGGCACGGGCGATATTGCCTGGACGCCAGAGGGCGTCACGTCGACCGGAAGGTTTGCCACCGACCGCACGGATCTCGCCGCGGCATTCGGGCCGGTCGCGGGCCTCAAGGGCGAGCTGGTCTTCACCGATCTTCTCGGGCTGGAAAGCGCGCCGAGCCAGGTGGCGACGGTGGCCTCGATCAACCCTGGCGTCGAAGTGACGGACGGGCGGATCGACTATCAGCTGCTGCCCGGCCTGCGCATCAAGGTGAACGAGGGGCGCTGGCCGTTCGCCGGCGGCACACTGACGCTACGGCCCACCTTGCTCGATTTCGGCGCGCAGCAGCAGCGCCGCCTGACCTTTCATGTCGAAGGCGCGGAGGCGCGCCAGTTCCTGCAGCAGTTCGATTTCAAGAACCTCGACGCGACGGGCGTGTTCGACGGCGAGCTGCCGATGGTGTTCGACCAGACCGGCGGGCGGATCGAGAAGGGCACGCTGACGGTGCGCGAGGGCGGCGGCAGCCTCGCCTATCTGGGGGAGCTGACCAAGGAGGACCTGGGCACCTGGGGCAATATCGCGTTCCAGGCGCTGCGTTCGCTGCGCTACCGCAATCTGGACGTCGTGATGAACGGGCCGCTTGCGGGCGAGATGATCACCGAGGTGCGCTTCGCCGGCGTCAGCCAGGGGGAGGGTGCGAAATCGAACTTCCTCGTCCGCCGGCTGCAACGGCTGCCCTTCGTGTTCAACATCAGGATCAAGGCGCCCTTCCGCGGGCTGATCGATTCGGCGGCGAGCTTCTACGATCCGAAGCGGCTGATCGAACGCAACCTGCCCGCGCTGCTGGAAGAGCAGAACAAGCGCAGCCAGCCCCCCGCAGCGCCTCTATCGACGGCGACGCCGCCAGCCATTCAGTCATCCGCAAGCGAGAACATGCCATGAGCGACACATTGAAGAAGCGAGGAGGGCACCCGATTTCCATGATGATGCGGAAGGCGGCGATCGGAATGGCGGTGGTGACGGGCGGCTGCGTCAATGTCGCCGCGCCGGACAAGCCGATCGTGATCAACCTCAACATCAGCGTGACGCAGGAAGTGGTGTACCGTCTCGACAGCGAAGCGAAGTCGCTGATCAAACAGAATCCGGGGATCTTTTAAGATGACCAGCAAGGCAGTGAGCAAGACGATCCTGATGGTGGCGGGGGCGCTGGCGTTGACCGGCGTGTCGGCAACTGCCTGGGCGCAGCGCGACCCGGCCTATGCCGCCGCACGTTCGGCTGGCGAGGTGGGCGAACAGCCTGACGGTTATCTCGGCGTGGTCGGCGCCGGGTCGCCGCAGGTTCGCGCGCTGGTCAACGCGATCAACATCCAGCGCAAGGCCGCCTACACGCAGAAGGCGCAGGCCTCGGGCGCCACGGTCGAACAGCTGGCCTTCACCAGCGGCTGCAACCTCATCCAGCAGACGGCGCCGGGCGAAAAGTATCGCACGCCGGACGGCAGCTGGGAAACGCGCGGCGCCGGCGCACCGATTCGCGACCCGCGCTGCGTCTGAGGTCGCCGGGTTGGTTCCTCGGCCATGGAGGGACGCCCGCTAAGCGGCTGTTTCCGCTGCCCCGGGCGGGGCCATGGCATGGCGTTCCAGCCCGTGTCCGAATGTTGCGCAAAGGTTGACACCCCCGGACCCCCCGGCTAACCGGACGGCGCCTTGGCGGGCTCGCCACTTGGCACTCTTCGCGCCTGCCCAGAAGACGGGAGTGCGCGCGGATGGCGGAGAACGAGCCCGGACCAGACACCCTCGGCCAGGATGCACGCATCACCTCGCTCGACGAGCGGTTGAATGCAGCGCAAGCGGACGAGGCACGCCGGACGAAGGCGAGCAAGGTGGAATCCGACGGCGGCTATCGCCTCGGCAACCGCGTGCTCGCAGAATTGACTGGCGGGATGGTCGGCGGCGCGCTGATCGGTTGGGTAATCGACCGATTTGCGGGCACGCAGCCCTGGGGTCTGCTCGTGATGCTCGCCCTCGGGACGATCGCCGCGTTCAGAAACATCATTCGGATTTCGACCAAGCGCCCGAAGTAACGATCGGGCGCTTTCGTTAGGGAATTACAGGCGTGGCGGAAGGCGGCGGCAAGATCGATCCGATGCACCAGTTTCTGGTAGAGCCGTTGTTCGGCACCCAGGACTGGCAGATTGCCGGCTATAACATCGCCTTCACCAACTCGGCGATGTGGATGGCGGTGGCGACGATCGTGCTGATCGCGTTCATGTCGCTCGGCACGAAGGGCAAGGTTGTACCCACACGCGGGCAGATGATGGTCGAGGGCGCCGTGCGCTTCATCGACAACATGCTCGCGTCGAACATCGGGCCCGAAGGGAAGCGCTACGTTCCCTACGTCTTCTCGCTGTTCATGTTCATCCTGTTCGCCAACGTGCTCGGCCTGCTGCCGCTCGGCGTCGTCGGTGTTCATCCCTTCACCTTCACCAGCCACTTCACCATCACCGGCGTCCTCGCGATCATGTCGTTCGCGATCGTCCTGGTGGTCGGCTTCTGGCGGCATGGCCTGCATTTCTTCAGCCTGTTCGTGCCGCACGGCACGCCGTGGTGGCTGATGCCGGTCATTCCGCTGATCGAGTTCGTCTCGTTCATGGTGCGCCCGTTCAGCCTCGGCCTGCGACTGTTCGTCGCGATGACCGCCGGGCACATCCTGCTGAAGGTGCTGGCCGGGTTCGTCGTCAATGCCGGCAACGCCGGGCTCGGTGTCGGCCTGCTGGTGGGCATCCCCAGCTTCGGTCTGATGGTCGGCATCTCGGCGCTCGAACTGCTCGTCGCCGGCATCCAGGCCTATGTCTTCGCGCTGTTGACCTCGCTCTACCTGAACGATGCGGTCAACCTGCACTAAGTTTCACCTGTTCTTTCCAACCGTTTGATTTTCATAGGGAGTTATTGAAATGGACGCAGAAGCCGCAAAGCTGCTCGGCGCTGGTCTCGCAGCCGTGGGTGCGGGCCTCGCCTCGCTCGGTGTGGGCAACGTGTTCGGCAAGTTCCTCGAAGGCGCGCTGCGCAACCCGGGCGCGGCTGACGCGCAGCAGGGCCGTCTGTTCATCGGCTTCGCCGGCGCCGAGCTTCTCGGTCTGCTCGCGTTCGTCGTGGCGATGATCCTGGTTTTCGTCGCCTAACATTACGATCCTAGACGGGGCGAGCCGGTCGGCGCGCCCCGTTCAGGCGGGATTTTCGATGCCTCAGATCTCCCAACTTGCCGCGACCTGGGCTTCCCAGTTCTTCTGGCTGGCCGTGACCTTCGGTATCGTCTTCTTCGTCGTGGGCCGCGGCATGCTGCCCAAGGTGCAGAAGACGATCGATACGCGTGATCAGTCGATCGCTGCCGATCTCGCTGCGGCGTCGGCGGCACGCGACACGGCGGATCAGGCGGAAGAGGCATGGCGCGTGCGCGACCAGGCCAACCGCGAAAAGGCACAGGCGCTCGTCGCCGAGGCGCGCCAGCACGCCGCTGCCGCTTCCGCGGAGACGCTGAGCGCCGCGCATGCCGAGCAGGCGGCGCGTATCGCGGCCGGCGAGGCTGATATCCGGGCGGCGACCGAACGGGCGCTGGCCGAGATCGAGGCCGTGGCTGCCGAAGCCGCGCAGGATATCGTGGCACGCGTATCCGGCACCCAGGTGTCGGCCGAGGAAGCGAGGAGCGCCGTTCAGGCGGCGATGGCCAATGGCTGAGTTCATCATCATGAGCGCCATGTCCCCGGGCTCGGCCGAAGTGGCGCATAACCTCGCCACCGCCGCGAATGCCGAGGGCATGAACGCGCACGGCACCGAGGCGCTGTCGACCTCGATCGCCGAGGGCGGGCCCGATCACCACGTCGATCCGGCGCTGTTCGGCTTTGCCAATGGCACGGTGATCGTGTCGCTGGCGATGCTGGTGCTGATCATCATCCTGCTGGTGAAGAAGGTGCCGGCGATGATCGTCGGCGGCCTCGACAAGCAGATCGCTGACATCCGCCGCCAGCTGGACGAGGCGAAGACGCTTCGTGCCGAGGCCGAAGCCCTGCGCGACGAATATGCGCGCAAGATCGCCGACGCCGAGAAGAGCGCCGCCGACATGGCGACGCAGGCAACGCACGAGGCCGAGGCGATCGTGGCGCAGGCGCGCACCGATGCGGCCGAACTGGTCGAGCGCCGCGCGCGCATGGCGCAGGACCGCATCTCCGCGGCCGAGCGCGCAGCGATTGCGGAAGTCCGCGCGAAGACGGCAAGCGCTGCCGCCAGCGCAGCGGCGCAGCTGATCAAGCAGCGCCACGGGGCTGAGGCCGACCGGGCACTGGTCGATCGCGCGATCTCGGGCCTTGGCCGCCTGAACTGATCACTGCCTGATCCTGGGATCACGAAGAGGTCGCGTCCGCAAGGATGCGGCCTTTTTGCTTTTGGGTGTCGGGGCGGGGTAAGCGCCTGCTCATGCGCTGGATCATTATCGCCATCGTGGGGGTCGCCGGTGCGCTTGCCGCTTACCCGGTGGCGGGCCTTGTTGGCGGCCTGGTGCCCAGCAATGCGGGCTGGACGGAGCCTGCGGCTGGCATCGTGCTCTATGTCGAATCCAATGGCGTCCACACCGGGATCGTCATGCCCAAGCGGGCGGCGGGTGTGGACTGGGGGGGCATTTTCCCTGCCCGCGACCTCGCAGATCCGCGATATGCCGGGTTCGATCACATCTCGATCGGTTGGGGCGAGCAGGACTTCTATCTGGAGACCCCGACCTGGTCGGATCTCAAGCTCTCCACGGTGATCGGCGCCGCATTCGGCAGTGACCGAACGCTGCTGCATGTCGATCACGTGCCGCAGCCAGGGCCAGGACCGGACGTGCGACGCGTGACGGTGCGGCCGGCGGAATATCGCCGCCTCGCCGCCTATGTGCGCGCCTCGCTGGTTCCGGGCGGGCGGCGCTACCGCGGCTATTACGGCTATGATGCCTTCTACGCTGCGAGAGGCCATTACAGCGCCATCCGCACCTGCAATGCCTGGATCGGCGATGCGCTGCGTTTCGCCGGTATCAAGGTTGGTGCGTGGACGCCTTTTCCCTCCACCGTGATGCGCTGGTTCCCTGCTCAGCAGTGATTGCTCCGGCCAATTTCCGCGGTAAACGGTTACACGTTTTCAGAGGGGAATTTATGGCTTTGGCCCACGGCACAAACGCCGCCAACAGTGCCGATCCCGTGCCCGACACGGGCGAGGGGGGGCATGTCGACGCGCCGGACCTGCGCTGGTTCGTGTTCGCGCTGTTCTTCATCTTCGGCGGCATCACCAGTCTCAACGACATCGTGATGCCGAAGCTGCAGGAACTCTTCACGCTCAGCCATGCACAGGCGAACCTGGTCAATTCGGCCTTCTTCCTGGCGTATCTGCTGTTCTCGCTGCCGGCAGCGGCGATCGTGCGCCGCGCGGGCTATATGCGCACCGCATCGATCGGCCTCGCCACCATGACGGTCGGCTGTCTGCTGTTCATCCCCGCGTCGAGCTCGGCGACGTTCGGCATGTTCCTGCTCGCGCTGTTCGTGCTGGGTGCCGGCATCACGGTGGTGCAGGTGGTGGCGAACCCGCTCATCTCGCTGCTCGGGCCGGCACGCACCGCGCACAGCCGCCTCACGTTCGCGCAGGCGTTCAACTCGCTCGGCACGACGATCTTCCCGCGCGTCGGCTCGACGCTGATCCTCGGCAGCCTTGCCGGCGTCAGCGCCTCGGCGCTGAGCGGCCCGGCGCTCGACGCCTATCGCGTCGAGGCGTCGCGCGCGATCGTCCACACCTATATCGGCCTTGCCGTCGCGCTGCTGGTGATCGCCGCGGTCGTCTGGACGCGGCGCAACCGGCTGCAGGAAGAGCAGGAGCAGACCGGCTCGATCTTCCACGCGCTGACGCTGCTGCGCCGCCCGCGCTTCGCGTTCGGCGTCATGTGCATCTTCCTTTACGTCGGTGCGGAAGTGGCGATCGGCTCAAACCTCGTCGTCTATCTCGCGCAGCCGGACGTTTGGAACGTGCCGCTCAACATCGCGGGCAATTACGTGCCCTTCTACTGGGGTGGCGCGCTGATCGGGCGCTTCCTTGGTTCGGGCCTGCTGCGTGTCGTATCGCCGGGCAAGGTGCTGGCGTCGGCCGGAACGCTGGCGATCCTGCTGATCGCTTACTCCGCCAATGCGACGGGCGTGTCGGCCGGCTGGGCGCTGATCGCGGTCGGGCTTGCAAACTCGGTCATGTTCCCGACGATCTTCAGCCTTGCCTCGGAAGGGCTGGGCAGGCGCGCGGCGGAAGGATCGGGCGTGATCGCCACCGCGATCGTCGGCGGCGCGGTGATCCCGCCGCTCTACGGTTCGCTGGCGGACGGGTTCAACAGCCTGTCGTTCGCGCTGATCCTGCCGGTGCTGTGCTACGTGGTGATCGCCGGCTTCGGCGTCTTCGCCCGGCGTCCTGCCGCGGCCTGATCCGCGCATAACGCGACGCGAGAAGCGGCCCCGGCCATGTGCCGGGGCCGCTTTTCTTTTGCGTGCATGAGCGGGCTGGGGGCCGAAGGGCGGCCTCAGATCCGCCATGCCATGAAGAGCCGCCCCAGCGGCCCTCCAGCGGCCGCTCAGGCGGTATAGTCCAGGGGGTAGAGTGCGGCGGCGATCTGCCGCCCTTCGCTGCGCAGGACGCCCCAGGCGCGCGCGGCGGCGCGGCTGTCCATCGCCTCCATGCCGATCTCGCGCGCCTCCAGCGCCGTCACCAGGGCACGGGGCGGGCGTGCCAGCAACTTGCCGGTGCCGATGAGGACGAACTCGGGATTCTCTTCAAGGGCGGGGCCGAGCGCGTCGATCGTCAGGCCGACTAGGGCAGGGGGGCTCCAACTGCGCGCTTCCTTCACCGTCAGCAGCGCAGCGGGCAGCACCGTTTCCTCGTCGATGCGAAAGCCGGTGCGGGTGAAGCCGCGCACCAGCGGCCCGCCCGCGCTCCGGTCAAGGCTCATCCGCACCGCGTTCGTCGCCGTTAAGCGCGCGGCTCGCGCGGGGCGACACGCTCTGCATTGTCGATGTTGCCATCGCGCGTCGGCTTGTCGGGCGCCGGGTTGGCGCGCAGGCCGAGCACGATCAGCAGCGACGAGGACACGTAGATTGACGAATAGGTGCCGACCACGATGCCCAGGATCATCGCCGCGGTGAAGCCGCGCAGCACGTGGCCGCCGAGAAACAGCAGCGCGCCGAGTGCCAGCAGGATCGTGACCGAGGTCATCACCGTGCGCGGCAGCGTCTCGTTCACCGACAGGTTCACGATCTCGCGGATATCCATCTTGCGATAGCGGCGCATGTTCTCGCGGATACGATCGTCGATGACGATCTTGTCGTTGATCGAATAGCCGATGATCGTCAGCACCGCGGCGACGATGTTGAGGTCGAACTCGAACTGCGTCAGCGCAAAGAAGCCCAGCGTCATCACCAGATCGTGGATGATCGCCGCGATCGTGGACACGCCGAACTGCCATTCGAAGCGCACGATGGCGAACAGGCCGATGCCCAGGATCGACAGCACGACGGCGAGGATGCCGTTTCGGATGAGCTCGCCCGAAACCTTGCCGGAGATGGTCGAGTAGCGGCTGAACGTCGCGCCCGGGAATGCCTCGGCGATCGCCAGCTCCACCTTCTTCACCGCGGCGTTGGTGGCGCCTTCGTCGGCGCCCTCCTGCACGGGCAGGCGGATGGTGAGCGTGCGCGGATCGCCGAACTGCTGCAGCGATGCCTCGCCCAGCCCCTGGGCGTCGACCACGGCGCGCAGCTTGTCGAGATCGGGCGGCGTTGCGAACCGCTCCTCGATCATCAGGCCGCCTTCGAAGTCGACGCCGAAGTTCAGGCCCTTGGCGAAGGTGATGCCGATCGCCAGCACCGACAGGATCAGCGTCAGGCCGAACGCCCAGCCACGCAGGCGGACGAAATCGAAGTTCGTGTTGTCGGGAACGAGCTTGAGGAGTTTCATTCGCAAACCTCCGCCAGGCCCGCACCGGCGGGCATGGCGATCAAGGTGGGGGAGGCGATCATATGTTGATCGTCTGCGGCCGCGTGCGGCGCAGCCACTGCGCAACCAGCATGCGGGTGAAGAGGACGGCGGTGAACACGCTGGTCGCGATGCCGATCAGCAGCACGACGGCGAAGCCCTTCACCGGGCCCGAGCCGAGCAGGAACATGATGATGCCCGAAATCGCGTGCGTCATGTTCGCCTCGAAGATCGTGCGGCTCGCTTCCTTATAGCCCAGTTCGACCGACTGGACCACGCTGCGGCCACGATGCCGTTCCTCTCGGATACGCTCGTTGATCAGCACGTTCGCGTCGACCGCGGTGCCGATCGTCAGCACGAAGCCCGCGATGCCCGGCAGCGTCAGCGTGCCGCCGATCAGCGCCAGGACGCCGACGATGACGAACACGTTGATGATGACGGCGAGGTTCGCATAGATCCCGAAGCGGCCGTACGTCACGAACATGAACGCGACGACCAGTGCCACCGCGACGGCGGAGGCGAGGATGCCGGCGCGGATCGATTCGGCGCCGAGATCTGGGCCGACGGTCGATTCCTCGACGACCTTCAGCGTCACCGGCAGCTTGCCCGAACGCAGCGCGATGGCGAGCGCATTGGCGCTTTCGACGGTGAAGCTGCCCGAAATCTGCGCGCGGCCGCCGATGATCGGCTCGTTGATGTTCGGTGCCGAGATCACCTGATTGTCGAGGATGATCGCGAACGGCTTGTTGACGTTCTCCGTCGTTACCCGGGCGAACTTGCGGCCGCCCTGGCTGTCGAAGGTGATCGCGACCTGCGGCTCGTTGGTCTGCTGGCTGAATTCCTGCCGCGCGTCGGTCAGCTGGTCGCCGGTGAGGATCGCCGTGCGCTTCACCGCGATGAAGGGGATGCCGGCGGGATTGTCGGGATAGGGAAGGACCTGGCTGCCCGGGGGCGCCTGGCGCGCAACCAGCTGCTGCGGGGTCGCGCTTTCGTCGACCAGCTTGAATTCGAGCTTCGCGGTCTTGCCGAGCAGTTCCTTCAGCGCCTGGGGATCCTGCAGGCCCGGCACCTGAACTACGATGCGGTTCGAACCCTGCCGGATGATCGTCGGCTCGCGCGTGCCGAGTTCGTCGATACGGCGGCGGACCACTTCGGTCGCATCGCCCATCGCGGTGTCGATCGCCTGGTCGAGCCCGGCCTTGGTGGGGGTGAGCACCAGGCGGCTCGAATCGACCACCTGGATATCCCATTCGCGCTGCCCGGTCATGCCGACGCCGCCGCCGGTGATGCTCAGCAGGCGTTCGCGTGCCGCATCCACCTGGCTCGGATCACGCAGCAGGAAGGAGAGACGCCCGCCCCGCGTGGAGATGTCGCCGATCTCGATCCGCGGCTTCTGCCGCCGCATCTCGGTCTGCACCTGCTCGCGCATCGCTTCCAGCCGGCTCGCGGCGACGTCGTTCACGTCGGCCTCGAGCAGCAGGTAGCTTCCCCCGGCCAGATCGAGGCCGAGGTTGATCCGCGGATGCGGGAAGCTGCCCCACTGGTCAGTGATGCGCTGCGGCAGAAGGCTGGGGATGGCGAGTGCGCACAGCACCGCAATCGTCAGCCAGATCGATACGACCTTCCAGCGCGGGAAATCGAGCATCTCGGTTGCCCAGTCTTAGTCGTTGGCGGGCTTGGAGCCGAGCGCGGTCACCTCGGCGAGCGTGGCCTTGACCACACGGACGCGGGTGTTCGGCGCGATCTCGACCTCGACGAAGCGGTCCTCCACCTTGGTCACCTTGCCGACGAGCCCGCCGGCAGTGACGACGCTATCACCCTTCTTCACCGCGGCGACCGCATTCTGCAGCGCTTTCATGCGCTTCTGCTGCGGGCGGATCATCAGGAAATAGAAGACGATGAAGACGAGGATCAGCGGCGCGAGGCTGAGGAAGCCGGCGAGGCCACCCTGCGAGCCGGCGCCAGTCGCCGTCTGAGCATAAGCTGGGGAAATGAACATGCCGTCCTTGCGTGCACATGGGGCGCGGGGCCCGAGATCGGACCCCACGTGAAGCGCGTGCCGCTACCATCGCTGCGGCCTTGGCGCAACTCGCGCGCCGCGATAGGTGCTGCTCGCGACGGGTCGGCAACACGGCCGCCAACGGGAGAGAATGATGACGATTCTGGTGATGGGCACGATCAAGCTGGGTGAGGGCGAAGGCGCCAAGGCGGCCAAGCTGTTCGCGGATCATGCGGCCGTGGTGAAGACCGAGGAAGGTTGCGAGGAATATAGCTTCGCCTTCGATGCGGCCGATCCCGATCTCGTCCGCGTCGCCGAACGCTGGGCCAATGCCGAGGCGCTGGGTGCGCATGGCCAGGCCGATCACCAGAAGGCGTTCGGGCGCGCACTGCGGGCGCATTCGCCCAGCGCCATGTCGATCGACGCGTGGGATGGGCAGCACTGGCGCAAGCTGATCTGAACGGCGCTTGCATAACCGGCGGGCGCGGCGTAGAGCCGCGCCCCTCGGTCGGGGCGTAGCGCAGCCTGGTAGCGCATCACACTGGGGGTGTGGGGGTCGCAGGTTCGAATCCTGTCGCCCCGACCAGAGATTTCCGCCACTCAGCTGGCGGCTGGAGCGGAAAGCGGCGGGTCGCTTCTCTCCACAGGCCACCTGACCCTTAGGGCACGTCGGCATCCTGCACCCGCAGAGCTACGAAGCGCATGGCAGGGACGGCAGCCTGTCGAGCCGCGGCAACATTGCGTGGCAGGCGGTTGAAAACACGATGGGTCATGCGTGTTACGCCAGCGGCTTTAATCCGGCGGCACCAACATGTCCGGCTTTCGCTGGCTGATCCTCGGTTCGCCGAGCGATCCGCGGGCCATCGGGGGAAGCCTGCGCTTCCGCATGTAATGCGCGCGCCCTCGACTAGAAGTTGAACACCACGTTGGCGAAAGCGCCCGTCCAGGTCGGCGCCTTGCCCGGAATCTCCGCCTTGATGCCGGCGCCGGGGAAGGATGCGGCGAGGCCGATGGTCAGGAACAGATTCTCGGTCAGGATCTGGTTGTATTCCAGGAACAGGTCATCCGAGAGGTGGTGCTTGGTCACGCCGTCGATCAGGTTGAAGCCGCTCGGCGTCGAGACGAGCCGAGTCGCCTGGCCGAACTGCAGCGGGCTCTCCAGCTTGTCCGCGCTGATATAGGCGTAGCGCAGGGTGACGGTGATCTTTTGGGACGGCTG
Source organism: uncultured Stakelama sp. (assembly GCA_964390515.1). Lineage (GTDB taxonomy): Bacteria > Pseudomonadota > Alphaproteobacteria > Sphingomonadales > Sphingomonadaceae > Sphingomonas. The sequence continues at coordinate 35,416 of CAYMIU010000026.1, forward strand.
CACCGCCGCGCTGAATTCCAGCGCCTTCAGATTGGTGTTGATGAACACCATCGACGATTCCGCGCCCGTCGCCCAGATGCCGGGTGATCCTTCATAATAAAGCGGATCGAACCGTTCGAGTTTCGGCGTGTTCGGATTGTCGCCGGAAAAGAATTTGGTGGTGTAGATCAGCGTCGGCTTCCAGGGTGTGTCGGCGAAGGTGTAGCCGATCTGCCCGCGCGCAGCCCAGGCGGACATGTTGATCCGGTTGTTCCACTCGTAGGCCAGATCGCCGGTGATGAACCAGTTGCGCCAGGTGCCCTCGTCGCGGCTTCCCTTGAAGTAGAGATTGATGACGTTCGTCTTGTCCCGGCCATCGGGGATGATGATCGGCGCACCGATGCCGCCCGGCGCCGCGCGGATGTACGGGGACTGCGATTTCAGGGCGTTGATATAGGTGAAGCCGAGGAAATCCTCGTTCGACGCGTCATAGCGGAAGTCGACGCCGGCAAGCTGGTTGTGCCCATTATTGGACTTCAATTCGCGCGGCTCGATGAAATAGCCGGTGATCGTCTGGCGGCCGTTGATGATGCGCCCGATCGCGGCCTGTTTCCACGCCTTGCGCGGCCCGAACTTCAGCGCACCGCGCTCGAAGCCGTTCACGCCGCCGTTGGCGATGAGCATCCCGCTTCCCAGCACCAGTTCGCGCGGCCCAAGCGACAGATCGAATTTCGTGCCTTTGCCCTCGGTGCGGAAGCCCAGATAGCCTTCCTCCAGCGTGATCGCGCCCTGGTTTCGCGAATCGAACGCGTCCGTGCCCCACGTGCGCGACGCGACGCCCGAGATCTTGCCGTAGAAGACGTCGCCGCCGGAGAGTGTCTTGTCGAAGCCGATCCCCGGCGTCACATATCCCTCGACCCAGGTTTCGTCGGAATTGAACTTCGACTGTGGCGAATAGACGGCCGCGAGGTTCCAGAAGAGGTTGCTCTCGGTATCGACGTCGATGCCGCCCTGCAGATACCAACGCACATGCAGCCCGTCCTTGTCGTAGATATCGGTGACGGGCGGCTTGTTCTTCGTGGCGGCGGCCAGCTGTTCCGTCCGCAATCCGGAAGGGCCGCCCTGCGGCAGCCTGGGCGGGCCGGATCGCCGTATCTTGCCGTCGATCACCTGGATGCCGTCAGCGCGTCCGGCAGGAGCGTCACTGGATGCGCGGCGTGCCGGCGGCGCCTCCTGCATGGCTTGCGCCACGATCGTCGGCGGCACATCCATCATCGTGCGAGTTCCCGCCAGGATGGATCTGCCGCGTCGGGGCGGCCGGAAGAAATCGCGACGTCCGCCTCACCAAGCATTGTCCACTGACTGCTGCCCATAGACCTGCTCCCTTTGAGCAAAAACTGTACGGTGCGCTAAATACGGGACATATAGTGACAAGTACTTACAGGGGCGGGACGTACACCTTCCCGGCGTAGGCCACGGTGGAGAAGACGAGACTCCGAACCCGCCAAGCCAGGGTGTGCTGACCAGACACCGGAAAGCCTGTTGCCGAGCCAGCTGTCGCAGAGAATCGATCGCGTCAGGGTGATACGTAATTGCGCGGATACATAGCGGAGAACGTTTCTATAACCATGATGCTGATCTGTACCTGGTGAGGCGGCGCCCGCGCTGATCGGCGAGCAAAGCAGCGATGAACGATCAGGTGTCATGACCATATAAATCCCAGATCGTAGTCTGACTGGGTGGCGCGCCAAGCGCTGTACTTTGTCGCGTGCCGGCAATGGAGGGCAAATATGTGTACGGGGCTCAGCTTCGCTACCAAAGATCATTATTTCGGCCGCAACCTCGATTACGAGCGATCCTATAACGAGTCGGTTGCCATCACGCCGCGCAACTATCCGATCGAGCTGCGCAAGCTGCCGCCGATCCCCGCGCATCATGCGGTCATCGGCATGGCGACCGTGGTGAACGACTTCCCGCTCTATTATGATGGCACGAACGAGAAGGGGCTGAGCATGGCCGGCCTCGCCTTCATGGGAAACGCCGTCTATCGTCCGGAGGAGCCGGGCAAGACGAACGTCACGTCGTTCGAGTTCGTCCTGTGGGTGCTCGCGCAATTCGAGACCGTCGATGAGGTCAAGGAAGCGCTGCGCTCCGTCAATCTTGTCGACATTGCGTTCAGCGAGGGCCTGCCGCCGTCACCGCTGCACTGGATCATCGCCGATCGCACGAAGTCGATCACGGTGGAGCCGATGGCCGACGGCCTGAAGGTCTATGACAATCCGGTGGGGGTGCTCACCAACAACCCTACCTTCGATATCCAGTTGTTCAAACTCAACGATTACATGCAGCTGTCGCGCCACGCGCCCGCCAACAACTTCTCGGATGCAATCAAGTTCGACGTCTACAGCCGCGGCATGGGCGCGTTGGGATTGCCGGGGGACCTGTCTTCCTCGTCGCGCTTCGTGCGCGCCGTGTTCACCAAGATGAACTCGATTGCGGACGAATCGGAATCCGCGTCGATCAGCCAGTTCTTCCACATATTGGGATCGGTCGCCCAGCAACGCGGTTGCGCGAATGTCGGCGGTGATCAGTATGAGATCACCATCTATTCGTCCTGCTGCAACGTCGACAAGGGCGTCTATTACTACACCACTTACGAGAACAGCCAGATCACTGCCGTGGACATGCACAAGGAGGATCTGGATGGATCGGCACTCGCCAATTACCCGCTGATCAAGGGGCAGCAGATCCGGACTCAGAACTAACCCCACGCGTCTTCGCGCCGCACGTCGCAACAACGCTCACATGACGGAAGGTAGCGGCCGATGACGAGCAGCGAGCTTCTCGAGCACCACATGCTGCATCAGCTGCTGTCCTTCATGGATCTGGGCGGCACGTTCGTCTTCGCGATCAGTGGTGCGATGCTGGGCGTACAACGCCGTCTCGACATATTCGGTGTGCTGGTGCTGTCGTTCGCGGCGTCAAGCGTCGGCGGCATCCTGCGGGATATCCTCATCGGTGCGGTGCCGCCGGGAGCAATCAGTGACTGGCGCTATCTGGCCACCTCGGTTGCGGCAGGGCTGATCATCTTCCTTTGGTACACGCCGATGTCGCGCCTCCACACCGCGATCATGATGTTCGACGCCGCTGGACTTGCCCTGTTTGCGGTCGCCGGCGCGGAAAAAGCGCTGGCGCATGGGCTTGATCCGCTGATGGCGGCGCTGCTCGGAATGGTGACGGGGGCCGGCGGCGGCGTCGCGCGGGACATCCTCGTGGCGCGTGTGCCGGCTATTTTGCAGAGCGATATCTATGCGGTCGCAGCGCTGCTCGGCGCGGGGCTTGCGGTAACCGGCACCCATTTCGGCCTGCCGCTGGCGCCGACGATGATCGTCTCTGCCCTGGCCTGTTTCGCCGTGCGCGTGGCGGCGATCCACTTCGGCTGGCGCCTGCCGGTGGCACTGTCCCCGGATCGCGAAACGGGCGGCGAGGCCCGATGAGACGACCACATGTCGCGGCGACGGAGGATGGCGAGCTCAAGTGAAGCGGTTGAGGAACTGGCGGCGCATGTCCGGCCCCCAATCGTCAATGCCGCACCGCGACACCATGGCCTTGGCGTTCCATTCGCGCACCATCCTCGGCACCTGATCGGCGTCGAGCGGACGGCTGAACAGGAAGCCCTGTGCCGCATCGCACCCCTTCAGGATCAGATACTTTGCCTGTGCCGGCGTCTCGATGCCTTCGGCCACCGTATCGATGCCCAGGTTCTTGGCCAGATCGATGACCGCCCCGACGATCGCCGCATCCTCGCTGTCAGCGGAACCAAGCCGCGAGACGAAGGACCGGTCGATCTTCAGGGCGTCGACCGGGAATTGCTTGAGGTGGGTCAGCGAAGCATAGCCGGTACCGAAATCGTCGAGCGCGATCGTCACTCCCTCGGCGGACAGGGTTGTGAGCGCCGCGCTGACGTTGGCGGCCAGCTGACGCAAGAACACCGTTTCCGTCACTTCGAGCTCGAGGAGGGAAGGGGACAGGTTCGCGCGGTGAAGACGCTCCAGGATCCGGTCGGCGAAGTCGCCGCGCCGGAAATCTTCCGGAGAGCCGTTGATCGCCAGCCGGCCGAAGTCCAGGCCGCGCTCCTGCCAGTGCGCCATGTCGGCGATGGCGCGATCGAGCATCCGGTCGGTGATCTGAACCGACGTTCCCGGATCGTCGAAGGCGGCGGCGATGGCATGCGGCGCCAACAGCCCCTGTTGCGGATGGTGGAGCCGAAGCAGCGCCTCTAGCCCGAGCAGCCGGCCGCTGCGCAGGCACACCTTGGGCTGGTAGAAGGGGACGATCCACTCGCCCTGCAGGGCAGCGCGCGCATCCGACAGCATCTGCTTCTGCCGCTCCGCGTCGTCGCGAAGTTCCCGCTGGAAGGTGCGGGCGCGGCCCGGCCCGTCACGCTTGGCAGCGTACAGGGCAAGATCGGCGCTCTTGTGCAGTTCCTCCGCAACAGCCCCGTCGCGCAGCGCAACGGCGATGCCGGCGCTCAGCCCGACCTCGATCGTGCGGCCGGCGTAGAACATCGGGGTGGATATGTCGGTCAGCAGCGTTTCGATCGCGCCGATGCTGTTCTGGTCCCCCGGGGCGCCCGGCAGGATGATGGCGAATTCGTCGCCGCCCAGCCGCGCGACCGTGGCCTGGCTCGGCGCGGACTCCATCAGCCGCGCCGCGATCTCGCGCAGCAGCGCATCGCCGCAATCATGGCCGAGGCTGTCGTTCACCGTCTTGAAGCCGTCGACGTCGAGCACGACCAGGATCACTTCGTGGCCGAACCGGCGCGCATCCTCCAGCGCGGCATCCAGCCGCTCGGCGAACAGCAGCCGGTTGGGCAGTCGGGTGAGCGCGTCGTAATGTGCCGCGAACCGCAGTTCGTCCTGGAAGCGCCGCTCCGCCGTCACGTCCTGCAGCGATCCGATCAGGCGGATCGCGCGCCCGTCCTCGTTGCGCACCACATAGCCGCGGCTGCGCATGTGGAGATACTCGCCGGACGCGGCGAGCATGCGAAACTCCTCCGACCAGTAAGTGAACGCCGGATCGTTCAACATCACCCCGGTGCCGAGCCTTCCGCGATCGTCGGGATGAACATGCGCCAGCAGCCAGGCGAACGACGTGCCCTCGGCAGTTTCCGGGAAGCCCAGCACGGCGCTGGTCGCCCCGCTCCAGGCGATCACGCCCTCCTCGACGCGGAAGTCCCAGATGATGTCGTTGGTGGCGCGGGACGCGAGGCGGTACCGCTCCTCGCTGTGCTTCAACGCTTGTTCGGCGAGCACCTGGTCGTGAATGTCCTCCAGATTGCCGTACCAGGAGAGGATCGTACCATCGGCGTCCCGCCGCGGCGCCGCGCGCGAGCGGAACCAGCGATAGCTGCCGTCGGCAACGCGCACCCGGAACCGCGCGTCCGCCAGGTCACTTCGCCCCGACGTCAGCGCTTCTTTCCACCGCGTTCGGGTGCGGGAGAAGTCCTCCGGATGGATGCTGTCGATCCAGCGCCCGCCCAGCGAGTGCTCGACCGGCAGATTGGTCAGCCGTGTCCATCGGGGGCTGAGTTCAGTCAGCAGGCCCTGGGGATCGCTGATCCATGGAATCTGCGGGTTGAGGTCGACCGAGTGGCGGTAATGCTCCTCGCTTTGCCGCAGCGCTGCGATCAGTTCGCTCATCGCCGACTGCGCGTTGACCGATGCAACCATGGTCGCGTGGTTCGCCGTCAGCGTGCGAAGGATTACGCCGGACACGAGCAGAAAGCTCGCCGCCGTGCCGACCTGGTACCAGTCGCCCGAAACACCCAGCGACAGCGTGATCGGCAGCGCGCCGAACAGCAGGACGAAACGGCCGGCGATCGGCAGTGCCTGAAGGCAGTAGCAACAGCTGATCGAGCCGACGAAGACATAGAGCGCGATCGCGGTGGCCCGCGATGACCCGGCTTCCTGCAACAGAAGCACGCCCCAGGCGCCAAACGCGGCGCTCAGCACGGCGGACACGAACACCGTCCCGCGGAAATAGCGCCGGATCGTCGCCGGATCGGGATCCTTGAACCCGCGGAAGATCCAGATCCCTGATCGCGCGGCGATACCGACGAGCAGCAGCAGCGGCGCGGCAAGGCTGTAGGTCAGCGGCACCTCGCCCGCCGTGGCGAGCGCCAGGAACCCTGCGTTCATCAGCATCAGCGCGTACATCAGCGGGATCTGCGTACGCAGGCTGGCGAACTGCGCCCGGACAAGATCGTCGGGGCTGTTCGTAATTTCCTTGAGCGGACTGGAAAGCATGGGCTTCGTCACCAACGGAACATAGCCGGATGTTATCCCCGACTTTGCGTTAAGATCGTGTGACCTGGCGCTGCGAGCGCAGCCGTACCCGCAACCAAGCCGCGCTCGGCGCGTACCTTGATCGGCATCAACAAGAAGAAGGAACCCGATGAGAAAGCTTCTGGTCGGCGCTGCCGCGATCGGCATCCCGGCAGTTCTGGCGGCCTGCGTGGCCATTCCCCGCCCCGGCCCGGTGGGCAACCGGTCCGTGCCCGATCCCGCACGCCCGGTGGACCTGCCGCAATATCTCGGCCGCTGGTACGAACAATTCCGGTACGAAGCATCGTTCCAGAAGGGCATGGACGCCGTGATGGCATTCTACAGCCTGAACGATGATGGCTCGATCCGCGTCGTGAACAGCGGCCGCAAGGGCGGCGTGAACGGCAAGGAAAAATCCACCACCGGCAAGGCGAAGGTCGTCGATCCCGCGACGAACGCCAAGCTGAAGGTTTCCTTCTTCGGCCCATTCTATGGCGACTATTGGGTGCTCGACCATGGCGACAATTACGAATGGTCTATCGTCGGTGAACCGTCCGGGCGCTACCTCTGGGCACTGACACGCGAAAAGAAACCCGGCGACGAGACCATGGCGTTGCTGAAGAAGCGGGTGCAGGAACTCGGATACGACTGGTCGCTCGTCCGCGTCACCGCGCAATGACGTTGCGCTGAACTGGGCGCGCGCGGCGCTGGCCGCCGCGCGCGTTACCCCGGCTGGCGCGCTGGAGGCGCCGCTGCTCATTCTCAACCTGTCTAAGGTGTCAGGCGCGCCCACCCGCCGCGCTGCTACCTACGCACGGTACAGAGCCCGGACGAACGGGCCCGTGACATCTAGAGAGGAAATTACATGGTCGGATCGGTTCGCACGCGCACCTTGCTGGGTCTTGGCGTCAGCTTGAGCGCCTTCGTGATCGCAGGGGCCGCGCAGGCGCAGGCCGCGCCGGCCGCAGCGGAAGCGCCTGCCGAGACGACCCAGACCACCCAGACGACCACCGCAGCACCGGCTGAACGCGCGACCGCCGCGAACGACGGCGCGATCGGCGACATCGTCGTGACGGCGCAGCGCCGCGCAGAATCCATCAACCGCGTCGGCATCTCGGTTCAGGCGCTGGAAGCGGACACGCTGCAGGAACTGCGCGTCCAGAACGTGCGCGATCTCGCCGCCGTCGTGCCGAGCTTCACCGTCGCGCAAAGCTACCAGGGCGTGCCGACCTACACGTTGCGCGGCATCGGCTTCAATTCGATCAACCTGTCGGCACAATCGACCGTCGGCACCTATGTCGACGAAGTCGCGTACGCCTATCCGATCATGAACACCGGCCCGATGATCGATATCGAGCGGGTGGAGGTGCTGAAGGGCCCGCAGGGCACACTCTACGGCCGCAACACGACCGCCGGCCTCATCAACTTCGTCACCGGCAAGCCGAGCGAGACCGCGTCGGGCGCGATGACGGTCGATGTCGGCAATTACGAGACGTTCAACGTCGGCGGCTATGTCACCGGTCCGATCGCCGAGGGCATCCAGGCGCGTATCGGCTACCGCGTCGACCTGTCGAACGAGGGCTGGCAGATCAGCAACAGCCGGCCCGACGAGCGTCTCGGCCGCGTGAAGCGCTACGGCGTCCGCGGCTCGCTTGCCTTCCAGCCGGGCCCGTTCGAGGTCGACCTGTCGGCCACCTATTGGGTCAACAAGTCGGATACCGTCTCCGGCCAGGCGATCGGCTTCACCCCGGCGACGACGCCGGGCGGCGGCGGCTCGGCCAGCAACTTCAACGCGCCGGGCGCGGCCGCCTATATCGCGGCGAACTTCCCGACCCGCGGCAACCAGGCCGACTGGGCGCCATACGCACGCCGCTCGGCGGACATCGGCCGCGGCGCCGGCATCACCGATCCGCTGGCCGAGGACAATTACTTCCTCGGGTTGAAGGGCCGCATCCAGCTCAACGTCTCGGACAATGTCCGCGTCGTGTCGCTCACCGGCTATAACGAGTTCGACCGCAAGGCGACCTTCGACTGGTCGGGCATCCCGGCGGAAGTGCTGATCCAGAAGGCCGACGGCCATATCGAAAGCTTCGCGCAGGAACTGCGCGTCGAAGGCGACGGCCCCGGCTACAACTGGCTCGTCGGCGGCTATTATTCGAAGGATACGATCAGCGACACGAATCGCACGCTGCTGGGGCAGAATGCGAACTCGGCGCTGCTTCGCTTCGCCACGTCGCAGCTGATCAATACGCCGATCAACACCTTCGGCTATACGCTGGCAGACGCCGCCAGCACCTTCCGCACCTATCGCGACGAGGGCGCGTTCGACACGCGGACGTGGAGCATCTTCGCCAATGGCGATTATGCCTTCTCCGATCTCATCAAGCTGACGCTGGGCGCGCGCTACACCCAGGATCTGCAGAAATTCACTGGCTGCTCGCGCGATTTCAACGGCAGCATGGTGACCAACATCAACCTGTTCAACCGCGGCCTCTACCAGCAGCTGTTCAACCCCACCGGCCCACTCGCTGCCCCGATCGGGGTGAACGAGTGCAACACGTTCAACCCCGCGACCAACAGCTTCGGCGTGGTCAACTCGCGTCTCGACGAGGACAATTTCGCCTGGCGCGGCTCGATCGACGTGACGCCCAACGCGACCACGCTGTTCTACGCCTCGATCTCGCGCGGCTACAAATCCGGTACCTCGCCGATCAACGCGGCCAGCAACGCGCGCCAGAACCTGCCGGCGCGCCAGGAGCAGCTGACCGCCTATGAAATCGGCGCGAAGCTCGGCTTCCTCGATCGCAAGGTCCAGCTGAACCTCGCGGGCTTCTACTACGCCTACAAGGACAAGCAGATCAGCGCCTATTTCGCTGATCCGATCTACACCGCGCTTGCCCGCCTCGATAACATTCCGAAGTCGGAAGCCTATGGTATCGAAGGCGAGCTGACCGTCCGTCCGGCCCGTCCGCTGACGCTGATGGCCAACGCTTTGTGGCTGAAGACGCGGATCAACGGCTATGTCGGCACCAACGCCGCCGGCCGGCCGCAGGATTTCGATGGCGCGCGCTTCATCTACAGCCCGGAATGGACACTGTCGGGCACGGCGCTGCTCGATCAGCCGATCAACGACGACCTGGCGTTCACCGCCAACGCCAACGTGCGTTATCAGTCGCGCCAGACCACCATCTTCGAGATCAACCCGCTGTACGACATCAAGCCGTACACGGTGGTCAACGCCGGCTTCGGCATCAAGGCGACCGACGACAGCTGGGCGCTGAATGCCTGGGGGCGCAACCTGTTCAACCAATATTACTGGAACGCGGTCGCCAGCAACGCGAACATCGTGGTCCGCTTCCCGGGACAGGTCCGCACCTATGGCGTGACGGGCGCCTTCCGCTTCTAAGCAGCGCGCGAACCGGGTGACGACGGCGCTTCGGCTTCAAGCCGGGGCGCCGTTTCGTTTGTGCCCCGCCGAAGAAGGATCAGCGCGGGCGCAGGCTTCGGAAGGTGATAGACCAGCGCGTCTCGTCCATCTCGGCGATGCTATGCTCCCACTCGTGCCGCGCCTCGCCGGTCAGGTGATAGGCGCCGCGTGGCGGCAGCGGCGCTGAGACACGCTCGAACTTCGTGCCCACGCGCCGGCGAAAACGCATCGCGGCCTGCGCGCCGAGCGACAGGCCGACGACATGCTCGAACGCCGGCCGGTCGCGGTGCCAGCCGATCCCGGCCCCCGGATCGTAGCGGATCAGCAAAACCTGGACGAGCTCGTCCTCGGCAAGACCGGCGAAGCGCGCCGCGCGGGCGCGGATCGGCAGCAACCAGTCCGGCAGCGGCTCGCCTGCCAGCAGCCGACCCTTGTCGAAATCATAGGTCCAGCCGAACGAGGCGGTCAGGCGCTTGCCCGTCCAGCCCTGAAAGCGGAACGGCGCGAGCGCTACGCCGTCGATCGCCGCGATCAGCGCGCGCTCCTCCGCCTCGCTGACGAGATCGTCGGTCGCTGTGAGGCCGGGCAGCAGCGGCGTATCGAAGAGGTCCAGCATCAGGACGCCTTCGCCTGCTCGCTGGCGACGGGCGGCTCCCAGCCGAACACGCTTCGGCCGCCATATTCATGCGAACGCGCGCGTTCCTCGGCGATCAATGCTTCCATCGACGGCCCGGCCGCGGTCCGCTCCAGCCGCCGCGCCTGTTCGTCGAGGCGCCGGATCGCGGCCAGCTTCTCGTCCTGCCCAAGCTTCGCCGAATCCACCGCCTGCTTCATCACCGCGATCGTCCGGTCATAGACCTTGGTCGGCACCGGGAAGGGATGGCGATCCTTGCCGCCGTGGGCGAGGCTGAAGCGCGCCGGATCGGTGAAGCGGCACGGGGTGCCGTGCACCACCTCCGCCACCAGCGCGAGCGAGCGCACGGTGCGTGCGCCGATTCCCGGCACCAGCAGCAGGTCCGCGAAGTCCTTCGGGCCGCGCTCGGCCGCGGCGGCGAGGGCCCCATGCAGGCGCCGCTCCACCACATTCTCCGCGCGAACTGCATGATGATCGGGCATCACGAGGTGCGGCAGCAGCGGCTGGGCCGACGCTACGGTGGCAGGCGTTGATGGCGGCTCAAGGCGGGCAAGCTCCCGCAGGATTCCGTCGGGCCCGGCGTCGCGCAGCAGATCGAGCTGGCGGTTCCGCGAGGCGGCCGCCCTCCGATCCGCGAGGTTCACGATCGCGCCCTGCTGCCGGCCCTCTATCGCAGTGTGCGGCGCATCGACGAAGCTCTCCAGACCCTCGGAGAGCCAGTGATAGCGGCGCGCCTGGCGCCGATCACCATTCATCCCCTGCTGCACCACCACCCAGCGGCCATCGTCCGCCACGATGAAGCCGTGCAGGTACAGGTCGAACCCGTCCTGCACCGCCGCGCTGTCCACCTTCGCCACCAGCCGGCTGGCCTGCGCCAGGGCTGCGCCATCGATGCCGACGCGCTCACCGATCGCGACGAGTTCGCCCGGCGTCGCGCGGCTATGGCGCCCCCGCCCTCCGCAGACATGCAGGCCAAGCTCGCCCGACAATGGCGCGAGGCCGCGCTTCAATGCGCCGATCACACTCGTCGTGATGCCGGACGAATGCCAGTCCATCCCCATCACCGCGCCGAACGACTGGAACCAGAAGGGGTGCGCGAGCCGCCGCAGCAGTTCGTCGCGGCCATATTCCAGCACGATCGCCTGCGTGATCACGGCACCGAGGCGAGTCATCCGCTGGCCCAGCCATGCCGGCACGCGGCCGCCGTGCAGCGGCAGATCCGCGCTTCCCGCCCGGCGCCCCATCAGCGCGCCCCTGCGGCGACGGCCGTGGCGCCGAACAGCGGCAGCGTCTCCGCCGGCGCCGCGCTCGCCGCCTCGAAGTTCGATACGGTGACGCCGACGAGGCGGATCCCGTTTTCGGGCGGATAGATCGAGCGGACGAGATCAAGGCTGGCTGCGTGCAGCTGCTCGCGCGTCGTCACCGCCGCCGCGTGGCTGCGGCTGCGCGTGATCAGGCGGAAATCCTGGAACTTGATCTTCACGGTGACGGTGCGGCCGAACGCCTGCGCCTTTTCGCACCATTCCCACACATCGTCGGCCATGCGCAGCACGCCGGCCTCGATCTCGGCCGGTTCGGTCAGGTCAGTGCGGAACGTGGTCTCGGAGCCCGAGGATTTGCGCTCGCGATTGGGGTTGACCGGCCGGTCGTCCTGCGCGCGGGCGATCGCGTAATACCAGCCGGCGGAACTGCCGAAATGCTGCTCCAGGAACGCCATCGACTTGCCGCGCAGGTCCGCGCCCGTCTCGATCCCCAGCCGCTTCATCTTCGCCGCTGTCACCGGTCCGACGCCGTGGAAGCGCGACACCGGCAGCGTCTCGACCCAGGCCGGGCCCATGGCGGGCGTCACCGCGAACTGCCCGTTGGGCTTTCGATGATCGGACGCGAGCTTCGCCAGGAACTTGTTGTACGAGACGCCGGCGGAGGCGGTGAGGCCGGTTTCCTCAAGGATGCGCGCGCGGATCGCCTTCGCCGTCGCCCAGGCGGTGGGCAGCCCGGCGCGATTTGCCGTCACGTCGAGATAGGCTTCGTCCAGCGACAGCGGCTGGATGATGTCGGTGAACTCGGCAAAGATCGCATGCACTTGCCGCGATACCGATTTGTAGACGTCGAACCGCGGGCGAACGAAGATGAGGTCCGGGCAGCGGCGAAGTGCCGTCACCGAGGGGAGGGCGGAGCGGACGCCGAACGCCCGTGCCTCATAGCTCGCCGCCGCCACAACGCCGCGCGCGGCAGCGCTGCCCACCGCCACCGGCTTGCCGCGCAACCCCGGGTCGTCGCGCTGCTCCACCGACGCGAAGAAGGCGTCCATGTCGACATGGATGATCTTGCGAGTCGATCCGCCTTCCATCCGCGGGCCTATAGCAGCTGCGGAACGGATGCGGAACACCGCGGCGGCGCGATGCGATGAGCCGCGCCGCCGCGACGGTCAGTCAGCCTGTCGCGTCAGGCGACTTCCTCGACCTGCGGCAGGTACGCGCCATAGCCTTGCGCCTCCATGTCGTCGCGATGGACGAACCGCAACGAGGCCGAATTGATGCAGTAACGAAGTCCGCCGCGATCGCGCGGCCCATCGGGGAACACATGGCCGAGGTGGCTGTCGCCGTGCTTCGAGCGTACTTCGGTGCGGGTCATGAAGTGCGAGTGATCGGCCAGCTCGGCCACGTTCGCAGGCTCGATCGGCTTGGTGAAGCTGGGCCAGCCGCAGCCGGATTCATATTTGTCGGAGCTCGCGAACAGCGGCTCGCCCGAGACGACGTCGACATAGATCCCCGGCTCCTTGTTGTAGAGCAGCGCGCCGGTGCCCGGCCGCTCGGTGCCGCTCTCCTGCGTCACGTAATATTGCTCGGGGGTCAGTGCGGCGATCGCTTCGTCGGTCTTGCGGTAGCTTGTCATCAGCGCCTCCATTCGTCGCCCAAGATGGGGCTGCCGGCCGGAAATTTCGAGCCCGCCCCGGAACGCGCGCGCCGCTGCTTCGCTGACGCGCCGCAACCAGGGAATTTCGACATGGCCGAGACGAAGACCGCGACCCTTTATCGCATGGTGCTGCCCGATCACACCTGCCCGTTCGGCGTGCGCGCCAAGGAGATGCTGGAACAGGCGGGCTATACCGTGGAGGACAATATCCTCGCCACGCGCGAGGAGGTGGATGCGTTCAAGGACGAGCATGGCGTCGCCACCACGCCGCAGGTGTTCATCCAGGGCGAGCGGATCGGCGGCAGCGACGATCTGGAGCGTTACCTCGCCGGATGAGATGGGCTCACCCCGGCCGCGCGCCGGGGTGAGCCTTCGCCATCACATGCCCTCGGGCGGCTCCAGCTTGAACCCCGGCGTACCAGGCTGCGGCGCGGTGGCAGTCGGCGGGGTCGGCGTCACCCATGCCGCTTCATGCGTCGGGCGCTGCGGGGCGGGGGGCGGAAGCTGCGGCGGGGTCGCCGGGTGGCCTGCATCGGCCTTGTGCCCGCCACGCCGCGCCGCCGCGAACAGCCCTACGCCAAGTGCCAGCACCGCACCCGCCTTCAGCGCGAAGCCGGTCTTGTTGTGCTTCCACTCGGCTCGCGCGCCCATTTCGCCCGGCACGTTGGGCACCTTGCCGCGTGACAGATCCTCGACCACGCCCTCGACCACGTTGATCCGGTCCGCGCCCATCAGCAGCAGCCAGTGCCACCAGTCGGATTCGCTGCGGCGGAAGGCGTAGCGGCGGATCATGCCGGAAAGCCCGCTGGGCGGCGTCGACGTGCCGATCACCGCCGGCAGCCGGTTGTGCTCAATCGAGCGCAGCACCTCCACCTTCGGGCTCTGTTGCGCCGGGCGTTCCCAGGTCAGCCCGCGCGTCTGGTTCTCGATGTGCCGGATCGGCCAGGTCGGGTTGTTGTCCGGCTCGGCATCGACGCCCCAGCCGGGGATCGTGGACGTATCCACCATGGCTTTCGTCATCCTTGCGTCCCCCTCACTGGCCGTTGGGCAGCAGCAGCGGCTTGATGCAGCCGTCGAGCTTGGCGGAGAAGATGTGATAGGCGTCGGAGACATACTCCAGCGGCACGCGGTGCGTGATCATCGCCTTGGGGTTGATATGCCCCGCCTTCACATGATCGATCAGCCGCGGCAGCAGGCGCTTCACCGATGCCTGGTTGGCGCGGATGGTGATGCCCTTGTTCACCACATTGCCGATCGGCACGATACTGCCCGTCGGGCCATAGACGCCGACGATCGAGACGATCCCGCCCTTCTTCACCGAGTTGATCGCCCAGTGGAGCGCGATGGCATTGCCCGCCTCCAGCTTCAGCTTGGTGCCGAGCACATATTGGATGGCATTGCCCGCCGCGTCGCCGCCGACTGCGTCGATGCACACGTCGGCGCCCAGCGAATCCGTCTGCTTCTTCAGGAACACGACGACGTCGTCGATCTCGCGGAAATTGTAGACTTCCGCGGGGCCGAAGACGCGCGCGAACTCCAGCCGATAGTCGAGATGATCGATCACGATCACCCGCCCGGCACCGAACAGCCAGGCCGATCGCGCCGCCATCAGCCCCACCGGGCCGGCGCCGAACACGACCACCGTGTCACCTTTCTGGATGCCGCCCATCTCGGCTGCCTGGTAGCCGGTCGGCACCACGTCGGTCAGCAGCACCGCATCGTCCGGATCCATCCACTCGGGAATCACCGTCGGGCCGACATCGGCATAGGGCACGCGAACATATTGCGCCTGCCCGCCGTCATAGCCGCCGGCGGTGTGCGAATAGCCGAAGATGCCGCCCACCGCAGTCGCCTGCGCGTTCGATTCATGGCAGTTGCCGAAGAGGCCCTGCTGGCAGAAATGGCATTTGCCGCAGGCGATGTTGAACGGCACGATCACATGATCGCCGCGCTTCAGGTTCTGCACCTCCGGCCCCACTTCCTCCACGATCCCGCAGAATTCGTGGCCGAAGGTCATGCCCACGCGCGTGTCGGGCACCATGCCGTGGTAAAGGTGGAGGTCCGATCCGCAGATGCAGGATCGGGTGACGCGCACGATCGCATCCTCGGGATGCAGGATCTTGGGCATCGGTCGTTCGTCGGCGCGGACGCGATAGGGCCCGCGGTAATTCATCGCCAGCATTCATGGGCTCCCGGAAGCGGCAGAGGCTTGCCTGCCTTCATGAAGCCCGGGCGCCTGCAACGGTTCCTGATCTTGCGGCAGATCAGGGACTTTTCGGGCTCAATGCTCGCGCTGCCGCCGCAGTCGCAGGCCGATGAACAGCACGGTCGGCCAGAACAGCGTGTTCAGCGTGTCGCCGATCGTGTCCGACCAGCGCCACGATCCGTGATTGTACCGGTCGATACACTCGTTGATCGCCTGCAGCACCACCACGCACAACAGCGGAACGGGCGTTGCCAGCGACCGGCGGGTGATCAACCGTGCGACCAGCAGCACCGCCATGCCGCCATGCACATGCGCCAGCGAGTCTCCGCTTGGCGCGATGATATCCGCGACGTGATTCTTGAGCGCGACATAGTCCATGCTCAGCGCCTTGGCCGCGGTTCCTCAATCGCGCAATCGCGGCTCACGCCTTCAGGCGGTAGCCGGTGCGGAATATCCACCACACCGCCGCCAGGCACACCGCCAGGAACCCCGCCGTCACGGCAAGGCTGATCAGCGGCGAAACGTCCGCGGTGCCGAAGAACGTCCAGCGGAAACCGTTGATGAGGTACGCGATCGGGTTGAACAGCGTCACCGTGCGCCACGGCTCGGGCAACATATCGAGCGAATAGAAGGCGCCGCCAAGGAAGGTCAGCGGAGTCACGACGAGCAGCGGGATGACCTGCAACTGCTCGAACCCCTTGGCCCACACGCCAAGCACGAAGCCGAACAGCGAGAAGGCGCAGGCGACGAGCATCAGGAACGCCAGCATCGCCACCGGATGCGCGACCTCCACGTCGACGAACAGGTGTGCGGTGCCCAGGATCACCAGCGCCACGGCCATCGCCTTGGTCGCCGCCGCGCCGACATAGCCAAGCACCGTCTCGAACGCGGACATGGGGGCCGAAAGCAGTTCGTAGATCGTGCCGGTGAAGCGCGGCATGTGGATGCCGAACGCGCCATTGAACGTGCTCTCCTGGAACAGCGACAGCATCATCAGCCCGGGGACGATGAAGCTGCCATAGGGAATGCCGTTCACCTCGGTCATGCGCGATCCGATCGCGGAGCCGAAGACGACGAAATACAGCGTGGTGGTGATCACCGGGACGGCAAGGCCAGTCCACAAGGTCCGGCGGAAGCGGTGCATCTCGAAGCGATAGAGGGCCCATACGCCGCGTGCGTTGAAGCGGGCCGGGTTGATGCTGCTCTGGTTCATGCGGCACGCCGATCGTTGACCAGCCCGACGAAGATCTCCTCCAGCGAGCTTTGGTGAGTGTTGAGATCAGAGAATTCGATGCCGAGATCGCGCAGCCGCGCCAGCAGCGATGGCACCCCGGTACGCTCGGCATGCCGATCGAAGACGTAGCGCAGCTCGCGCCCGTCGGCGGCAAGGTCCAGCTTCCAGTCGGCGAGGCCCGGCGGCAGTGCATCGAGCGGCTCGGCCAGCTGGACGATCAGCTCCTTGCGCCCGAGCTTCTTCATCAGCGTGGCCTTTTCCTCGACCAGCACCAATTCGCCGCGATCGATCACGCCGATCCGGTCGGCCATCTCCTCGGCCTCCTCGATATAATGGGTGGTCAGGATGATGGTGACGCCGCGCTCGCGCAGCCGCCGCACCATCGCCCACATGTCGCGGCGAAGCTCCACATCGACGCCGGCGGTCGGCTCGTCGAGGAACAGGATCTCTGGCTCGTGCGCCAGCGCCTTGGCGATCATCACCCGGCGCTTCATGCCACCCGACAGTTCCTTGATCTGTGCGTCGCGCTTGTCCCACAGCGACAGCTCGCGCAGCAACTCCTCGACCAGGGCGGGGTCGGGTGGCCGGCCGAACAGCCCGCGGCTGAAGGCTACCGTCGCGCCCACCGGCTCGAACTGATCGGTATAAAGCTCCTGCGGCACCAGCCCGATGCGCGCGCGTGCCTCGCGATACTGGCGAACATTGTCATAGCCGTCGACCAGCACGGTGCCGCCGGTCGCCGTGACGAGGCCGCAGATCGCGCCGATCAGCGTCGTCTTGCCCGCGCCATTGGGCCCGAGCAGGGCGAAGATCTCGCCGCGTGCGATATCGAGGTCCACCCCCTTCAGCGCCTGATGGCCGGAGGCATAGGCCTTGCGCAGGCCACGGATCGAAATGACAGGTTGCATTGCTTCTCCGGAAGGGGAGGTAGGCTGCCCCGGCCGGGGCTTGCGCCATCTAGGAAGCCGGTCGGCAAATACCATAACCGGCGCTGCACGTGCGGTTAGCAAGGCGCGCCATCCCGCTGTAAAGGCGCGCCATGATCCGCCTGACCAATTTGCGACTGCCGCTCCGCCACGCCGCCGAGGACCTGCCCGCCGTCATCGCCGATCGGCTCGGCCTCGCGCCGCACGAACTGCTGAGCCACACGGTTGCGCGGCGCGGCAACGATGCCCGCAAGCGCGGCCGGATCATGCTGGTCTATACGGTCGATGTTGAGGTCGCCGACGAAGCCGCGCTGCTCGCGCGCTTCGCGGCGGATCAGGACGTTCAGCCGACGCCCGACACCGAATATCGCCTGATCGGCACCGCCCCCGCAGGCGCGCCGCGCCCGGTGGTGGTAGGGGCGGGGCCGTGCGGTCTCTTCGCGGCGCTGATCCTGGCGCAGATGGGGTACCGCCCGATCGTGCTGGATCGCGGCAAGGTGGTGCGCGAACGCACCAAGGATACCTGGGGCCTGTGGCGCCGCAGCGTGCTCAATCCCGAATCGAACGTCCAGTTCGGCGAGGGCGGGGCGGGCACCTTCTCGGACGGCAAGCTCTACAGCCGGATCAAGGATCCGCGGCACCTCAATCGCAAGGTGCTGACCGAGTTCGTCAAGGCGGGTGCACCGGAGGAAATCCTGACCGAGGCGCATCCGCATATCGGCACCTTCCGCCTGGTGACGATGGTGGAAAGCATCCGCGAGACGATCGAATCGCTCGGCGGCGAATATCGCTTCTCCACCCGCGTCGACGGGCTCGACGTCGCGACCGACGGTTCGGGCGTGCGCCGCGTTCGCGGGCTTCATCTCAATGGCGGCGGATACCTCGAGGCGGAGCATGTCGTGCTCGCCGTCGGCCACAGCGCCCGCGATACTTTCGCGATGTTGCAGCAGGCCGGCGTCTATGTCGAAGCCAAGCCGTTCGCGATCGGCGTCCGCATCGAGCATCCGCAATCCTGGATCGACCGCGCGCGCTTCGGCGACGATGCCGGCCACCCGATCCTCGGCGCCGCGGAATATCACATCTCGCATCACTGCAGGAACGGGCGGACGGTCTACAGCTTCTGTATGTGTCCTGGCGGCACCGTCGTCGCCGCCACGTCGGAGGAAGGGCGCGTCGCCACCAACGGCATGAGCCAATATTCGCGCAACGAGCGCAACGCCAATTCGGGCTTCGTCGTCGCGATCGATCCTGCGCGCGACTATCCCGGCGATCCGCTCGCCGGCATCGCGCTTCAGCGCCGGCTGGAGGAAAAGGCCTTCGTCGCCGGAGGATCGAACTACAAGGCACCGGCGCAACGGGTCGGCGACTTCCTCGCTGGTCGCCCGTCGACCGGACTGGGCAGTGTCGTCCCTTCTTACCGCCCCGGCGTCACGCTGACCGATCTGGCCGACGTGCTGCCCGGCTTCGTCGTCGAGGCGATGCGCGAGGCGATTCCCGTCTTCGGCCGCCAGATCCGCGACTATGATCATGAGGATGCGGTGATGACGGGAGTGGAGACGCGCACGTCCTCGCCGCTCCGCTTCACGCGCGGCAAGGACATGCAGAGCCTCAACACCGCCGGGCTGTTTCCGGCGGGCGAGGGGGCTGGCTATGCCGGCGGCATCCTCTCCGCCGCGGTCGACGGCATCAAGGTGGCGGAAGCCGTGGCGCAAAGCATGATGCAGGGGGAAGGTCGGACCGGCGCGCAAAGTCTCACCGCGTGACGCTGATCCTGTTCAACAAGCCCTATGACGTGCTGAGCCAGTTCACCGATCGCGGCACCGATACGAAGCGGGCGACGCTGTCGGACTATATCGATGTTCCCGGCGTCTATCCCGCCGGCCGGCTCGACCGCGACAGCGAGGGGTTGCTGCTGCTGACCGACGACGGCCGACTCCAGGCGCGGATCGCCGATCCCCGGTTCAAGCTGCCCAAGACCTACCTCGTTCAGGTGGAGGGCGAGCCCAGCGCGGAGGCGCTCGATCGCCTGCGCCGCGGCGTCACGCTCAAGGACGGCCCGACACGCCCCGCCGAGGTGGAGGCGATCGATCCGCCGGATCTTTGGCCGCGCGTGCCGCCGATCCGCTACCGTGCCAGCATCCCCGATTGCTGGCTGCGCCTCACGATCCGCGAGGGGCGCAATCGCCAGGTACGGCGCATGACCGCGGCGGTCGGTCACGGCACGCTTCGGCTGGTGCGGTGGCGCATCGGGGACTGGTCGCTCGACGGGATCGCGCCCGGCGAATGGCGCCGCGTGTGAAGATCTTTTTCGATGGCGGCAGCCGGCCATCCGGCATGGAGATTGCGGTCGTCGCCGCGGGGCGCAGTCATATCACCCGCGACCTCGGGCCCGGCAGCAGCATGGACGCGGAATGGCTGGCGCTGATCGAGGCGATGCGGCTCGCGCATGATCTGGCCCTCGACGACGCGTTGTTGCTCGGCGACGCCGCGGCGGTGATCGCGCAGGCGACGGGCGCCGTGCGGTGCCCCGCTTCCTGCCGCCAGCACCTCGACTGCTTCCTCGCGTTGCCCCGGCCGCCCGGGCGGCTCGTGATCCGCTACCTGCGGCGCACCCAGAACCTCGCGGGCATCGCGCTGCAGAAGCTCAACGCCGGCTGATCGCTCAGGCGGCGGCGCGGAAGCGCTCCTTGCGCTGTGCCTGCTGGTCGGCGCTGATGCTGTCGACCACCAGCTCATATTGTTCGGGGGTGAAGCCCGCTGCCAGGAAGCGTTCCACTTCGCGGCCCGGCACCGTGTAGCCGAAGTGCCAGCTCAGCACCGCGATCCGGCGCAGCGCCTCCAGCCGCTCGTCGGCCAGCCGCGGATTGCCGCGCGACCCGAAGATCGTCCCCATCGCCACCGACAGCCGGCTCGGCTCGCGCAGCGAGGAGAGGCGGTCGCGCTTGGCCAGCGCCACCACCAGCCAGTCCAGCGCCGACAGGTTCGGCGCCTGCGCTTCCACTTCGGGTTCGTTGACGAGCTGCGGGACGAACGAACGGGCGACCTGCCCGCCGACACTGCTTGCTTCGGAAAAGGCCAGATAAGCCATGGAAACTCTCCCTTTGGTACACCGGGCAGCCCTCGCCGTTGCCGGCGACGCACAGCGCCCGGTGGAAAATGTCATCAGATCCTGAGACGAAGCCTGCGGTGCGCCGCCTGGCAGCGGCTAACCGAGTTGCTTCACTTCATTCCGTACCAAGGGGTATATAAAGCACCGGGGGCGGCGTCAATCGCTTTTTCTACCGACCGGTACTTTAATCGCGTGAACCGGCCTACTTGCTCGGCCACATCGCCATGCTGGTCTCGATCAGCCGCTCCAGCTCCTCGCGCGTCGCGCCCGATCCGGCCTGCACCGCCATCCCCTGCAATAGGGCGTAGAGGTAGCTCGTGAGCCCTTGGGGATCGACATGCTCAGGCAGATCGCCGTGGCGCTGCGCCTGGCGGAACCGTTCGACCAGCATCACCTGCGAGGAGGCGCGCCGCGCCACCACATCGGCCTTGATCGCTTCGGCTTCGGAACCGCACGCGACCGAGCTGATGACGCCGAGGCAGCCCTTGGGCTCGCTGCAGCTCATCTGCGCGTCGAGCGCGCCGCGCATGTAGAATTCGGCCACCTTGCGGGCGGTCGGCTGCAGCAGCGCCTCACGGGTATATTCCAGCTTCTCGGCCTCGTAGAGGTCGAGCGCCTTGTGGAACAGCGCCTCCTTGTTGCCGAAGGCGGCGTAGAGGCTCGGCTTGGTGATGCCCATCGCTTCCGTCAGATCGGCCAGCGAGGCGCCCTCATAACCCTTGCTCCAGAATACGCGAAGCGCCGCCGCCAGCGCCGCATCCGTGCAGAACTCGCGCGGGCGGCCTTTGGGGGCGGGGATGGTGGCTGTTTCCATAACGGCTGGTATATATATTGTCCTATCAATGATTCCAAGCTTTTGCGGTTCGGCTAACGCCTTGATCGATAACGGAAACCCTGCGGTTCCTCAGGCGACCTTGTGATCACAGGCGTAACGCGCCAGCTTCTTGTCCATGAAAAAGATCGGCTTCCTCTCGTTCGGCCATTGGTCCGCGTCCCCGCAATCGGCGACTCGCTCGGCAAGCGACGTGCTGCTCCAGTCGATCGACCTTGCGGTGGCGGCGGAGGAGCTTGGTGCGGACGGCGCCTATTTCCGCGTCCACCATTTCGCGCAGCAGCTCGCCTCGCCGTTTCCGCTGCTGGCGGCGGTGGGCGCGCGCACCAGGCGGATCGAGATCGGCACCGGCGTCATTGACATGCGCTACGAAAACCCCTTCTACATGACGGAGGATGCGGGCGCTGCGGATCTCATCTCCGGCGGCCGGCTGCAGCTTGGCATCAGCCGCGGCTCGCCCGAACAGGTGATCGATGGCTGGCGCCACTTCGGCTACCAGCCGGCCGAGGGGCAGAGCGATGCCGATATGGGCCGCCGCCATGCCGAAGTGTTCCTCGAATTGCTGAAGGGGGAGGGGTTCGCGCAGTCCAATCCGCGCCCGATGTTCCCCAACCCGCCGGGGCTGCTGCGCCTCGAGCCGCACGCGCCGGGCTTGCGGGACCGCATCTGGTGGGGCGCCGGTTCCAACGCGACCGCCGTGTGGGCGGCGCAGATGGGGATGAACCTGCAAAGCTCGACACTGAAGATGGACGAAAGCGGGGAGCCGTTCCACGTCCAGCAGGCGAAGCAGATCCGTGCCTATCGCGAAGCCTGGGCTGCGGCGGGACACGATCGTGCCCCGCGCGTCTCCGTCTCACGCTCCATCTTCGCGCTCGTCGACGATCGGGACCGCGCCTATTTCGGCCGTGATCGCAGCGAGGACCAGATCGGCGTGATCGACAATATGCGCGCCGTCTTCGGCCGCAGCTATGCCGACGAGCCCGACCGGCTGATCGAACAGCTCCGCGCCGACGAGGCGATCGCCGAGGCCGATACGCTGCTGTTGACGGTGCCGAACCAGCTCGGCGTCGACTATAATGCCCATGTCATCGAGGCGATCCTGACTCACGTCGCCCCGGCACTCGGGTGGCGCTGAGGCACCCCGAACCGGTTCGCGCCGATAGACCGATCCCCGTCACCCCGGCCTTGAGCCGGGGTCCCGCTGCGTGCCCCAAGTCTGAGAACAAGCGGGACCTCCGGGTCAGGCCCGGGGTGACGGAGCCTTGTGGCTGAGCGTCCGTGCGTCTCGTTGCGACCACAGCTCCAACGTTCGTCACAAGCAACGTCGCGGGACGTGCCCCAGATCCGCCGGCCGTCACGTCAAACCGCCGGTGCCTCAGCCGCTCACCGCTCCATCAGCCGCGGCATCAGTTCCACGAAGTTGCACGGCCCGTGGCGGCTATCGAGCTGGCTCGCCAGGATCCCGTCCCACGCATCCTTCACCGCGCCCGTCGAGCCGGGCAGCGCAAAGATATAGGTCCCGCGCGCGACACAGGCGCAGGCGCGCGATTGCACCGTCGATGTGCCGATCGTCTGGTAGGACAGCCAGCGGAACAGCTCGCCGAACCCGGGGATCATCTTGTCCGCCACCCGTTCCACCGCTTCGGGCGTCACGTCGCGGCCCGTCACGCCGGTGCCGCCAGTGGTGATGATGCAATCGACACTCTCGTCGTCGATCCAGCGGTGCAGCAGGGCGACGATCGCATCGCAGTCGTCGCGCAGAATCGCGCGTTCCGCCAGTTCGTGCCCCGCCTCGCTCAGCCGCGCGATCAGCGTGTCGCCGGATCGGTCCTCCGCCAGGCCGCGGGTGTCGGAAACGGTCAGCACCGCGATGCGCACGGGGATGAAGCGGCGGGTTTCGTCGATCGGCATTGGCCATCTATCGCCCGCCCGCCGCGCGCGATCAACGCCGCAGCTTCAGGGTCTGCGATAGCGCTGGGTGGCGGCAGCGAAGCGGGGATTGGCGAAGCTGTCCTCGAACGCCGCGGCATGGCCCGCATCGCTTGGCGACCGAAGCATCGCCTTCAGCGTCACCAGCGCCGCGGGATCGTTCTCCGCGATCGCCGCTGCCACCGCCGCGCCGTCGCCGACGGTATCGACCAGCCCGACGCGCAACGCTTCCGCGGCGTCGATTGTCGCGCCGGTGAACAGCAGCCGCGCCGCCTGCGCTTCGCCGACCCGTGCTGACAGCCGCGCGACATCTTCCGCCGGATAAGCGATGCCGAGCCGCGCGGGCGGCACCGCGAAAC
>CAYMIU010000027.1:0-10571 GCA_964390515.1 uncultured Stakelama sp.
GTGTCGAGGCGATGCTGGCGGCAGCGGGCGACGATGTGCGCGGGCGGCGCAACAGCGCGCTGCTCAGCCTCGCGTTCGATACCGGCCTTCGGCGGTCGGAAATCGTCGCGATCCGCTGGCCGCATGTCGAGCGCGGCGGGGCGGGCGGCGGGCGGCTGTTCGTGCCGCGATCGAAGGCGGATCAGGAGGGCGCGGGCGCCTACGCCTATCTCTCGGCGCGCACCATGGCGTTCCTGTCGGACTGGCGCGCGGCGTGCGGCGGCACGCGCGAGGGCGCGTTGTTCCGCCGTCTGCATCGCACGCGCGACAAGGCGGGTGAGGACATCTGGAGCATCGGCACCGCCCTCTCCGCGCAATCCGTGACTCTTATATATAGGGCGATGCTGGATGCGGCGAATGCGGCCGGCCTGCTGGGCGTGATCGATGAGGCCGATTTCGACCGCTGGCGTGCCAGCCTCACCGCCCACTCGACGCGCGTCGGCCTGACGCAGGACCTGTTTGCGAGCGGCCAGGATCTTGCCGGGATCATGCAGGCGCTGCGCTGGAAGAGCCCCGCGCAGCCGGCGCGTTACGCCCAGGCACTGGCCGTGGAGTCGAATGCCGCGGCAAAAGTGGTGGGCAAGCTATAACGCGTTCGCCCGCGCGCCATTCCTGGTCATGCCGGTACGCGCAGCACCGTTTGCTGCACAGATACGTTCATGATGCTCCGTTGCGAGGCCATCTGCCCACCAGAATGAACCGAATCCAACACTCCAGGCGGTTTGTTCAGGCCACTGCTCGCTCCCGCCCTTGCCAGTAGATGGCGCGCAGTTCGCGCCGAAGGACCTTGCCGGACGGGTTGCGGGGAAGCGCCTCGATGAATTCCACCGTCTTCGGCGCCTTGTACGCCGCGATCCGCGCCCGAACCCAGCCGATGATCTCCGCCTCGGCCGGCGTTGCTCCCGGCGCCGGCACGACGAGCGCCTTCACGGCTTCGCCCCACCGCTCGTCCGGCACGCCGATCACTGCCACATCGGCGACGCCTGGACAGCCCGCGATGGCATTCTCCACCTCCGCAGGATAGACGTTCTCCCCGCCGGACACGATCATGTCCTTGATCCGATCGTGAACAAAAAAGTGATCACTTTCATCACGGTAGCCGGCGTCACCGGTGCGCAGCCACCCGCCGGCGAGCGTCTCGGCGGTCGCATCGGGGCGGTTCCAATATTCCTTCATCACGATATCGCCGCGGATGACGATCTCGCCGATCTCGCCCGGTGCCAGCAGCGCGCCGTCCGGCCCCATGATGGCCATTTCGACGTCCGGCCACGGGCGGCCGCAGGAGACGAGCTTGCCCGGCAGATCGTGGCCCGAGGGGGAGAGATAGGAGCCGCTGCCGGCGGATTCCGTCATCCCGTAGAATTGCACGAAGCCGCAACCGAACGTGGTGCGCGCGCGGCGAAGCACGTCCTCCGCGATGGGGGACGCGCCATAAGCGATGGTGCGCAGCGCCGGATAGGCTTGCGCAGCGGATTGCGGCTGCTGCAACAGCATCTGGATCATCGACGGTGCGAGGAAGGTGTGCGCGACCTCTTCGCGCGGCATGAGATCGACGATCCCGGCGGCGTCGAAATCCTTGATCAGGACGATGCGCCCGCCCTGGGCCAGCGCGGCGAAGCTGATGTTGGTGCCGGCGACATGGAACAGCGGCATGACGATCATGACGGTGTCGCCCTCGTCATAGGCGAAGCCGTCGACCTCCGTCGCCATCTCCATGAAGCGGCGATAGATGCGGTTGGTGAGGACGACGCCCTTGGGCCGCCCGGTCGTGCCGCTGGTGTAGAGCTGAAGCACGTCATCCTCCAGCGTCGGCGTGTCGGCCGGCGCGGCGTCGCTTGCGGTCCCGAGCCAGTCGTTGAGGCCGGCGAATTGCGGATGCGTGCCGTAGAGCGCCACCAGCGTGGGGCGCCTGGGCAGCGCGGCCACCGCGGCGAGCGCGACATCGAAGAAATCCTCGCCGACGAACAGGATCGCCGGAACGGCATCCTCGAGAATGCCGGCGATCTCAGCGGCGGACAGGCGGCAATTGATCGGCGCGAGGCAGGCACGGGCGCGCGCCGTCCCGAAGAACAGCGGATACCAGCCGTCATGGTTCTTGCTGAGCACGGCGACGCGATCGCCCTCCCCAATGCCGGACGCGCCCAGCGCATTGGCGATCCGGTTCGCCTGCCGATCGAGAGCGGCATAGCTGGTCTCGCGCCCCTCGAACGCAATGGCGACTTCGTCCCCGCGTGCGGCGCGCTGGGCCGCGGGAATATCGGCCAGGGTGCGAATGGCGTTCAGATCGATCAATTTCCTCTCCTCCCGGCCTTTGGCAGCCGTTTTCGAATCCCTGAGGGCATCTCAGCGCAATGCGCCGATCAGCGCCAGTATGACGCCACCGACCACGAGCAGCAGCCCCGCCGCCTCGAAGCGATGGAACGGCTCGCGCAGATACAATGCGGCGAAGGCGAGCGTGAACACCACCTCCACCTGCGCGACGATCCGGACCAGCGCGACCGGTGCGATGGCGAGGCCGCAGAACAGGCAGATCGATCCGGTGCCGGCGAGCACGCCGACCTGTGCGGACGTGCGCCACGTGCGCGCGACGGCCGGCAGCGTGGCGGGCTCGCGCACGGCCACCCACAGCCCCAGCGTCAACGCCTGGATCACGATCACCGTGACGAGCGTCATCAGCGCGGCAAGCAGCGGCGCACCCGGATCGAGGTGAAGCGCGGCGCGGCGGATGAAGACGGCGGTGATCGCGAACAGCCCGCCCGAAGCGAGGCCGCATAGCGCCGCGGGCTGGCCCAGCGCGCGCACGACGTCGCGGCCGGAAAGGTTGCGGCCGCCCAGCGCCAGCGTCAGCACCCCGGCGACACCGAGCGTGACCGCCAGCCCGACGAGCAGCGATACCTGCTCTCCAAGGATCAGCCAGCCGAAGATCGCTGCCTGCACCGTCTCCGTTTTCGAAAAGGCGGTGCCGACCACGAAATTGCGGTAGCCGAACGCCATGATGAGGAGGTTCGTCGCCAGCACCTGCGCAATCGCGGCGACCGCCGCCAGCGCGATGAAGGTGCGGTCCGCCGTTGGAAGGCGCGCCTCCGTCACGAAGAGGAAGACGCCGAGCACCACGAGGACGAGCGGCAGCCCGTACACGTAACGGACGAGGCCGGCGCCGTTGATCGACAGCTGCGCGCGAAGCCGCTGCTGCACGGCCGTGCGCCACGCCTGCAGCAAGCCGGCGAGCATGGTGGCAGGGATCCAGACGAGCGCCAGGTTCATGGCGCACCGAAGCAGAACGGCATGATGCCGCGATACTTCGTATTCTAAGGGATTTCTAGAGTGGCTGCGTCGTGGCGATCATCGGCTGAGCATGCCTGCGGTTTCTAATGTCATCGGCGATATCGCTCACGGCGCCAGTGGCTTGCGCATGCGGATCAAGGGGATCGTCAGCGCGTTGGCGACGGCCTCGACCTTCTCGACCGGAATATAGCCGGAGGCGGTGTAGAGGCGTTCCCCGCTCAGCGTGGCCATCAGTTCGACGCTTACGAAACCGGCCTTCGCGGCGGCGTTTTCGCACCCTGCCAGGATCAGGCGCCCGATCCCCTGCCGGGCGAAATCGGGGTTGGTGTACATTGCCCTGATCTTTGCCGGATCCCGGGCCGGATCCAGAAGCGCGGGATCGCGCAGATCCGTGCTGTGGTCCCCGCCGTACAGCGTCGCTCGCCGGCTCCAGCCGCCGCTGCCCGCGATCACGCCATCGCGCTCGGCGATCAGATAGGTGCCATCTTCGACAAGTTGCGTGTCGAGCCCCATGATCGCGTGGCTGGCGGCGATCTGCTCGCGCGTCAGCAGGCCGACCTGCAGGGCATTGATCGCGCGCTCCATCAGTTCCTTCAGGGCGGGCAGATCGTCCATCGTTGCCCACCGGGTCTGGCATGTGTCGGCGGCTCGTCCAGTCATGTCACACCTTGGTTGCGTCACCGTCGATCGATGACCGATCGCCTTCGTCCCTGCCAGACTGCCGTCGCCCGACCGTTCGAGCAATGCGCTCGAACGGGCTGTCGTTGCGTCCGCCCTCGGGACATTGCGTATCGCCGGAACGCGCCAAACTGCCGACACCAAAGAGTCGATCGGACACGAGGACGGCACCGCCGGAGAGAATGACAATACCGGACGATGCCCACAGAGGAGTGCTTGGACGTGCTCAGATATGCTCTGCTTGTGGCGCCGGCCCTGTTGTGGTGCGGAGCGGCCGAGGCACAGGTGACATCGACGGTCACCGGCGAACTGCAGGTCAAGCTGCTCGTCACCGCATCATGCGAGGTATCGGGTTCGTCGACGGGGGGCATCGGCAACGCGCTGCTCGATTTCGGTTCGACCGAGCTGTTGCTCGAGGCGATCGACGCGGATACCGGCACGTCGGGCGCCAATGCGCTTGAGGTGCTCTGCAACCCCGGCGTCACCTATTCGGTGACCTTCGACGCGGGGCAGCACGCCACGGCGATCGCGGACCGCGCGATGCAGCTGGAGGGCGGGACCGAGCTGGTGCGATACCAGATCTATTCGGATGCCGCGCGCGCCAACGTCCTTTCCTCCTTGTCCGGGGTGGGCACGGGGACGCCCGAAGCGATCCAGGTGTTCGGCCGCGTGCCGGCGCAGGCAGCGCCGACGCCCGGAACCTATCGCGACGTCGTCACAATCACCGTCACCTTCTGAAAGGCACGATCATGCGTCTGTCATCGGCATGCTTGCTCCTTGCAATCGGCGCGGCGCCGCTGCCGGCGGCAGCGCAGACCGCGCTTAGCGTCCAGCCGCTGACCGTGGAGGTGGAGTCGCCGTCACAGGCATCGGCAGTCACCGTGCAGAACCGGGGCGCGCGCCCCATGAACCTGCAGGTGCGCGTGTTCGACTGGTCGCAGGTCAACGGCCAGGACCGGACCGCCCCTACCACCGATGTCGTCGCAAGCCCGCCGGCGATGACCATCCCGTCCGGCCAGAGCTACACCATCCGGCTGGCGCGGACCGCTGGCGCCGTCACGACCGGCGAGAAGAGCTACCGGCTGTGGATCGACGAGCTCCCCCCGCCGGCGCGGCCGATGCCCGCCGGCGGCGGCGAGGTGGACGTGCGGCTGCGCTATGACCTGCCGGCCTTCTTCCGCGAAGGCGATCCGCAGCCTGCCCTCGCCTGGCGCGCCTATCGCGCGGGCGGGCAATTGGTGGTCGAGGCGACCAACACCGGCCCCGGGCACGCCCGCATCGATAACCTGCGACTCGACGGCGCGCAGGGGCCGGTGAGCTTCGGCCGCGGCCTCAACGGCTATGTCCTCCCCGGTGCCACGCGTCGCTGGGTCGCCCCGACCGGGGCTCCGCTTCCGGCCGCAAATGCCAACGTGACAGTGGTGGCGGGAGTGGGCGGTCGTGAGATCAGTCAAGCGACCACGATCGCCACCCAGTGAACGGTTCGTCTTCCGGATCAAGGTTGCCGTTGCCGCCTGCCTCATCGTCGCTCCCGCCACCGTCGACGCGGCGCAGGAAAGCCCGGGGCCGCGGAACGTCGAGTTGATCCTGGCAGTGAGCGTGAACGGCCGGACTTCGCCCCTCTTGTGGCAAGTGACGCTCCTCCCCGACGGCGCGCTGGCGATGACGGCCGAGCGGCTACAGCTGCTGGGGTTCGATTTGCGTCATCTGGGCATCCGGCCCGGCCAGCAGCTGGTGAAGCTGGCTGACCTGCCGGACGTCGGGTTCCGCTACAGCGAAGCCACACAATCGCTGGCCTTCGAGGTGAGCGACGCGGCGCTGATACCGGTGGTTCTCGATAGCGACTCGCTCCAGACCCCGCTCGATCCCGACAGGGTCGAGACGGATACCGGCGCCGTCCTGAACTACGGCCTCTTCGTCGATGCCTCGCGCGTGGGGCTGCGCACCACCGGGCAATATGATTTCAGGTTCATCAGCCCTTATGGTGTCGGCCAGACCACGGGCTTTGCGACCTGGCGACCCCGCGGCCAGGGTGGCTTCGATCATGTCCGGCTCGATACCCAATGGCGCTATGTCGATGTGCGCCGAGTGCTGGCGATGTCGATCGGCGACGCGATCGGGGACGGCGGGCAGCTTGCCACTGCCTATCGATTTGCAGGCGTTCAGATCCGTCGGAACTACAACGAGCGGCCTGACCTGCTTGCGACGGCGTTGCCGGTGCTCACCGCGACCGCCGCCGTGCCCTCCAACGTGGACCTGTACCTGAATGGACTGCGTTATTTCTCCGGCCAGGTGGGACGCGGACCATTCGAGTTTCGATCGCTGCCGAACCTGGGTGGGGGCGCGACCGCGACGATCGTGCTGACGGATGCCAGCGGGCGCGAGACCAAGATCGACAAGCCCATCTTCTTCGTCCCGAACCTGTTCCCGAAGGGCCGGCTCGGCTTCTCCTTCGAGGCCGGCTTTCCCCGGCGGAATTACGGCGTGCGATCGTTCGATTATTACCCGCAGTTCGCGGCGTCGGGCACTGCCGCCTACGGCGTTTCCGACGGGCTGACGGTGATCGGCCATGCCGAGAAGGGAGACCACCTCTGGAACGCGAGCCTGGGCGGCATCACCAGACTTGGAGACTGGGGATCGCTGACTGGCGGCTTCGCGGTCAGCAGGTTCATGGGCAGAACCCGCACGAGGCGGCGGATCGACATCCAGGCCCGCTTTGCCGGCATCAATCTGTTCGGAGGGGTCGAGGAAGCTGACAATGACTATCAGGACCTCGCCGGCGCCCTCCTGGCGCGCGAGCGGCTTCTTAATCAATCGCGGGGGGGCCTTCCCAGGGGACTGCCCGAGCCGGTCCTCATTTCGGATCCCACCGTGCCGCCGCTCCTGTCCTTTTCACGGCGGGTGGAGCGGCTGGGCGCGAACTTCACGGTCCGCCGTACCGGGGTGAACCTCAACTACACCCATGCCCGGCTGGGCGAGGATGAGCTGCGGATCGCCAGCGCCTCATTGTTCCGCCCGTTGTTTGGGCGATCCTCGGCCTGGCTCAACGGCTACAAGGATTTCGGCCGGCGCGGTGATTGGGGAATCTTCGCCGGGCTGACGATAACGCTGGGGCGCAACATTTCCGCTTCCGCGAGCATCGCCGATACGCAGCGCGGCGCAACGCTGCAGACGAGGGCATGGCGCACCCCCGGCCTCGAGCGCGGCTCCATCGGGTGGACGGTGGTCAGCAACCAGGCGCTGTCCGGCCCGCGCAACACCTATCGCGCTGCGAACCTCACCTATCTTGCACGCTTCGCCTCACTGGAAGGAGGAATCGAGCAATATGGCGACGAGGTTCACGTGACCGGTTATGCCGAGGGCTCGATCGTCGCGATGAAGGGCCTGTATGCGGCGCCGCGCATCGATTCCAGCTTCGCCGTCGTCACCGGCGCCGGTGCCGATACGCCGGTGCTCTCGAACACCCGGCCGGTGACCCGGACGAACAAGAGCGGCAAGGCACTGGTCACCGATCTCATCCCGCTCCAGCCCAACACCGTGTCGATCGATCCGTCCCAGCTGCCGGTCGACGTGCGGCCGGCCCTCACCGAGGCGGAGGTGGTACCCGCCCCGTTCGGCGGTGTCGTGATCGATTTCGGCGTCAAGCCGGAGAACAGCGCCGTCGTGATCCTCGTCGATGCGGACGGAAAGGTGCTCCCGGTGGGAGCCTCGGTCAGATTGCAGGGCGGAAGCGAGGCGGCATTGGTTGGCTATGACGGGCGTGTCTATCTGACTGGGCTCGGCAGCACCAACCGGATCGAGGTGTTGCTGGATAATGGCACCACCTGTTCGGCCAGTTTCGATTACCAGCGCCAGGAGGGCCGGCAGGTGCAGATCGGGCCGCTCACATGCCGATAGGGCGTGCGAACCGTGCGGCGATGACTCCGATCGGGCGGCGGCTGTTGCTGTCGATCATCGCCGTGGCCTTGGCGATCTTCCTCCTCTTCCCGCAGGAGGCGAAGGCGAATGTGTCCTGCCAGGCGGATCAGCCAACGCTGGCTTTCGGATCGTCGCTGACGACCCGCGGCACCATCAACTGGAATTGCACCAACTTCAACGCGACACCCGTCAGCTTCACCTTGTGCGCCGCGATCGGCACGCCCAGCTATCCCGGAACGACGCAGCAGCCCAAGCTGATCGGCAATTCCCCAGTATTCGTCGACTTCAACGTCTATGTCGACAGCGGCGGAACCAGGCTGTGGAACAGCAGCAGTCCGCTGACCACTAGGGTGACGATCGCCGGCAATGGACGAACAACCGGCACGTTCACCTATTATGGGAGAATTGCACCCGGGCAGACGGTGGCCGCGGGGAATTACGCTGCCTACTTCTACAATACGGTGATCGGCTTCCTCAGCAGCGGTACGACGATATGTCAGCGCAACGCCCCTGGTCTTTTCGGCGTGGACGTGACGATCAGCGTTACCGCCAATGTCGTCGAAGGATGCACGCTCGGCACCATCGGAGACATCGATTTCGGGGAACTGGCAAGCTTCCGGGACAGGATCGACGCGGCTGGATCGGTGCAACTGGTCTGTCCGCTGAACCGCGGCTGGAGGCTGAGCTTCGACGGCGGGCGCCACGCCGCCGGCACCGAGCGGCGGATGCAGAATGCGGCGGGCGACCTCGTCAGCTACCGCCTGTACAGCGATACCTCGCGTAACAACCCGATCGCGATCGACGGCACGATCCATGGAGTTGGAACCGGGGTCGTGGACACTGTTCCCGTCTACGGACGCGTGGAGATCGGGGCCTTGCCGCCGACCGGGCAATATTCCGACTTCGTGGTGGTTACGCTCGGTTTCTAGCTGACTGGCGCAGCGCGTTGGCTCGTCGAAACCGGCCGCCCCTTCTCGGGACGGCTCGGCCGCTGTTCCGCCGGGGGTGGCGCCCTAACGGCGGATCAGGCGCGCACTTCCGTCACGCTTGGCAGCTTCCGGGCTTCCTCGGCGAGATTGTCGAGCACCTGGCGCAAGAGGCGCTGCAGCGTCTCGACCTCCTCGTCGCTCATCCCTGCGGTAGCGATGGCATGGACCTCGGCGTTGAGCGGTGCGAGCTTGGATTCAAGCGCGCGGGCAAACGGCGTCAGGTGGATGTAGATCTTGCGCCGGTCGACCTCGCTCTTCTCGCGACGCACCAGGCCGGCCGCCTCGAGCCCTTTCAGCGCGACGACCGTGGTGGGCTCGCGCATGCCGACACGTTCGCTCAGCTCGCGCTGGGTGATGCCGTCTGCGATCCACAATTGCCGCAGGAACCGCCACTGGCCGGCGGAGATGTCATGCTGAAGCGTGTACTTTTCGAGCACGCGCGAGAAGTTGCGAAACACCAGCCGCGTGAGATAGCCGATGCTGTTCTCTGGGCTGCGGTAATAATCCGCCGGCTTCCTGATGGTCCGGTTGCGCGTCAAAAGCGGGTCTCCTCTGGTGCCGCGTAGCGCAGACCGTAGCAGCGCAAGCGGCGCGGGCAAGCGGCCGAACCGTCCATTGACATAGCGCGCAAATACCGAGGGCAAACATCGCCCCCCGCGTGCCTGCTGCTTTCCATCGATAGATCAGTCGCGCTGCACCCATGGCCGGCTGGGCGAGGACGAATGGCGCGTCGGCAGCGCGTCGCTGTTCCGCCCGCTGTTCGGGCGAACCGCCGCCTGAAGCAACGGCTACGAGGATTTTTAGCGCGCGCGGCGACTGGGGAATATTTGCCGGCCTTGCCAGGCCGCGGCGTGCTGCCGAATGTGCGCCGCGCGATACGTAGTCCTCCCGATATTCCGTCGCTTAGGCCGCGCTTACCTCGCGGACGTCGGTAAAGGTTCATCCGGCCAAAGGGAGTGAGGCGATATGAAGTATTTCATCGGGACCGCGCTTGCGATCCTCATCGCTGCGCCGGCGGCGGCGCAAACCGCCGGGCCGATTCAATCGAGCGGTCGCGTCGAAGCCCGGTTCGGCTGGGACAGGGGTGAATTCAAGACCAAACTCCGTGACCCTTTGATCGACATCTCCGAGAAGAACGGAAAGAGCGGTGTCACTTACGGCATCGAAGCCGGCTACGACTATGTCACCGACAGCCAGTTTATGATCGGTGGCTATGTCGGGGTCGAGGGATCGACCATCAAGGACTGCGATGCCAGTCCATTCGGTGATGAGCGCGCCTGTCTGAAGGGCGGGCGCAATTTCACCGTCGGCGCGCGCGCCGGCTACGTCACGAACCGGGGCGTCGTCTATCTGAAGGGCGGCTATTCCAACGGCCAGCTGAAGCTCGATGTCGATGATTTCGAGGAGGGCGACCGGTATCGGTTCAAGGACACTCACGGTGGGTTCCATCTGGGTGCCGGCGGCGAGGTGATGGTCAGCAACAACGTCTACGGAAAGCTCGAATACGTCTTCACGAGATATTCGCGCGACAAGTTCGACGACGGGATCACCTATTCCACATTCCGTCCCCAGCGGCATCAGATCGTGGCTGGCGTCGGTCTTCGGTTCTGATTGGGCCGGACCGACGCGGCGGAAGCAGGGCAACAGGCCTGACCGGCGGGG
>CAYMIU010000027.1:10581-55683 GCA_964390515.1 uncultured Stakelama sp.
GCTTCGTCGGCGCGCCGATGGGGATCGGCTTCGCCATCCAGCGGCGCGAGCTTCGATCCCGGTCCGCGCGAACGTCAGGAGGAGGTCGATCGTTCACCGGTGGACCTCACTCTCATCACGCTGCACGCCGGGCGCCCTTCATTGCCGGACGCTCCGACTGCGTGGAGGCGCACGCCTGCGGACTTCGATTAATAGATCCAGTCGAGCTGCACCCACGTCTTGTCCGTATCCGTGGCGAAGGTGTCGGCTCGGTAGCGCGCGTGGCGCAGCGACACGGTCGCGCGGCGCACCTTCACGCTGGCGAGGAGATCGATCTCGGTGCCGTAGCTCTGGCTCAGCCGATCGCTGCGGAAGCGGTGCCAGGTGCCGCCCAGCGTGATCGCGTCCGCGCCCAGCACGTCCTTCATGCCGTAGCCGCCACCGAAATAGAGATCGCGCACGCCGTTGGGCGGGGTGGTCAGGAACTTGTCCGCCCAGCCCTGGAACTTGAAATTGGTGCCAAGCGGCGTCTGGAAGCTCGTCAGCGCGACACCGCGATCGGCACCCAGAACCTCATAGCCGGCGTTGAGCGACCACCCTGATACGGTCAGCGTCGCATCGGCGAGGTAATAGTTGGCGTCATAGCGGTTCGGGTTGCGGCGCCAGTCGCTCTGCCGCGCGTAGCTCAATTGCCAGGCCAGCTTCGCCGCGGTCGACAGCGCGCGCGATCCCGCCAGCCGCGCGCCATAGGTCTGGCTGGACAGGCGATATCCCTGCACCGCCGCCTCGTTCTGGTCGACGAGATAGGCGAAGCCCGTGAGCGTGCCGAGGGCGGTCGCATAGGAGAGGTTGGCGAAGACGTTGTTGCCGTCGACATGCGTCGGGCGGGCGCCGGTGCCGTTGATGCCCCAGATCGTCCGGACGCTCCAAGCATAGGTCACGTCCAGCTTGAGGTTGCGCAGTGGCGTAATCTCCGCGCGTACTGCGTCGAAGGTCTGCGCATTGTCGCGAAAGCCGACGTTGCCGACGAAGCGTTCGTCGTCGAGCGCGATACGCTGGCGCCCGGCGGTGACTGCGAAAACGTCGGTCTGATAGCGAAGCTGCGCGCGGTAGAGCGCGATGTTCTGCGGATCCGCGATGAGCGGGCGGGTCGCAACGCCGGTGACCCCGTCATAATAATGATCGATCGCGGCGAGCGTGCCCTGCGCCTCGACCAGCGCGCTGAAGTCGCCCCGCGTCGCTTCCACCCCCGTGCGGAGGCGGATCGTCAGCGCGTTGGCGTCACGCGGCTGCCCATCCTCGTCGACATGTTCGTAGCGGACGCGCGCATCGACGAGCGGCTTTAGCTCGACCTCCTGTGCAAAGGCAGGTGCTGCGGCGGTCAGCGCGGCGATTGACCCGATGAAGTGCTTCATGAGGAACTCCTCGAATCGCAGCAGCCGTCGCGCGGGATCGCCGCGATACCTCCCTGCGCGGTGTCGCGCTGTCGGTGACGGAGCGCGGTGTCGCGGCGCGGCCGGCAGCCTGCCTGACCTGCCGCGTCATGCATCGGTCCAGGAATACGTAGGATCACGCGTGCCACGCCTGTCGCTTCTAGGGACGAACCGCCTTTTTGCGGCAATCTGGGCTGCGGCGGTTGACTGGGTGCGCTCTACCGCTATTGCGAGTCATTCTTGATAGCGGGCGGGGAGGCCCTTACGTGCGAAACACCACCACGCGGCGCATGGCGCGGCGATCCTCTTTTGCGACCATCGCAGCAGTGCTCGCCGCGTCGACGGCGCACGCGCAGAGCAACGGCGCGGCGACGAGTGAGGATTCGACCGACATCGTCGTGACGGCGGCGGGATACGAACAGCGGATCGCCGATGCGCCCGCCAGTATCAGCGTGATCGATCGCGCCGATCTCGAGGAGAAGCGCTTCGGGAGCCTCGCGGAGGCGCTGCAGGATATCCAGGGCGTCGACGTCGGTGGCGAAGCCGGGAAGACCGGCGGCCTCAACATCTCGATGCGCGGCATGCCGAGCGACTATACGCTGGTGCTGATCGACGGTCGCCGCCAGAACGCGCCGGGCGGCGTGACGCCGAACGGCTTCGGCGAAACCTCCACCAGCTTCCTTCCGCCTTATTCCGCGATCGAGCGGATCGAGGTGGTCCGCGGCCCGATGTCGACGCTCTACGGCTCCGACGCGATGGGCGGCGTCGTCAACATCATCACGCGCAAGGTGGGTGACCGCTGGGTCGGCACCGCCACCGCAGAAAGCACGATCCAGGGCGACGAGCGGTTCGGCAACATCCAGTCGCTCAATGCCTTCACCCAGGGGCCTTTGGTGCGCGATCTTGCCGGGCTGACGTTGCGCGGCAGCATCTTCCATCGCGAGGGATCGAACATCGATATCCCGGGTGACCCCGCGCTGACGCTGGGGCGCAGCCCGGTGCGTTCCGACGTCTACACCTATGGCGGGCGGCTGACGCTGACGCCGCATGCCGATCACGACCTGTGGCTGGAATATGATCGCAACGAGCAGAAATATGACAATAGCCGGGGGCAACTCGGCACGCTCGGTTCGGGCGGCTATGCACCAGAGCAACGCTTCAACCGCAGCAATTACGTGCTGGCCCATAGCTGGCGCACCACCCTCGGCACGCTCGACACGACGCTGACGCGCAATGACACCGAGACGATCGGGCGCCTCATTCCCAATGGCACCCCCGGCGCAACGCCGGGCGCGCCCCGCACCCTGCAGGCGCGCAACGACATCGTCGATTCCCGCTTTGCCGGAAAGGCCGGCCCGGTCGCCTTCACCGTCGGCGGGCAGTATTGGCGCGCCCGGATGAGCGAGGGCGTCGCCCCCGAGCCGTTCCGCTTCACCCAATGGGCAGGGTTCGCCGAGGCGACGCTGACGATCGCCGAGAGCCTGAAGGTGACGGGCGGCGCACGTTATGACGATCATTCCACCTTTGGCAGCAAATGGTCCCCCCGCGCCTATGCGGTATGGAACATCAGCGACCAGCTGACCCTGAAGGGCGGCGCGAGCCGCGGGTTCAAGACGCCGCGCGTCGAGCAGATCGCGGAAGGGATCATCGGCTTCGGCAACCAGGGCCGCACGCCGCTGCTCGGATCGCCGAACCTGACACCGGAGACGAGCACGAGCTACGAAGCGGCGCTCTATTTCGATACCAAGGGATTCTTCAGCGGCAATCTGACGCTGTTCAACAACGACTTCACCGACAAGATCGCGACCGGCCCCGGCATCCCCAACTGCCGGTTCGCCGGCAATCCCGATCGCCCAGGCTGCATCGACGTGGGCCCCTTCCCCAATGTCGACCTGTTCGGCCAGTCGATCAACATCGACGAGGCGCGCACCCGCGGCATCGAGGCGGCGGGCAACTTCCGCTTCACGCCCGCGCTCACGCTGGGCGTCAACTACACCTATACCGACAGCGAGCAGCTGAGCGGCCCGGAGAAGGGCTTGCCGCTGACCGGCACGCCAAAGCACATGCTGAACGGCAATCTGCGCTGGAGCATCGACGACAAGGCGACCCTGTGGGCACGCGCCGAGGTGCGATCGGGCCGGTACCGCGGCGCGAACGACCAGCAGCGCGCCCTGGGCGACTTCCGCGGTTATGAGGTGTTCCACCTCGGCGGATCGTATCAGGTGACGCCAGCCTTCCGGCTCGCCGCGACGGTCTACAACATCCTCGACACCGACTATGCGGTCTATTCGCCCTATGCGAGCGGCGCGACGACGGTGTTCGCCCCGGCCTATTCGATCAATCAGGAGGGCCGCCGCCTGCTGCTGTCCGCCAACGTGGATTTCTAGTCACGGGCGGAAGGTGGGCGAGACCTGGCGGGAGGCATGACGCAGCAGCGCGATTGACAGGCCCGGCAGATCGTGGCTGACTGCACCCATGGGGATGGCGATCGCCCCACGAGGCGTCAGCCAGAGGATCGCGTCCAGCACCAACTCGCCAGGGACGCGCCATGCCTGCCATTAACGTCATTGCACCGGACAAGCTCGCCCGCCTCGTCGGGCTGCCCAACGCGCCGCGGATCATCGACCTTCGAGAGGGATCGGCACTGACGATCCCGGGCGCGACCAGGCCCGCGGCGCGCGAGCCGGCGCGGTGGAACCTCGATCGTCGCACGTCTGCGATCATCGTCGACGAGGACGGCGGCGCCCCTGCCGTGGCGGCGGCGGCGATCCTGCGCAGCGACGGGATTGCGGCCGAGGTGCTGGACGGCGGGTTCGACGCCTGGGTGCGCGCCGGCGGGCCGACCGTGTCCCTGTCCCACCTGCCGCCGCGACACGCGGACGGGCGCACCTGGTGGGTGACACGCGCGCGGCCCAAGGTCGATCGTATCGCTTGCCCGTGGCTGATCCGCCGCTTCGTCGATCCCGACGCGCGGTTCCTGTTCGTCGCGCCGGCCGAGGTGATGGCGGTGGCCGAGCGGGAGGGCGCCGAGCCCTTCGACATTGCGGATGACCGCGTTTTCTGGAGCCATCGGGCCGACCAGCGCTGCACCTTCGACGTCATGGTCGAGGCGTTCGGGCTGGGCGGCCACGCGCCGCTGCCGCGCCTTGCTGCGATCGTGCGCGGTGCGGACACGGACCGGCTCGATATCGCGCCCGAAGCCGCCGGCCTGCTCGCGATCTCGCTTGGCCTCTCCCGCACCCACGGTGACGATCACGAGCAGCTCGAGGCCGGCATGGCGATCTATGACGCGTTGTACCGCTGGGCGCGGGACGCCCATGGCGAGCGACACGATTGGTCGTCGCACCAGCCCTCGCGCGGGAAGGTGTCGGCGTGACGGCGGCGGCGATGACGGTGGCCGCCCCAACGCGGCCCGGACCGGTGACGCTGCGGCAGGCAAGCTGGGTGTGGCTGCGCATCGCGCTGCTGTCGTTCGGCGGCCCGGCGGGTCAGATCGCGGTCATGCACCGCATCCTGGTCGACGAAAAGCGGTGGATCGGCGAGCAGCGGTTTCTCCATGCGCTGAACTATTGTATGCTCTTGCCGGGGCCAGAGGCGCAGCAGCTTGCCACCTATATCGGCTGGCTCCTGCATCGTACGAAGGGCGGGATCGTCGCCGGCGTGCTGTTCGTCATCCCCGGCGCGGTCGCCATCATGGCGCTCAGCTGGATTTACGTCCTCTATGGCCGGCTGGGCATCGTCTCGGCGCTGTTCTTCGGGTTGAAGGCCGCGGTGCTGGCGGTCGTGCTGCAGGCGGTGGTGCGGATCGGTAGCCGCGCGCTTCGGTCGGTGCCGGCGCGGCTCCTCGCGGCGTTGGCCTTCGCGCTTATCTTCTTCGTCGGCGTGCCGTTCCCGGTCATCGTCCTGGGCGCCGGCTTCATCGGCTGGTGGTCAGCGCGGCGGGGCGGCACGGCCTTTCACGGCAGCAGCCATGGCGCCGCCAAGGGAGCCATGGTCGCCGATGCCGATACGCTGCTGGGCGAGGAGCTGCCGGCCCACGCCAGACCGACCGCTGCGCATACGTTGCGCACCGCACTCGTCTGGCTTGCCCTGTGGCTGGTGCCGGTTGCAGCGCTGGTCGTGATGCTCGGCCCCGATAACGTCTTCAGCCGGATCGCCACCTTCTTCTCGACCATGGCGATGGTGACGTTCGGCGGCGCCTATGCGGTGCTGGCGTATGTGGCGCAGCAGGCGGTGGAGAGTTACGGCTGGCTCTCCCCCAGGGAGATGCTCGACGGGCTCGGCATGGCGGAGACCACGCCCGGGCCGCTGATCATGGTGCTGCAGTTCGTCGGTTTCCTCGGCGCGTTCCGCGACCCGGGTACGCTTTCGCCGCTGGTTGCCGGTACCGCGGGGGGCCTTCTGGCGACGTGGGTGACCTTCACCCCCTGCTTCCTGTGGATCTTCCTCGGCGCGCCCTTCATCGAGCGGCTGCGCGGCAATGCCGCGGTCGGCGGTGCGCTTTCGGCCATCACCGCTGCGGTCGTCGGCGTGGTGCTGAACCTTGCCGTCTGGTTCGCGCTCCACACTTTGTTCCGCGACACGGTCATGGTGACGGCAGGGTCGATCCGCTTCGATGCGCCGGTGCTGACCAGCATCGATCCGGCCGCGCTCGTCCTGGCGCTGGGCGCGGGATATGCGATCTTCCAGATGCGCGCCGGGGTTATCACCACGCTTCTCGGAACATCGTTGGCCGGCCTTGCCCTCTACGCGCTGGGCGCGGTGCCCAGCGTATAGGGCGCTACGACTACGGCCGTGGGTCCAGCCGTCAAACGGTGCGGATCGTGCCGCCGTCGATCACGAACTCCGCGCCGTGAATCGCGGTAGCACGGTCCGAGGCGAGGTACGCGATGAGATCGGCCACCTCTTCCGGTTCGGCGCCCCGCCCGATGGAAATTCCGCCGAGCGTATCGAGCACCGACGCGCGTGCATCTTCGATCGTGCCGCCTCGGGCCTGCTGCAGCCGCGCCAGGAAGTTGTCCGTCGCTTCCGTCATGATCCAGCCCGGCGAGACGGAATTGACCCGCACGCCCTTGGGACCGAGCTCCTTGGACAGCGCCTTGCTGTAGGTTCGCAGTGCAGCCTTGGCGGCGGCGTAGCCGGTGGTCGATTCCGGCAGCGGCAAGACCGACTGGATCGAGGTGACGTGAACGACCGTGCCCGCGCCGCGCTCGATCATCTGCGGGACGAGCAGGCGGTCAAGCCGAACCGTGGCAAGCAGGTTCAGATTCAGCTCGGCCCACCAGTACTCGTCCGTCAGGGCGGCAAATCCGCCGCCGGGTGAGGACGAGCCGCCGATCACGTGCGCGATGATGTCGACGCCGCCCAGCTGCTCGAGCGCCGCTTTGGCCAGCCTCTCACTACCCTCCGCAGTCGTCAGATCCGCCTGGACGAACGCGACACCGTCGACCGGCTCGGCCGGCGCGCGCGCAGCGGTGATGACCCGCGCACCTCCGGCACGGAAGCGACTTACGGCGGCCCGGCCCAGCCCCTTGGTGCCACCGCTGACGACCACGCGCTTGCCCGCGAATTCGGCCGGATCGACGGCGATCGTCACAGCGTGATCTCCAGCGCCTTGATCGCGTCCTTCTCCAGCGTGAAGCCGTAGGTGAAGCGGATCGGGCTACCCGGGAATTCGCCATGAGCCGGTCCTTCAACGACGATCCGGCCATTCTCCTTGCGAACGGTATCCGGCGTGAAGATCGCCTTCACCGGGATCACTTCCTGTTCGAACAGCGTGCGCAGCCCGACCTGCCCGTCGAAACGCTTGCCATTGTCGAGAACGACCGCGTCGGGGGCAAAGGGCTTCAGCATCGCATCGACGTCCAGGCGGGCATTTGCCGCCACATAATCGGCGATCGGCTTTGGCAATTCGGTGTGCATCTGCGTGGCTCCTTGACGAGACGAGCCTGATCTAGCGATACCCATCATCCTCGATAATCAGGGCAAAGCGGCATGAGCTGTTTCGAGAAACGGGATAATGCCAAGCCACGGGCTCGTTGAGTTCGAGGCGGTCCTCGCGATTGCGCGCCACGGATCATTTCGTGCGGCGGCGCTTGAGCTTGGCCTGTCCGCCACTGCGCTCAGCAACCTGATCGGCAAGCTGGAGCGCCGCCTCGGCGTCCGGCTGTTCAATCGCACGACGCGCAGCGTGTCGGTGACCGACGCCGGGCAGACGTTCGTCGCCCAGGTCGCACCTGCGGTCAGGACGCTGCACGACGCGATGAGCGCTGCCCGGGCGCAGCAGGAAACGCCGTCCGGCACGCTGCGCATCAACGCCTTCCCGACAGCGGCGCGCGAGGTGCTCGGCCCGCTGTTGCTGAAGTTCCTGCGCCGCTATCCGCAGGTCCATATCGACCTCGTCACCGAAGGCCGCATCGTCGACATCGTTGCCGTCGGTTTCGATCTTGGTCTGAGAA
This sequence comes from uncultured Stakelama sp., assembly GCA_964390515.1. Taxonomy (GTDB): domain Bacteria; phylum Pseudomonadota; class Alphaproteobacteria; order Sphingomonadales; family Sphingomonadaceae; genus Sphingomonas. The sequence goes on from CAYMIU010000027.1 coordinate 18,452, forward strand.
GCGCCGATCTGGTGCCAAGCGACATGATCGCCGTTCCGGTCGGCCCGCCCCGCAGCTTCGCAGTGGTGGCGTCACCGCAATATTTCGAGGCCAACGGCATGCCGCAGGTGCCGCCCGATCTTTTGCGGCACGCCTGTTTGCGGATCCGGCTGCCCAATGGCGCGCTGCACCGCTGGCAGTTCGAGAAGGACGGGCAGCCTGCGCAGATCGACGTTCAGGGCCCACTGACGCTCGACGAGGCCAGCCTCGCCCGGATCGCCGTGCTCGAGCAAATGGGAATCGGCTATTTCATGGAGTCCGACGTGCGCGCGGACATCGAGGCAGGTCGGCTGGTCCGGGTTCTGGAAGACTGGACGCCGCCCCTGGCCCGGTTGTGCCTCTACTATCCCAGCAGACGGAACCCCTCCGCAGCGTTCAGCGCGCTCATCGACATGGCACGGGCAACCGGCAGCTGAGCCTCAGCCTTCCATCCGCAAGCGATAGCCCACGCCAAGCTCGCTCGCGATGACGCTGCCGACGGGCGCCGGCATTTCCAGTTTCTGGCGAAGGTTGCGGATCACGATACGCAAATAATCGATCCGCGGATCCTCGTCACCGCGCCAGCCGGCTGCGATCAACTTCTCGTGCGTGACGACGCGGCCATGATGGCGGGCGAGAAGCGCGAGCACGTCATGCTCCTTGCGCGTCAGGTGGATTTCGGCGCCGCCACGTCGAACGATGCGCCGCTCCAGATCGATCGCGAGATCGCCCCCATGGATGATCTTCGCCGCCGCCCCCGCCGGCGTGCGATGACGAAGCGCGACGCGCAATCGCGCGAGCAACTCGTCGGTATCGAATGGCTTGGTGACGAAATCGTCCGCGCCGAGGTCAAGCGCCGCCACCTTCTCCTCGGTTGCCTCGCGCGCGGAGACGACCAGCACGGTCGCGTTTCCATCACGCCGCAACAGCGGGATAAGGCTGAGCCCGTCGCGGTCCGGAAGCCCCAGATCGAGCAGGATGGCGTCCGGTTGCGATGCCGTGGCCGCGCGGATCGCGTCCCGCCCCGTGCCTGCCTCCACCACCTCGTGACCGGCACGTTCCAGGGTGTTGCGGAGCAGGCGGCGGATCGCTGGCTCGTCGTCGACGATGAGGATCCTAGCCGGCATCAGGTGACGCTTTCCGGCGCGACGTCGCGCACGATGAGGGCGGACGGGAAAACCAGGGTGAACATCGCGCCCTCGCCATCGGGCCGGTTGCCGGCCTCGACGAGGAGCCCCATGGCTTCAGCGAAGGCCTTGACGATGGCAAGGCCAAGACCGGTCCCGCCGACCGTCCGATCGGAACCCTCCAGTCGGCGAAAGGTCTCGAATACCTCGGCTTCACGGCCGGGGGGAAGGCCGGGGCCATGATCGAGCACCGCCAGCCGGATCTCTCCATAGCGGTGCCGGCCCTCGATCACGATTTCGCTGCCCGGTGCCCCGTACCGGCCGGCATTGTCGAGGAGGTTCAGGAGGCAATGATGCAGAAGCTGCGGATCAGCTTTGATCAATGGAAGATCCGGCGGCACATCAAGGCGCACATTGTGCCCTTCAAGCGCCCGCCGCGCATCGTGTGACGCGCTGGTCACGGCGTCACTCAGGTCGACGGCTTCGATATTGAGCTTGAGCGCGCCTGCTTCGACACGCGCCATGTCGAGCAGGTTCGCGACGAAGCGATTGAGCCGGGCAGCCTCCGCCTTGATCGTCGCGATGAGCGCAGGCGTCGCGCCGTGATCGAGCGCATCGGCGGCCGCGATCACGGCGGTCAGCGGTGTACGCAGATCATGGCTGACCGATGAGAGCAGCGCGGCGCGCAGCCTGTCGCGTGTGCGCACTGCATCCACATCGCGCATCTCTGTTTCAAGCCGCAGCCGTTCGAGCACCAGTGCCGCCTGGTCGATGAGCGCGGTGAGCAGCGGCTGCTGATCGGCGCGGATCGGATCACCGCCCGTGTCGCGCGCAATTCCGATCACTGCCAGCGCGCGGTTTCCGGTCTTCAGCGGATGGAACAGCCATTCGGACGCCGTGAGCGTGCCGGATCCCTTCCCCGTCGGGACGCCATGGTCGAACGCCCAGGTAGCGGCGGCGACGTCCATGATATCGACGCGATATTGTGGATCGGTCGCCGCCTGCACGGTGAGTGAAGTGCCATCGCCTGGCGCCATCAGCACGACCTGCACCTCAAACAGCCGTCGTACGTCGGTGCAGATCATCTGCGCTGCCTGCTGCCAATCGTTGACGGTGCCGATCTCGCGGAGGAAGCCGGCGAGGATCGCGTTGCTCCGCGCGCTGGCGGACGCGAGATCTGCCTGCGCTCGCACGCGGGCGGCAAGCTGGCTGGTGGTGAAGGCGACGCCAAGCAGCACGACCACCGAAATGACGTTTTCGGGATTGCTGATGCTGAGGGAGCCGACCGGCGGCAGGAAGACGAAATTATACGCGAGGCTGGATACGATGCCGGCAAACAGGCCGGTGCGCAGGCCGTAGAGGCTGGCTGCGGCCATGACCGGCAGCAGGTACAACATGCCAACGTTGCCAAGATCGAGCACCCGGAACAGCGCGCCGGCGAGCGCGGTGATTGCGCCCACCATGAGGGTCGCGGCGAGATAGCCGGTGGCGCGGCCACCATCTGCACGTCGCCGTCCCTTCCCCCGCGAGGTCGCTGCCGCCACCTCAGTCATCGGCATGACGTGGACGGCGACGCCCGGGGTGTCACGCACCAAGCGGTCCACCACCGAGCCATGGCGCAGTTCGAACCAGCGCGACCGGCGCGATTTGCCGAGGATCAACTGCGTCGCCCGCGCGTCGGCCAGGAAGCCCCTTATTCCGCTCACCACATTGGTGGCAGGCACGGTGGCCACCGCCGCCCCAAGCTGGGTCGCGAGCGTCATGGCGGCGGCGATGCGCTGGTGGTCCTCCAGGGTGAACCCGGCGCTTCGCGGCGTCTCGATGAACACGGCCGTCCAGGGCGCGCGCAAGCCATCCGCAACGCGCTTCGCCGCCCGAACCATCAACTCGGCCCCGGGCTGTTCGCTGATCGCAACCACGATCCGTTCACCACCCGCCCAAGTGCCGCCCAGCCCGAGTGCGCGAACATGATCGAGCATCTGCGCGTCGACCGCCTGGGCAGCGCGCCGCAGCGCCAGTTCGCGCAGTGCGGAGAGGTTCGAACGCGAGAAGAAATGCCCCAGCGCGCGGGTTGCCTCTTCGGGCAGGTACACCTTCCCCGCCTTCAGTCGCTCGATCAACTCGTCGGGCGGTATGTCGACCACCTCGATCTCGGCCATTTCGAGGATCCGGTCTGGTACCGTCTCACGCACCCGTACGCGGGTGAAGCTGGCCACCACATCATTGAGGCTTTCGACGTGCTGGATGTTCACCGTCGAATAGACGTCGATCCCGGCAGCGAGCAGTTCCTCTACATCTTGGTAGCGCTTGGGATGGCGGCTGCCGGGGGCATTCGTGTGTGCCAACTCATCGACCAGCACCAAACGCGGGCGGCGGGCGAGGATGGCGTCGAGATCCATTTCGAACTGCGTCCGCCCTTCGTAGGGGACGCCGGGCCGCGGAATGATCTCCTGCCCGCGGGTCAGTGCTTCGGTTTCGATGCGGCCGTGCGTCTCGACGACGCCGATCACGAGATCGACGCCGTCGCGTTTGCGCGCAATCCCTTCCGACAGCATCTCATATGTCTTGCCGACGCCGGGGGCCGCGCCGAGGAAGATCTTCAGCCGCCCCCGCCCCTCCTGCGCCGCCTGACGCAGGAGGGCATCCGGATCAGGTCTGCCGTCACCGGATCCCGCCATCAGCGCCCCATGCCGTCCAGCGCCCGGTTAAGGGCGAGGACATTCACGTGCGGTTCGCCGAGGATCGAGCCTTGGGCGTGCGCGGTCACCAGCGCGCGGACCTCCGCCTCCGGCAGACGCCGGATCCGGGCGATGCGCGGCGCCTGTGCCAGTGCGGCGGCCGGCGACAGATCCGGGTCGAGCCCCGAGCCGCTGGCGGTCATCAGATCCGCCGGCAGCGGCCCCCCGATGCCTTGGGCACGGCGCCTGGCCACGTCAGGTGTCACCCGATCGACCAGCGCCTGCGCGGCGGGACCGAGGTTCGATCCCGAGGATGCCAGCCCGTCATAGCCTTTGCCGGCCGCCGACGGACGCGTCTGGAAATAGCGATCCGTGGTGAATGCCTGGCCGACGACGGCGGAGCCGATGACCCGCCCGTCGGCGTCGTGCACCAGGCTGCCATTCGCCTGAACCGGGAACAGCATCTGCCCGAGCCCCGTCATCGCCAGCGGATAGGCCAGCCCTAACAGCGCAGCGAACAGGATCGTCATGACGATCGCGGGCCGCAGCGCCGAGGTGAAATCCTTGCCCATGTCGAAGCTCCTTTATGCGAGGCCAAGGCCGCCGACGACAAGATCGATGATCTTGATGCCGACGAACGGGGCAACGAGGCCGCCGAGGCCGTAGATGGCTAGATTACGGGCAAGCAGCGGTCCTGCACCCATAGGCCGGTAGGTGACGCCGCGCAGCGCCAGTGGCACCAGCAGCGGGATTATGACGGCGTTGAAGATGATCGCCGAGAGGATCGCGGACTGCGGCGTTTCCAGGCCCATGACGTTCAACACGCCAAGCGCCGGGTAAAGCGCGACGAACATTGCGGGGATGATCGCGAAATATTTGGCCACGTCGTTCGCGACCGAGAAGGTGGTGAGCGCGCCGCGTGTCATCAGCAATTGCTTCCCCAGCCCGACGACCTCGATCAGCTTGGTCGGATCGCTGTCGAGATCGACCATATTGCCCGCCTCGCGCGCCGCCTGCGTGCCCGTGTTCATCGCCACGCCGACATCGGCCTGCGCCAGCGCGGGCGCGTCATTGGTGCCGTCGCCGCACATCGCCACCAATCGGCCGCCGGTCTGCTCCTTTCGGATCAGGGCCAGCTTGTCCTCGGGCGTCGCCTGGGCAAGGAAATCGTCCACCCCGGCCTCGGCGGCGATCGCGGCGGCGGTCAGCGGATTGTCGCCGGTGATCATCACCGTGCGGATGCCCATCTGGCGCAGTTCCCCGAACCGTTCGCGAATACCGGCCTTCACCACGTCCTTGAGGAAGATCGCCCCCAGGAGTTGCCCATCCTGCGCCACCGCGAGCGGCGTGCCGCCACTCCGGGCGATCTCGTCGGTGATGCGGCGAAGCTCGGTCGCCGCCGCCGTCTCGCCAACGCCGGGGTTGGCGCGCAACACCGAATCAACCGCCCCCTTCTGGATCAACGAGCCCCCGGCCCGGACGCCGGAAAGCCGTGTCTGGGCGGTGAACGGGATCACCTCCGCCCCTTCGGGCAACGTCGTGATGGTGACGCCGAACGCCTCACGCGCCAGCATCACGATCGAGCGACCCTCCGGCGTCTCGTCCGCCAGGCTCGCCAGCAGCGCGGCTTCGGCGAGCGCCTGCACGCTGGTGCCGCTGATCGCGCGAAACTCGCTCGCCGCCCGATCACCGACCGTGATCGTGCCCGTCTTGTCGAGCAGCAGCACGTCGACATCCCCCGCCGCCTCCACCGCACGGCCGGATTTGGCGAGCACGTTGAACCGCACCAGCCGGTCCATGCCAGCGATGCCGATCGCCGAAAGCAGCGCGGCGATGGTCGTCGGGATCAGCGTGATGAGCAATGCGGCGAGCATCGCCACCGGGATCCCGCCGCCGGCATATGAGGCAAAGCCGGGGATCGTGGCTACTGCGATGAGGAAGATGATCGTCAGCCCCACGAGCAGTAGCGTCAGCGCGATCTCGTTCGGCGTCTTCTGCCGCTCAGCCCCCTCGACCAGCGCGATCATCCGATCCAGGAAACCCTTGCCGGGTTCCACCGTCACCTTCACGCGGATCTCGTCCGAGATGACGCGCGTGCCCGCGGTGACGGCGGAGCGGTCCCCACCCGCCTCACGGATCACCGGCGCGCTTTCGCCAGTGATCGCGGCTTCATTCACCGAGGCGACGCCCGAGATTACCTCACCGTCCGACGGGATCAGGTCGTTAGTTTCGACGAGTACCACGTCGCCGACCTTGAGCTGGCTGGCGGGCACCACGTCGAATTGCCGCCCGTCGCCCTTCAGCCGCTTGGCGGTGAGTTCGGCCTTCGCCGCCCGCAGGGAGGCCGCTTGCGCCTTGCCCCGCCCCTCCGCCAGCGCCTCGGCAAAGGTGCCGAACAGCACCGTCAGCCAAAGCCAGACGACCAGCTGCAGCTTGAATCCGGTGGCAAGGTCATCTTGCCCGATCACCAACAATACGGTCATCAACGCCGCGACGGTGGCGGTGACGAACATCACGGGGTTGCGGATCAACTGCCGCGGATCGAGCTTCACGAACGAAGCGGTGATCGCGGGCAGGATTAGGTCGGCCGTGAACAGGCCCTTGCTTTCAGATTTCGCCATGGTGGTTCTCGCGTCAGAACAGCTGGCCGCGGATCATCGCGAGATGATCGGCGATGGGGCCGAGCGCGAGGCTCGGTAGGAAGGTGAGGCCGCCGAGGATAAGGATGATCCCGACGAGCAGGCCGACCCACAGGGCGCCGGTGGTGGGGAAGGATCCCGCGCTCTCCGGCGTGTGCCGCTTTGCCGCGAGCCCGCCGGCGATCGCCAGCATCGGCACGATGATGAAGAACCGCCCCACCCACATGGCGACGCCCAGCAAGCCATTGTACCAGGGCGTGTTGGCGCTCAGCCCGGCAAACGCCGAGCCGTTGTTCGCCACGGCACTGGTGAAGGCGTAGAGGATCTCGCTGAAGCCGTGCGGCCCCGTGTTGAGCGGCCCGGCGAGCCCCTGCTGCATCACGCTCGACAGCGCAGTGAGCCCGAGGATCATCAGCGGCAACACAGCGATCGCCAGCACCGCAAGCTTCACCTCCCGCGCCTCGATCTTCTTGCCGACATATTCCGGGGTACGGCCCACCATCAGCCCGGCGACGAAGACCGCGAGGATCGCGAACAGCAGGAAGCCGTAGATCCCCGCGCCGACGCCGCCGATAACGACTTCGCCAAGCTGCATGTTTAACAGCGGGATCATGCCGCCCAGCGCGGTGAAGCTGTCGTGCATCGCGTTAACCGCGCCGCACGAAGCCGCCGTGGTGACAACCGAGAAGAGCGCGCTCGCGGCAATGCCGAAGCGCACTTCCTTCCCCTCCATGTTGCCGCCCGCGACGCCGAGGCCGTGCAGCACCGGATTACCCGCCGCTTCCTGCCAGTAAGTCATGCTTACCCCGGCAAGGAACAGGAGCAGCATTGCCGCGAGGATCGCCCAGCCCTGGCGCGTGTTCCCCACGGCCTTGCCGAACGTCCAGGCGAGGCCGACGCCGATCAGCAAGATCGACAGCATCTGGGCGAAGTTCGTGAGCGCCGTCGGGTTCTCGAACGGATGCGCCGAATTGGCATTGAAGAAGCCGCCGCCGTTGGTACCGAGCATCTTGATCGCTTCCTGGCTGGCCACGGGGCCAAGCAGGATCGACTGGCGCGCGCCTTCAAGCGTGGTCACGTCCACAACGCCGCTTAATGTCTGCGGCACGCCGCTTGCGATGTAGAATAGCGTCAGAGCCACGCAGAGCGGCAACAACAGGTATAATGTGATGCGCGTCACATCCGCCCAGAAGTTGCCGATCGTGGCCGCCCTGCTCTTCAGGGCCTCGCGCCGTGCGAAGCCGCGGAACAGCGCGAAGGCCAGCGCGATGCCGGTCGCGGCCGACAGGAAGTTGTGGATCGTGAGCCCCAGCATCTGGCTGAGGTTCGACATGGTGCTCTCGCCGCCATAGCTTTGCCAGTTGGTGTTGGCGGTGAAGCTGACAGCGGTGTTGAACGCGAGATCCGGCGGCAGCCCGGCGAGACCTTGCGGATTGCCCGGCAGCACGCCCTGCAGCCGCAGCACCGCATAGGTGAACAGCATCAGCGCCACGTTGAACAGCAGCATGTGCAGCGCGTAGCGGCGCCACCCCTGTTCTGCCGCGGGATCGATCCCGGCAAGCCGGTAGAAGCCGCGCTCGACCGGCCCGAGCACAGCATGGAACGGGGTGCGCCGACCTTCGTAGAGGGCGAAAAGCCACAGGCCGACCGGCTTCGCCAGCACCACAAGGAGCGCGATGAAGCCCAGGATCAGGAACCAGCCCTGAAATGTCATGAAACCGCTCCCTTCAGAAGCGTTCGGGGCGGATCAGCACCGCCACGAGATAGATGAGGAGGCCGGCCGCGGTGATCGCGGCGAGCCACAGGTCGAGGGTCATTGGATCACCTCACGCCAGGATGGTTCAGCCATTGTCACAGAGCCGGGCGAGCGCGAGCGTTGCCGCCACAAGCCCGAGCATCACGAGGATCCACAGCAGGTCCTGCATCGCCACCGCCCCTTCAGAAAGCCGCGGTCAGCGACGCGAGCAGGGTGCCGCCGGCGATCGTGCCGGTGCCGTCCTGGCCCTTGCTGAAGCTTGGCTGGAGATACGCAGCGCTACGAGCCGATATGTCGGTATCGACGTAGGAGAGGCCGAGCGTCAGGTTGCGCCACGTGGCGTCCGCCCCGATCGACCAATCCCAGTAACTGCCAGTCGGTGCGAGAGAGGTGGCGTTGGGGCCAAGGCCGTTCTGCCCCCAGCTGTGGCCAATATGCGCCTTCGCGGTGAGCGGCGTTGCCGCGAGCGCCCAGGCCGCGTCACCCCATAGGTAGAGGTTGTCGTCCTTCGCGCCCGGGCTCGTATATGTACCCGCCGCCGCATCAACCCCGGTGCGATACCAGCGACCGAGCGCCTCCTGCCTGGGTGCATAGGCGACGCCGGCGGTGAGCGTAGCGGGGCCGGTGGTGCCGCTCAGTTTGACATAGGGCTCGGCGAAGTCGGTCTTGTTCGCGCCGCCAGGGTACATGTACCAGGTGAGACCGACGTCGAGCGTCGCATTGCGCGCCAGCGCCGCCTTGTAGCCCCCGATCAGGTCGAGCTCCATGTTGGCACCCCCGAAGGTGCCCCAGCCGGCAAGGTTCGATCCCCAGGCGCCGCCATAGAAGCCGCTGTCGTGCGCGACGGTGATGCCGGCCTGCACGGCCATGCCGCGATCGCTCTGCGAGATGCCGCGGAAGCGATAGTCCGACGCGATTGCCCCCGAGCCGCTGACCCTAACCGCGGGCGGCCTCTCCGCTGCACCAGCCGCACCCGGAGTCCCGTCGGATGCCGTCTGTGCTGATGCGAGTTGCGGCAGCGCCAGAAGCGCGATCGCCACGGTTGACCAAGGAAGTCTCATCGTTTCCCCTCGTGAAGTGGCTGCGATCCAGGATCGGAAGGCAGCCGTCAGGGGAGGTCGATTAGGCGCACGCGCCGTTGGAATTCGAGCGCGATTCGGGACGATCGCATATACCCGGCATATAGTTCATCCCTTTCCGCCTGCTCGTTCCCGATTGCTGCGGCAGGAGCTGAATGGGGCCCGCCGGCCGGCGGCAATGCGCGAGGACATGATATGGAATGGAGCGACGTGCGCATCTTCCTGGCCGTGGCACGGTGCGGCACGCTGGGCGGGGCGGCGCGATCACTGCGGCTCAGCCACCCCACGGTCGGCCGCCGGCTCCGCGCGCTCGAGGAAGCGACGGGGCAGATGCTGTTCCAGCGCACCGCCGACGGCTTCGTGCTGACCGAGGAGGGAAGCGTGATCGTCGCCCTGGCGGAGCAGATGGAGGAAGGCGCGCTCGCCATGGCGCGGCGGCTCGCCGGTCAGGAGCAGAAGCTTTGCGGCCCGCTTCGCATCTCCTCGGCCGACTGGTTCGGCGCCTATGTCCTGCCGCCGATCATCGCCGAGTTTACCGCGGCCTATCCCGGCGTCGATGTCGAGATCCTCACCGGGACCCGGCTGTTCAGCCTCGCCCAGCGGGAATCCGACATCGCCTTTCGCATCGTGCCGTTCGACACCTCGGACATCGTGCAGCGGCGGCTCGCCCCGCTGAACTACGGCGTCTACATCGCCGCCGACGCGCCCAACCCGGTGTTCGGCGACGGCGCCGGCCTTCGGCTGATCACCCATGACACGTCGACGGGCCAGTTCCCCGACATCGCCTGGCTGATGGAAAGCTTCCCCAATGCCGTGCCGGTGATGCGCTCGAACAACCGGAACGTTCAGGCGCGCATGTGTCGCCAGGGCGTCGGCATCGCCGTCCTGCCCCGCGCGGTGGGCAACCAGATCCAAGGACTGCGCCGTCTGGAGCTTCCGTCGGCTCCGCCCAAGCGTGACATCTGGATGGGCTATCACCGCGATCTCAAGCACCTGCGCCGCCTGCGCGCCTTTATCGACGTGGTGGACATGCACGTGCGGCAGGTGCTGCCCTGACCGTGCGGGCCACCGCGCTCCGTCAGCCCCGCCGCCTCAATCCCCGTCCTGCCAGCGGCGCAAATCGGTCTGGTCGCGATAGGCCATGCGGGCGGGTGTGGTGATGAATTCCACCGTCGTCCCCCACGGCATGCGACAGTAGCAGACCTTGTTCCCCGCGCCCCGCTCGGTCGCATAGGGAATGGCGCGCGGCGCCGTGAGCGGCGTGCCATCGATATCGTCGGTGTAGAGGCCGAAGTGGGTGATGCCGAAGTCACTCGCCCGGATCGGCTGGGCCTGCTGCGGCCCGTGCATTTCGAACAGCTCTATATCGGGCCCGGTCCCGATCTTGACCATCGCCTGGGCGCGGACGACGGTGCCGGGAAACGCGCCCACCGCCCGCTCGAATTCCGGCCCCTGCCGCGGCGGATCCTGCGGCCCGAAAGACTGGTAGATCAGTTGGCCACCGAACGCTTCCTCCAGGAACGAGATCGCGGCTTCGATGTCCGGCACCGTGATGCCAATATGATTGACGCCGCGGGGGGCGGGTGCGGTCATGTGACGTCTCCTTTGCGAATAACCGGTGCGTGCTGGCTCAGTTGGCGTTGAGGAAGCCGATCAGGGCTTCCGCCACTTCGTTGGGCCGCTCGCCCGCGACATAATGGCTGCATCGCGCGATCGGCCCGCCGATTACGTTGCGCGCAAACTCCTGCAGCATCGGCACCATCTGTTCCCCGAAGCGCTGGTCTCCGCCGAGCCCAAGCACGGGGATCTCGAGTGCCCGCTTCTTGTACTCGATCGCGGCGGCATGATCGGCGGCGAGGGTGCGATACCATTCCATGCCGCCGCGAGTGCGGCCGGGAAGCGCCATTGCATTCGCGTAGATCGCGATCGCCGCCGGATCGAAGGCGCTGTGGTCGTAGAACCGCTCAGCCATAAAGGCGGCGATATATTCGTGCTCCCGGCCGTGGATCAGCCGCTCGGGCAAATCGCGGTTCATGTGGAAGCCGAAGTGCCAGAGCCGCGCCACTGTCGCCTCCCATTGCGACCAGCCTGGAAGCGGCACGTCCAGCACGGCGAGGTGGGTGACGGCATCTCGAAAGTTCGCCGCCTGCGACAGGGCGACCATGCCGCCGATATCGTGTCCGCACACGGCGTAGCGGCCATGGCCGAGCGCCATCATCACCCCGTGCGCATCGCGCGCCATCGTCGCCTTGTCATAGCCGCCCTGCGGGCAATCGGAGAAGCCCGCGCCGCGCAGATCGACTGCCACGACGCTGAAATGCGCGGCCAGCAGCGGCATCACGTGGTGCCATTCCCACCATGTTTCCGGCCAGCCGTGAAGCAGCAGGATCGCCGGGCCGGAGCCGCCGGTGACCGCGTTGATCCTGATGCCGTTCACCGGCACCATTTGCTGGGTGAATCCGCTCAAGGCTGCGACCATGATCGTGCTCCCATGAGATGGCGGCGCGCAACCGGCGCCGCGTGACCGGCGCCTCAGCGCTGGTCGAAATCGGTCGCGATGGTGATGTCTCGCCAGGCGTCGATATCGCGGCGGAACGCGGCCAGCTTGCGTTCGGCGATCGCATGGGCGGCCGGGCCGAGCGGCAGATGAAGCGGCGCGTCATCCGCATCCACCGCCTGCAAGATCACCGCGACCGCCTTGTCGGGATCGCCCGCCTGTCGGCCGTCGTTGGTGTCTCGATACCGAGTGCGCGAGGTGGCGGCATATTCCGGCATCTGGTTCGCCGCCATGGTGATAGAACGGCCGAGGAATTCGGTGCGGAACGGCCCTGGCTCGACGATCAGAACGCGGATGCCGAACGGCTTCAGCTCGTCGGCGAGCGCTTCGGAGATCCCCTCCACGGCGAATTTGGCGGCGTGATAATAGCCGCCCCCGCCCGAGCCGGCGATGCCGGCGCCCGACGACATGTTGACGATCGTCCCGCCCGATCGGCGAAGGACTGGCAAGGCCGCCCTCGTTGTTTCGATGAGGCCGAAGACGTTCGTCTCGAACATCGGCCGATACTCCTTCGGTGTCCCTTCCTCGATCGCGCCGAACAGGCCGTAGCCCGCGTTGTTCACCAGCACGTCGAAGCCGCCGAACATCTCCACCGCGGCCGCAACCGCGGCCCTTGCGGCCGACGCGTCGGTGACGTCCAGCGGCAGGACGATCATCCGCCCGCCGAAGGGCTCGGCGAGCTCGGCGATGGCCGCCACGTTGCGTGCGGTGGAGATCACCCGATCACCGCGCCGCGCGGCGGCAAGGGCAAGCCGTCGACCGAAGCCGCTCGAGCAGCCGGTAATGAACCAGGTCTTCATTGTCGCTTCTCCCAATTGCTCCTGGTCCCCGGCAAGCCACCGCCACGCACCCGGCATGTCGGCGGTGATCGAGCAGATGTTCCGGTGACGGTCCGCAAACCTTCTACGGCTGCGCCTATTCACCATTGCTGGGGCCGTTGACGGGTATCTGGGCAGATCGACCGCAATCGTAAACTTACAGGATCGAACACCTGCCGTTCATTGCTGTTGGCCCTGCGCCACCCCTCGGTAAGCCGCCGGCTACCTCACCCTTCCCGACGAAGGGTGAAGAAGAAGGGCGGAGCGCCGCGCAGGTCCATCAGGCCGAGGAGAACGTCCGGCGTCACTTGCCGGAACAGGTCGATGATCGGAAGCCGATCGTAAATCATCGCCGCGGACGCGACACCGCGCCAGGTGACGAGGCGAAGCCGAGCCTGCGGGTGGCGGGTGCGCAGCAGCCGGCGGGCAGCCGCGGAGCCGGCGCGGGCAGCCCCCGATCGCGTCACTCTGTTGCTATGGAGCGCGCCTAGCGGGATCCAGCGCGGATCGATGGCGACGACTTCGTTACCCTGACGGAAGAGCAGCGGGTGCGCCTCTCCCGCCTCGTCGAACGCCTTGCCGTACCAGTCGTGCGCCTCGAGCAGGCCGTCGAGCGGATGAGCGGTATGCAGCCCCGACCCGCGCCACCGGCCTGCCATCGCCTTCGGTAGAACTGGCGGCAGGTGATCGAAAAACGTCAGCGCGGCACGCTGGCTGGTTCCATGGCGGGATGCGGCCTCAAGCCATGAGAGGGTGTCGCCGTGCGGCAAATGGCCGAGGGCATGGTCGGCACTCGTCTGCGTCGCTTGTTCGGTTCGGGTCGTCATGATCGATCCGAACCGGCGCGCGTACGAGTGGGTTCCGGCTTCCCGCTTGATCGAGCCGCCTTGCAGGGGATGTTACTGATTGTCGCCGCCTGCAAGCCGCCGCATCCCTTGGGCGCGACCACGGGTCGGCCCAAGGTCTGGTCGCATCCGCAGCGAGGGATGCCGCATGGATGAGCGATTGTTTGAGCCCGAACGGTTTCGGCTGACTGATCAAGTGGCTGTCATTACCGGCGCCGGAAGCGGCATTGGCCGCGCCATTGCCCGGCTCTTCGCCGGGGCCGGTGCGGCAGTGGTGGTCAGCGACCTGGATGGGGAGAAGGCCGAGGCTGTCGCTAGCGATCTGCGCGCCGCCGGGGCGAAGGCAATCGGTGTCACCTGCAACGTCACGGTGGAGGCGGATCTGCAGAAGACGGTCGACGCCGCGATCGGCGAGTTCAAGGCGCTGACGATCCTCGTGAACAATGCCGGCGGCGGCGGCCCCAAGCCGTTCGACATGCCGATGCGCGACTTCCGCTGGGCCTATGAACTGAACGTTTTCTCGCTGTTCCGGCTGACGCAGCTCGCCGCGCCTCACATGGAGAACCATGGTTCGGGCGCGATCCTCAACATCTCGTCCATGGCGGCGGAGAACCGGAATGCGCGGATGGCGTCCTACGCCTCCTCCAAGGCGGCGGTCAGCCACCTCACGCGCAACATCGCCTATGATCTCGGCCCATCCGGCATCCGCGTGAACGGCATCGCGCCCGGCGCGATAAAGACCGAAGCGCTCGCTTCGGTCCTCACCCCGGCGATCGAGCAGGCGATGTTGCGGCATACCCCGCTGGCGCGGCTCGGCGTGCCCGACGACATCGCCTATGCTGCGCTGTTCCTTTGTTCGCCCGCCGCATCGTGGATCAGCGGACAGATTCTCACCGTCTCGGGCGGCGGCGTTCAGGAACTTGACGGATGATCCTCGGCAGCGCTCCGCCGTTGGTAACGCCTGACAGAAGCCAAATGGGCAGCCGCAACCACCCTACGCATATTTTCACCTGATGAAAGAACAGGTCAGCCCCACATGCTCCGGGCTTGATGACGTCAAGGAGGGGCGCGCAGCTCCCCTGCTACGGAAGCGAGGCTTAGATGGAACTCCCGTTGGGAACGCTCTTCGGGCTGCTTTTCATGACCATGGGCCCGATCCGCGCGGTCGCGGTGTTCGCGACCGTCGGGTCTGCCGACGATGCACCCGGCGTTCGGCGGCTCGCCACCCGCGCGGCGCTCCTGACCGCGCTCGCCTTCGTCCTTGCGGTATATGGCGGCACCGGAACGCTGGCCTCGTGGAACGTCTCGCTTCCCGTATTGGTGGGCAGCGCGGGCGTAGTGCTGCTCGCCCTGTCGCTCCAGTCGCTGCTGGTCCCCGCCCCGCCTGCCCCATCGCTGATCGACCCGTTGAAACTGCGCGCAACGGCGCTCGTCTTTCCTGGCCTGTTTCCGCCGATCGCCGTCACGATCCCGATCATCTTTGCCGCCGCCGTGCCGGATACTCGCGCGCAGCTTGTAATCATTGCCGTCGGCCTTGGCGTCATCCTCCTCAATTGGCTGCTGATGCGCCGCTCCAAGCGGATCATGCGGGCGATGGGCTCGGGGCCGCTGGACATATTGGGGGCCGTCTTCGGCGTGCTGCAGGTCGCCCTCGCGATGCAGTTCATCGTCAATGCAGTGAAGATGCTTTGAGGGCGATCCGCGGCGTCACGCAGCGGATCGCCCTGCCTACCCGCCGGAGCTTTCCGCGGCGGGCGAGATGCGGACGTTCATGCCTGCCTTCAAGGTATTGGCGATGGTGCAGCGCTGCTCGGAACGGGCGATCAGCTCGGCGGGATCGGCCCCGCTGGCCAGCTCGCACCAAGCGGTCATCGTCGCATCCGTCGCGACTAGCGGCGCGCCGGCCAGCTCCACGGTCACCACAACCTCAAGCGCGTCGACTGCTTCGCCCATCTCATCGGCGGTGTAGTGGATATCGTTGCAGAAGCAGCCGCCCAACGCCAACGCCAACGCCAACGCCAGCAACTGGGCGCCATTGAAGCCAAGGCCAAGACCGCCGGCCCTGCCATCCGGCCGGTCGGCTATCACTACGTGGTTGCCCGCCCGCCCCAGCGCCGCCGCCGTGCCTGGTACAGAACGATATTCGACCGTTACCGAAACCATCGAATAGTCCTAGCGCTAGTTTCAGGCGCTGATCAATGCAGGCAGATCGATCTTGAGGATTTCGCCGGGGGAGAGCGCGGCGTACCGCGGATCAGCGGCCATTGCTAGAACAGGAAATAGAGGAAGGCACTGCTGGTGGGTAATCGCGAGCATAACTGCTGCGAGCACACTCACCACGGCGACCGGCATCTTCAATGTCTCGAAAATTGCTCTCACCATCGCGATCCTGCTCGTGCCGCCATGTATCGCCTGATCCGACTGCTTCCTTTGGCCGCGTTGCTGCAGGCGCCTTCTGCGGCGGCGCACGTGACTAGCGGGAGCGACCATCACGCCGCGCCGGGCTGGACCTTCGATCCCTGGATCGTCGGCCCCCTCGCACTCGCCATATGGCTTTTCGCGCGCGGATGGTGGCGGCTACATCCCCGTTCCGGGCGGGGCAGCGGCGCGCTGCCGTATGCTGCTGGTCCTGGCGGAGCCGCTCGCCATCATACTCTGGGCATTCCCGCCCGCGGCGCGGCGCGCGCTCGGCGTTGGGATGCCTGTGGTTGCAACACAGTGGCCCCGGCTCACTGGTGCGGTCGCGGCCACCGTTCTGCAGGCCGCCGCCTTGTGGCTGTGGCCCGCGCCGGCGTTATTCGACCGTGCACTGGAAAGCGAAAACTGGCACGTTGCACAGCACCTCTCCTTCCTGATCACGGCGCTCCTATTTGGACCGCGATGTTGCAGCGGCGGACGCCGACGGGAGTTGCGGCCCTGTGCCTGATCGTCACGGCGAACCTATCTGGGGCGCTGGCGCGCTGATGGCCTTCGCCACCAGCCCTTGGTACGCCGGCTATGCCAGCCTCGGAATGGCGCCGTTCGGGCTTTCTCAGGCAGAGGACCAGCAACTCGCTGGGTTGCTGATGTGGGTGCCGGGCGGGCTGGTTCACGCCGGCGCTGCGCTGGTTCTGATGCGGCGGCTGCTCGCGAACCCGCGAGAGGGGATGCATGCCGGCTAGTCTCAAATGGCTCGGCGCCCTGTTGGCCGCCAGTATACTTGCGGCACTCTCGGCAGGTGGGACGATGTTTGCCCGGAACCGCGCCCGCACGCGGGTTATGGCGGAGCAGGTGAGCGGTGGCAGCAGGTCGGCGGGCCGCGCTTCGATCGCCAGCTAGGGCCGCGGCAGTGCCCGGTCAGAGCAGCTGCTGCTCGGCCGCCTGAAAGATGGTACGGATCATCGGGCGGAAGCCCAGGCTGCGCGCGAGTGAGGCATCAACCTGCAAGGCCCAAGGCTCTTCCAGTGGTTCGGCCGACGCTGTGATCTCGCCCCCGCCCAGTGCAATCAGATCGAGCATCGATGCGGGCAGATCGTCCGCAATGTTGACGATACGGCCGTCGAACCTGCCACCGAGGGCCAGTTCCATGGCGGTGGCTATATCACGGTGGTGGATCGTGCTCATCCGCATGGCAGGATGCCATTTCGCGGCCAGGACGTAAGCGGGCAACTCTTCCAAGTGCCCATCGCCATCACCATAGACGAACGGGAAACGCACCACCGTCCAGGTCAGCCCGCTCCCTCTTAACGCCTGCTCCGCGGCGACCTTGCTCGCCGGATAGGCCTGGGCGGGGGCGACAGGATCGCTTTCGCGCCCCGGTCGCGCCTGACCTTTGTCATAGACGTTGCTGGTGCTTGCGAGAATGAAACGAGCGTGCGGCGCGTGAGTGCTGGCCGCCAACATCAGGTTGCGCGCGCCATCGAGATTGCTCTTCCAGATCAGCGCATCGTCCCTTGTCCGGAACACCGCGGCGAGGTGGATTATCGCAGTCACTCCCTCCACCGCACGAGCAAGCGAGCCGGCATCGAACAGGTCGCCCTCCACAGCTTGCGTTCCGGCGGGCATGGATTTCCCGCCACGAACTATCGTTCGGCAATCATGGCCGCTTTCCAGCAGGCGCCGGACGAGACGGGAGCCGACAAGCCCCGTGGCACCGGTGATAAGGATAGTCATCGGATGCGTTACCTCTTCATGAAGGCGTCCAACCGCTCCGTCGCGAGGCGCAGCACGCGCACGGCGGTATCGATATCGGCGTCGCTAATGCCGCCGAAGGCAGTTTCGTTGATGACTTTGGAGAGCTCCGGAAGCTTGTCCCACAGCTCGCTACCGGCAGCCGTGATGCGTAGCAGCTTGCGGCGCTGGTCCGCGTCGTCGGGGACCTGCTCAACCCAGCCCTTGCGCACAAGCGACCCGACGATGACGGTCAACGTGGACCGCTCGATCTGGAGAAGCCGTCCGAGGTCGCGCTGCATGGTGGGGCCGTGATGGACGAGCTTGTGGAGAATATACCACTGCGTCGATCCTATTGCGAAAGGCCGTAGCAAGGCCTCCATCGCCGCGCGCCCGGCAAAGTAGCAGCGCTTCGCCCAAGCCCCGGCTGCACCATGATGATCTTCGACTATTCTGCTAGCCATCTAGCGATTGTGCTAGATGTCTAGCATGTTGTCAACCGGTCGATACTTGCAGTACAGGACCGGCACTCGCTCCAGGCCGTTCTTCGTACAGGAGGCAATATGAGCAGCAGGTGGAACGAACGCTGTTCCGCCGCCACCAGCTCTGGACGCTTTTGATACCCAAACCCAAGGAGTTGCTGCCCTCTGCGGAGATGAAGGCTACGCTACGCAGCCCCTGCTCCATTAGCGCACCAGCAGCCCCCCGCCTCTGCCACGTTGGATGGAAAGTTGCTTAACCGAAAAGCCGGGAAGCGACTTTCGCCCTGTCGCGCTCAGCCCCAGCGCGACGGGGTCCACTAGGACCTTGCGGCTCGTCCCGTAAGGCGCTGGGCCGGCGCCCGCATGGGCGGCCCGCTCATTGCATTGCACCTTCGAGCGATGTCGCTATCAGCGAGGGCCCGCGGGTGCGGAGCCGGTCGCGGGGTTGAATGCCGGGCTTGCGAAGTCCAGCGGCGCGGGGGTGACCTGCGCGGGCGGGCGGGCGCTTTCGGTCCACGCGCGCTGGAGCATGTCGCGCAGCATGGCGGCCCCGGCGGCGGTGCGCTCATAGACCAGCGCGCGCACCTCGCGATCGTTGCTGTCGGCAAAGCCGCTGCGTTTCTCCAGCGTGTAGACGTCGCGGACCTTGTCGCCGGATTCGTTCACGTAGCGCAGGACATGGTCGAACAGGTCGCCGCTCTGCCGCTCGGGCGCACCGATGCGGGGGCCGATGTCGGCGGGCGTCAGCGCCATGGCGTCGACGAACCAGCTTTCGAACCGGCCATGAACGCTGCGGTCGGTGGTGAAGCCGTCGGGATTGTCGCCGCGCCAGCCGTCCGAATGGATCGAATTGTGCATCGGATTGGCCGCGTCGCCGATATAATGGCCGAGCCGCGTCACGTCGAAGGCGCAATTCTGCTCCGCAAAGGTGGGGGCGCGGCGTTCGGCCGTGAGCCGGCGCACATGGCGCATGCACACGACGATCCGGTCATATGCCTCCATCGCGGCATATGGCAGCGTGCCGGTCCAGCGGACGTTGGTGCGCGCTGCCTGTTCCGGATCGCTCACCTTGATGCGCAGATGCTCGTCATACAGCGCCAGCACGAATTCGTAGCGGCTCCGCGGGATCGTCTTCATGAAGGTGAATTGTTCGCGGAACCAGCCGTGGTTGGGATCCTCGCTGATCTTGGAAAAGCCCTCGGCATTGCCGCGCCAGCCGTCGGGCTGCGAGGCGGAGGCGGCGATATAGTCGACGTGCTTCTTGAGGAACACGGGCCCGTCGGCGGGGATCGCCGCGATCGCGGCGGTATCGATGACGGCGTGGCCGCGCTCACCCCAGGCAAGGGCGGGCTGGGACGTGAAGGCGAAGAGGCCGAGCGCGGCCGCGAGCAGATGGCGCATGAGGGTATTCCGTGTTCAGGGGTCGAGCGGGTCGCGCGGGTCGATCCGCGCGGCGGCGGGGGCGGGGCGCCATTCGATCGGGCTGAGCCGGGCACCGGCAATGCCGGGCGCATAGCCAAGCTCGCGTTTGTTGCGGGCGACGAATTCGGCGCTGCCGATCGCGGCGCTCTGGATCGGGTTGGAGATGACCAACGTGTCCTTCGTCAGCGGCGCGCCCATCGCGATCAGCAGCCGCGCGGCATTGCGCATGTTCGTCGTCGTGTGCCGCGCGTGCGGCTCGATCACGATCCGGTCGGCAGGAATGCCATAGCGATCGATCAGTGCCTGGCGCATTTCGACCGCCTCGACGAACGGCGTATTGAACGGATGCGCGCGGCCACCCGAGACGATGATGAACGCCGCGTCACCGCGCGCGAACTGCTGCGCTGCGAGCCGCAGATGATATTTGCCGCCGGGGCTGAGCGGCATGTCGTCGAGCTCCGGCCCGATGCCGGTGACGACTAGCGCGCTGTAGCGGAAGGAGGACCAGTCGGTGCGCCGGGCGCGCGTAAAGGCCGCCTCGTTCAGCCCGCTGCCGAGCGGCAGGAAGGCCGCGGCGTCGGTGCGGGTGCTGCCGTCAAGCAGCGCCAGCGCGAAGTCGAACGAGCTGTCGAAGCCCGGCAACGAGCCCGCGCGCGGCGTCTGCGCCATCCACTGCGCGGCGTGCAGCCACGTCCGCCGTTCTTGCGGACTGATGCTGCCGGCGCCGTCGATCGCGGGATAGGCCGCCACCTGGCCAAGGCCATAGGTGCCGAGGATCACGTTGACGCCCTGAAGCTCGCGGGTCGCCTGCGCCGCGATCCCATCGTCGAACGCCGGCAAGCCGCCCGGCAGGGCCGCGGTGACCGCGGCGATCTCGTCCTCGCGCCACATCAACGCCTGCGCGATGCAGCCCGGCTCCTGCCGGCACGCGGCGACGCGCTCGGCGCGGGCAGCGATCAGCGACGCCACCGTGGGCTGGCGCAACAATGCGGCCAGCGCCTTGCCGTCACCGCCAAGCGCGGTGAACAGCGGGAAGAGGCGCTGCGACAAGGCCTGGAGCGCCTTGTCTGCGACCGGAGCCTGCTCAGCCCTGGCTCCAGACCCAGCCGCAGCCGACGCCGCGCCCAGCGGCACCGCGCAGGCGGCGACGAGCGCCGCCGCCTGCATGGAGAACCGCCAGCGGCTCACCAGTTGAGCCCCACGACCAGGCGGACGTTGCGGCCGAAGATCGGGCGGCCATAGATCGCCTCCGTGCTACCCTGTCCGGCCAGCGCGTCGGTGCGGGTGTTGCCTTCGGTCAGGCCCTTCTGGTTGAACAGATTGTCGCCGACGACCTGCAGCTTCCACTGGCCGCGGACCATCGTCACGCCCGCACCGACCGTGCCGTACGCCGGCAGCGCGGTGTTGTTGTAGAGGTCGACGAACCGCTTCCCCATGTAGGTGTAGCGGCCGTAGATCGAGATGTCCGTCTCTCCGCTGGTGAAGTCGAACGACGGGCGGATGTTGCCGTACACCTTGGGCTGGCGGACGATCTGATTGCCCTCGACCTGCTCCGGATCGGCGCCGGTCGCGCTGGCGAAGTTCTTGTACTTGGGGTCACTCACCGTCAGCGAGGCGTTGAGCGTAAACCATGGGGTGAGCGAAAGCGCGCCGTCCAGCTCGACGCCCAGGATCTTCGCCTCGCCGATGAAGGGCACATTCACGTCATTGCGGCCCGTCGTCGGGTCATACGCCAGGAACGAGGCGTTCAGCGGGTCGAAGTTCGAATAGAAGCCGGTTGCGTACAGGTACGAACGCCCGCTCGCGAGTTTCAGCCCGACCTCATATTGGTCGGCGACGGTGGTGACGTAGACCGGGTTGGGGTTCACATCCATCGCCGCCTGGACGTTGGGCGGCGTTTCGAGGTGCGAGGCGCGCGCATACACGCCGATGTTGCCGTTGAAATCGTAATTGGCGCCGACCGTCCAGTTGGTCGCCTCGGTCTTCAGCTTGCGATTGAGGATGACGCCGGTGAACCCGCGCGTCGCATCATCGGCCAGCGTGGTCCCATCGCCGAGGTTGACCTGATCGGTGAGCGCGCCCCAGCCGCGATAATCATAGCGTTCGTGCCGGATGCCGGCATCGAGCCGCAGCCCCGGAACGAGCTCCCACGTGTCGTTCGCATAGATGGCGAACATCGATGCGTCGGAATCGCCCTGATTGAGCGTCGCGGCATAGTTCAGCACGCCATTGTCGGTGACGCGGCCGATCTCGGTGCCGGTCGGGCCATAGGCCACCAGATCCAGCGTGCGCGGCGTGCCCGCCACTTCGATCAGGTAATTCTGATAGGCGTAGAAGCGATCCTGGCCATAGAGGCTGCCATAGAAACCGGCCGTCAGATCATGGCTGCCAAGCCCGGTCTCGAACCGCTTCGACACCGACAGATTGCCCTGCGCGGAATAGAAATCGGACGCGATATCGCGATACTGGCCCTGCATGACGAGGCCCGACGCGGCGGACGGATCATAGACGGTATTGGTGCCCGCCAGCGTATAGCCGAAAGATCCGATCGGCCCGAATGCGGCGGTCGCGCGCGCCAGATAGTCGGCGGCGAAGCTGCCGGCATCGGCCGGATTGGTGGTGGAATAGAAAGCGGTGAAGCGGTTCTTCCCCTCGGTGTAGCCGAGCTTGGCGGATACCAGCCAGCCGTCGAAATCGCCCTCATATTGCGCGCCGATGTTGAACATCCGCATGTGGCGGCCGTCCGACAGGTCGGTGGTGCGGCTTTCCGTCTGCCCCTGGCCGTTGCGGTAGGGGATGGTGACGTTGCGGAACGCCGGCGAGTTCATCGTGCCGGTGAAATAATCGATGTACGGATCGAGGCTGACCGAGGGGTCGCGCGGGTCGGCGATCGGGATCGGCAGGTAGAAGACGTTCTTGTCGTTGACGTAATTGGCGCTCAGCTTGACGAAGCCATTGCTGAGATCGTGGCGGATGTTGGCGCGGATCTGGCCGCCGCGATCATTGGGAAAGCCGTTGTCGCGATAGCCGTCATGATGGCGGATGAACCCGCCAACCGCATAATAGGTGTCCTTGCCAAGCGGTCCCGACTGGAAGGCGTCGAGCCGGTAGAGGCCGGTATCGCCCAGCGTGATCTGCGCCCCGCCCTCAGCCGTCGCGCTGCCCTCGCGGGTGATCGCGTTGATGATCGCGCCGGAATAGCTGGAGAATACCGGCGCCGGGCCGCCACGCACCACCTCGACCCGCTTGGTCATCAGATCCTGCTTCAGGATCGCGTCGCCGCGGAAGAAGACGCCGTCATTCTCGTGGAACAGCGGCAGGCCGTCCTGCTGGAAGGAGACGAAGCCGCCGTCATTGGGCAGGCCACGGATGCGATAGATGTTCTGCACTTCGCCGCCGGTGATCTCGGTCTGGAAGCCCGGCAGCTGGCCGATCAGGTCGGCGAAATTGACCGGCGCGATCTTCTCGATCGCTGCCTGGTCGAGCGAGTTGATGGCGTAGGACGCGTCGAAGCGGCGTTGTGCCCGCGACGTGCCGGTGACGATGATGTCGCCTGACGCGGTTGCATCACTCGCAGCCGCACTGGCTGCCGCCGCGGCCCCATCCTGTGCCCAGGCCGTACCGGCAGAAAACGAACAAAGAGCGGCAACAGCGCCGCCCATCAAAAGAGCCTTACGCATTATTTCCCCTGTCAGGATCTTGTCTGATTTTTACCGGGACCGGTGCGACACCCTCTCGCGGGGGAAAATGACGCAGTGATGTAGGGAATGTTTCACATCCGTTTCAAAGGGCACACCTGATCCGGCGATGACCGCCAAGGCTTGCCGGTCCTCGCACTGATCGTTTTCGAACCCTGCACGGAAGCGGCGCAACATCGATGCTCGCACCCCCAACACAACCGGACAGCCGACCTTTGGTTGACAATCTTACCTTGCCCGGTTCGTCGTACGGACGACTGTTCCGTGTGACGGAATGGCGCTGCTAGGGGAGGGTTTGATGCGTCATTGGTGTTGGCTGGGGGCTCATTCGTCGCGCTTGGTATTTCTGGCGCCGCGCAGGCGCAGGAGCAGGATGCGCCTTCCACTCCGACGATCTTGCCGAGCCAGTCAGTCGCCGCGTCAGACCACCAAGGTGAGAGTGAGATCGTGATCACCGGCTCGCGCATCTCGCGGCCGGACTATGTCGCCGAAAGCCCGTCTGGCCGCCGCAGTTCATCAGCCGGTCTTCATAGAGGCGGATGGCGATGTAGCCGGCAAGTCTGCGAAGCGCGGGATGCGCTGCTGCCCGATCCTCACCGGCAGCAGCCGCGACCGGCGACAGAAGCACGCGCGGCGGCTTGGCGATCAGATATTCGAGCGGGAGGACATCCCATTTCCTGAGCCATAGCTGGCGCTCATGTTGAGAAATCCCGCGCGCCGCAGGAGATCGTCGGGGGGGGGCGACATGCGGGCCGGAAAGAACAGGATCCGGCTTCAGCGCTACCACTTCCTCAGCCGTGCCGGAGGTAGCATGAAAACGCCCGGCCAGTGCCAGGGGGATCGAGGTGGCGCGCGGGTCCTGCGAATAGTGGCTGATACCGGCGATCTGCGCATGATTGGCCACCTGCACGAGCACGGCATCGACGCACGGCTTGATCGATACGACCTGCAGCACTCCCTGCCCCTGCGCTACCGGGGCGCCCGATGCGGTTGGCATCATTGGAGCTGGAGTCGCCGATACCGTAGCGACTGCGCCGATCGACAGGATCAGGCGGGTTACCGTCCGCATCAATATTTGACGCCCATCTGCGCCTTGAAGCCCGCAAGGGCTCATCGTCAACAAGTTCCGGGGCGATCCGGCGCTCTTTGCCGATGGCCTGGAAGCGATTGCCGATGCGAAGGGCTGGCCAAGCCTTGGCGTGGTCGCCTGGCTGCCGGAAGCGACCCGGTTGCCTGCAGAGGATGCGGTGTCGCTGGGGAATGGTTCGGGTTCGTGAGGGGCTCCGCTGATCACGCCGCGTGGCCGGAATGAGTGTTGTCCCAGGACCTTCGAGAGCGGGCGGTCGCTACAGTTGAAGGTGGGACGTCCTGCCGTGCCGCGGCCGAGCAGTTTGGGGGTGAGCGCGGCGAGATCTATCCGCTAGCGGCAGCTGGTTGTTCAGAACGGCACGCCGGCTGCCAAGCCGCATAGCGGCGATCGCGGGCGGGAAGGATCGATGCGCATGCAGCTTTCATTCTCGGTACGATTGAGGAGAAGGACGAAATTACGCGGGTCGAGTAGCAGGCGCTGCTAGCCGAGGGCGGCGCGCAGGTTGGGATCGGCACGTTGTGGCGGTTCTTCGACCGGCACCGGATCGCGCAAACAAAAGGCGGCGCACGCCACCGAGCGGAACCGTCCCGACGTCCTGAAGAGACGCCCACAGTGGCCCGACGGCCAGTTCGATCTCGAGCGCGAGCGACTTGGTGACCCCCCTACCCGGTTGAGCGGGTCAGGGCTTCTTCAGCGCCAGTTAGCGACAGCCCTGATCCCTGCCCACAACCGACTTTTTCAGCACACTCGGGCGGATTGCTGCCGAAAGTCACAGCTGCGCGTTGAGGGCTGATGACCGATACGATCGACGATCTTCAGCAGAAGATGGACGCTGCGGCGAGCGCTCTCGATTTCGAAGAGGCACGGCGCATTCGGGACCGCATCAATCTGTTGCGCGGCGGCGCGAGTGGCGCAGAGGCGGCGAAGGCGGACACGTCTGGTTTGGTTCGGCAGCAGCCGGGTTCCATGGGACTCGGCACGAGCCGTCAACGCCCGGTTCCGCCGCCAGGTTGGCAACCGCCGGCGAAGCCCGATCTCATGACGTCGCGAAGGAAAAGGAAGTGAGGGCTGACGTCACCAGAACGGCTGCTCACCGCGCGCCTAGCGATGGCAAGAATTTACTTCGCAGTCCGAGTAACAGATCACCGCGGTTAAGTGCTCAGATGATGACGTCGGTTGGAACACCGCGAGCCGGCGCGTAACGGAGGAACGGGCACGCCGACGCGCAAGATGCGGCAAGGCGCACGGGCCGCCTCCTTTCATGACAGCCCGCTCATTTCACGCCCGTCGCCCGAACTTATTCCGCCGGAATCATCTCCGCGACGTCATTCTCCGCCAGCGCCCGTTGTACGATCAGGCCTTCGCGCTTGGTGCCGTCGGCGGTCACCGGATCGTGCGCCACGTCAGCATCGGTGAAGGTTTTCGTCCAGGCGGCGAATTCAAGGCAGACACCGTCGGGATCGAAGAAATATACGGAGCGGACGAACACGTCGTCGTGCATGTGATCGGACGATTGGGTCGGCGAATTATCATGGTTCAGGATCTGGGTGACCTCGATCCCCTTCGACTGCAGCCGCTCGTAATATTCGTCGAATTTCTCCGCCGGCACGTTGAAGGCGATGTGGTTCATGGAGCCGTGCGCCGAGGTGAAATCCCCCTTCGTCGGCAGCGCAGCGGGGGCGGAGATGCCGGGGTGCGCTTCGGCTGCCTGGGGGAACCAGAAGAAGGCGAGGCTGTCGCCATTGCCCATGTCGAAGAAGAAATGCTGGCCGCGCCCGCCGGGCAGATCGATCGTCTTGACCAGCGGCATGCCGAGGACGTCGCGATAGAACTCGACCGTGCGCGCCATGTCCTTGCACACCAGGGCAAGGTGGTTGACGCCCTTGAACTCGAACTGGGTGTTGGTTGCCGGCATCGTCACTCTCCTTTGGTCGTCATGTTGCAGGCTGGAAGGCAGGCCGCTCTGCGACCCGGTCGAACCACGCGATCACGTTGGTGCAGGCCTGATCGATCGGCTGACCGACATTGCGGCCGAAATCGAGGAAGGCGAACAGCAGGATGTCCGCCAGCGTGAAGCGATCGCCTGCGAGGTAGCGGCGGCCGACGAGCTGCGCATCGAACCAGCGGATCCCGTCCTGTGCCACCGCCTTCAGCCCAGCCGCGGCTTCCGGCAGGCAGCGCATCCGTGCCTCGAACATCGGCAGCCCCTCTGCCGAGCGGAAGCCGGTGGTCAGAGGCTCGCACACCTTCAGGTCCGCGCGGCGCGTCCACATGCGCGTTTCCGCCCGCTCCTGCCGCGTCGTGCCGATCAGCGGCGGCGTGGGATGAAGCTCGTCGAGATATTCGCAGATCGCGGTGATCTCGGTCAGGATCGTTCCGTCGTCGAGTTCCAGCGCGGGCGTCTGCCCGGCGGGGTTCACCGCCTCATTGTACGGCGCGCGGCGATTTTCACCGCCGCGAATGTCGACGGTGACTTCCGGGATCGCGATGCCCTTTTCCGCCATGAACAGGCTCACGACGCGGGGGTTCGGCCCGACCGAGTTGAAGAACCTCATCCTAGATCCTCGTAAACCTGTATGACGGAAACGACCTATACCGTCAACCTTGTTGACGGTCTTCGGCGGCCCGAGGCGCACTGAGGAAGTCGGCGGCGCTGAAGCCCTCGGGCGCCGCCACCTCGACGATCGGATCCTCGCGATTGTCATATTCCATGCGCAGCGCGCGCGTGATCACGGCGTGCATGTCATAAAGGCAGGTAATGTAGGTGAACTCGAAGATCTGCTCGTCGTCCCAGAAGGTCTTGAGCTTCTCGAACACTTCGTTCGGCACACGGCCGCCCGCCTGGGCGAGACAATCGGCATAGGCAAGGACGGCGCGCTCCTGCTCGTCATAGCAATCGGCGACCGCCCAATAGGGGATTGCCGCGATCTTCTCCTCGCTGACGCCGAGGCCGCGCAGCGACTTGCAATGCTGCGAAAAGACGAACTGGCTGCCCTTCACCCAGCCGGCGCGGGTCTGCCCCAGTTCGCGCAGCACCGGCGAGATGCGGCGCGCGGGGTGGCGGTACACCGCAAAGCCGTCCACGGCATGTTTGAAGATGTCGGGCGCGAGGGCATAGACCGTCCACCAGTCGCCCGGCGTGCCGGTCGCGGTGCCGGGCTCGGCGACCGGATCACGATCCCCGAACAGCCGCTTGTAATAGGCAAGGACGGTCTCGTCCTTGACCTCGGCGAGCGGTACCTGGCGCAAAACGGGCATTGGTCGGCCTCCTTCAGGCGTATTTGCGGAACCGCGCGACGTGCGCGGAATCGAAATATTCGTCGAGGCGGGTGATCTTCCCGTCCGCCACTTCGCAGATGATCGCGCAGGGCAGGCGCACGCGCTCGCCATCATGGGTGCGCACCCCTTCCAGCACATGCTGCTGCACGAAGCCCCCGGGGAAGGTGCGGACGCGGCGATCGGCATAGGCGCGCTCGCTGATGCGGGCGACCATGCCGGTCAGCGTTTGCGCGGTCTGCTGGGGCGTCACGACCAGCTCGTCGGTGTTGTGCCAGATCGCCGCATCGGGCGCGAAGCTGCCCTGCATGGTCGCGATGTCGCCTTCCTCGATCGCGTCGAAGAAACGCTTCGCAAAGGCACGCATCTCGTCGTCGGTCATCAGCCCTCCCCTGTCCTGTGATATCCATCCATGTCCGCGCTCACGACGCGGCCCATGCGATATTGCGCGACCGCGGCGAGTGCGGCGGCGGGCAAGGTCCACAGCAGCGCGTAACGCAGGCTGTCCGCGCCATGGGCCGGTGCCAGCGCGTCGCTGATCATCCCGATCACCAGCGGCCCGCCGCCCAGCCCCACCAGATTGAACATGAGGAGCAGGATCGCGGACGACGTGGCGCGGGCGCGCGGCGGCGTCAGATTCTGGACGAGGGCGAGCGCCGGGGCGACGTAAATCGTGCAGGCGACCATCGGCACCAGCATCAGCGCGAGCGACCATTGCCAGCTTTCCACCAGCAGCGCGGCGGCGAAGCTGGGGATCAGCACGAGCGTCGCGATGCCGGGCACGATGGCGTAAGCCGCGGCCGAGCGCCGGGCGGCCCAGTTAACGAGCGCGCCGCCACCCCATATGCCAAGGCCGAAGGTGATGCCGGCCGCCGGCGCGAACCATGTCGCGAGCGCGGACAGCGGCATCCCCTGCGTGCGCATCAGGAAGGCGGGGATCCAGTTCAGCATGCCGTAGCTGACGAAGGCGGAGAGCCCGCTTGCGATCGCCAGCATGCGGAGCGAGCGGCGGCGCAGGAACAGCGCGAAGCTCGCGCCCATCGGCAGCGCCGCTTCGTCCGCGGCGGGGCGCTTTGCGTCCATCTGCCCGCGCGCAGGCTCTCGCACCAGCATGACGAGGAGCGGCGCGGCGACGATTGCGCCGAGCACGCCGATGGCAATGAAAGCGCCGCGCCAGCCGATCGTCGCCGCCGCCCAGCCGCCGAATGCTGCGCCCAGAAACACGCCGAACGGCCCGTTGGCGGTGAAGATGCCGATCACCAACGGCCGACGTTCGGGCGGGTAATAATCTGCAAGCACCGACAGCGACGGCGCCGTCCCGCCAGCCTCCCCCACGCCGACGCCGAACCGGGCGAGCGCGAGTTGCATTAAATTGCCGGCAAACCCGCAGGCGGCGGTAAAGGCGCTCCAGATCGCGCAGGCCGCGGCGATCAGCCGCACGCGATGCCAGCGATCAGCGGCCATCGCGAAGGGGACGCCCATCACGGCGTAGAACAACGCGAAGCTGAGGCCGGTCAACAAACCGAACTGGGTATCGCTAAACGCCATTTCGGCGCGGATCGGCTCGACCAGAACGGACAGCAATTGCCGATCGACGAAGTTGAGCGTGCCGATCGCGAACAGCATCCACAAAGCGACGGTGCGCTGCGTGCCGCCCGGCATCCCGACCGCTCCAACCGCCCCAGCCTGCGTTGCCGTATGCGTCATTCACCCTCCCCGCGACGATCAACTGTCGCCCTACAGGAGAAGCTTAGATACGTAAGTATCCATGTCAATCTGATTGACGCTGATTCCCGGCTACCGGAACTCAGGGAGGCAGCGTGAATGCAGCAGCGTCGCCTTGCGGAGACGATCGCAAGGCGGTGTCCACTTGCCCACCAATCCTCCCGGTAAGTCAGACATCACGCCGGGGCTCTTCCATACATATGCCTGGCAGCGAAGGCGGGGTAGTGTGGCGGCGCTTTCCGTATCATAAGTGCGAGCAAGCCCATAGGCGGCGCCCATTCATAAGAATGGGCGACCGCTTCGGTTCGATAAAGCAAGTGCTCGGACCGACGCCATTGAGGGTGCGGACTAGGCGCGCGACTTGATCCAGTCGTTCACGCGCCGCTCCAGGATCGACAAAGGCTGCGAGCCCGACGCGATCAGCAGATCGTGGAAGCCCTTGATGTCGAACTTCGGCCCCAGCGCGGCCTCCGCCTTGCGGCGCAGCTCGACGATCTTGAGCATGCCGATCTTGTAGCCGGTCGCCTGGCCCGGCAGCGTGATGTAGCGGCGCACTTCCGACCGCGCCTTTTCGATCGGCTGCCGGCCCGTCTTGTGCAGATAGTCGACCGCCTGATCCTCGGTCCAGCCGAGCGCGTGGATGCCGGTGTCCACCACCAGCCGCGCGGCGCGGAACAGCTCGGCATCGAGGCGCATGAAATCGGCCGCAATGTCGGGGAAGGCGTTCATTTCCTTGCACATCGCCTCGGCATACAGGCCCCAGCCTTCGCCGAACGCGACATAGCCGGTGACCGAGCGGAACTTGGGCCCGCCCTTCTGCCGGACCTGGATGTCGCCCTGCATGTTGTGGCCCGGAATCGCCTCGTGACACATCAGCGTGTACATCGCGGCGGGATCTTCCTGGTTGCCGACCATGTGCACATAGGTGCGCGCCGGGCGCGACCCGTCCGGGCTGGGCGCCGAGGCATGTGCCGCGCCGCCTGGTACTTCGCTGAACGACGGCTCGCGCACGACCTCGATGCGATATTCCGGCAGGGTGCCGAAATAATTGGGCAGCAGCGTGCGGGTGCGCGCGACGAACGCATTGGCGTTGGCGAGGTATTCCGCGCGCGAGGCGTCGGTCCACGGCCGCGAGGGGAAGAGGCGCGCGCGCTCGGCATAATAAGCCTGGCGGTCCTTCAGCCCGGCCTTGCGCGCCAGCGCGTCCTGCTCCGCCTCGATCCGCGCGACTTCCGACCGGCCGATCGCGTGGATCTGGTCGGCGGTATAATCGGTCGTGGTGTTGAGCTTCAGCTCATCGGCGTAGAAGGCCGCGCCGCCGGGCAGCGAGACCGCTCCGACGCGGCCGCTGGGCGCGGTCGGCAGCGCGCTTTTCGCCCAGGCGATCACGCGGCCATAAGCGGGCTGCAGCGCGAGGATAGCGGTGCGCGCCTCTTCCAGTAGCGTGTCGGCCTGCGCGCGGTCGAGCTTGCCGGCGGTGACCAGCTGCTCGGTCTTGGCCTTGACGTCGGCCCATAGCGCCACGTCCGGCCCGGTGCCGAAGGGCGCGCCCTGGGTCAGCTTCTCGCTGCCCGCGATGATCGTCTCGATCTGGAAACGCGGCACGCGGATGCCGGCGGCCTCGCTCGCGCGGGTCCGCTCGATCGCGACATCGAGCACGGAGGGCAGGCCGCGCAGCCGGGCGATGTAGTTCCGGAGGTCGGTCACATCGGCGACGGCATGGGTGTTGATCAGGAAATCGGGCAGCTGGCTGTGCGTGGAATAAAGGCGCGAATAGAGCGGCGGCTTGAACCGCCGGTTGGCGTTGGTCATCGCCGCACGCTCGGCCTCGAGCAGCCAAATATCATAATTGACCTGCGCCTGCGGGGACAGTTTGGCGCGGTCGAACCCTGCCTTCAGCCGCGCGGCGCTGGCTTGCCGCCACGCGACAAAGGCGTCGGCGGCGGAATCGCTGATGTCGTTCCAACGGTCGCCGCCGTCCTTCAGCCCCAGCCGCGTCGCGGTTTGCGGCTGCAACTTCAGCATATCGGCGAATTCGGCGTCGAGGAAGGCGGTAAGCCGCGCGTCCTCGGCGTTGGCCGTGGGGGCACCTGCGACCGGAGCTCGGGCGGCCGGCGTTTGCGCGGCGGCGGGCAGTGCCGGCCCGGTAGCGGCGAGGGTGGCGAACGCGGTGACGAGGAAGAAGGGCTGCACAATGGCTCCTAACAAGCGTGGCAAGGGCGTTCGCCCGTAAGCTCAGCTACATGGGGCTGCGGCTGCCTCGTGGGGGTGCTCACTAGAGCAGAGTTGCGCAAGCCCGAATCGCTTGTCGCGCAAGCCAGTCGAGTCCGGTTCAACCGAAGATCGCATGCGAACGGTGATGGTCCACCAGCCCGGGATGCGCCTGGAGCGAATAAGCCGTTTCCTGCTTCCACAACGAGAAACCGCCGCTCGCACGTTAGTTGCGCCGAGAAAACAGACCCCGCCAAGCTCTGCGCTGGCGAGGTCTGGCACGAAACAAACCCATTCGAGGGGCCGATGACCGGCCTCAGAACTTGAAGCCGGCTTCCACCGCGATGTTGCGCGGCGGCTCCACGAACAGGATTGCGCGCGGTACCGCGGTGATTGGCGCAGGCAGCAGGAACGAGCTGCCGGTCGTCATCTTGTCGGTCAGGTTGCGGCCGACGAAGGCAACGTGCCAGCGTTCGTCCTGCGGGGCGAACTGGAGCCTGAGGTCCAGCTTCGCGAAGCCGCTTTGATAGCCGTAGAGCGGGCTCTGGTTGTCCGAATTGAAGAAGCCCGAGCGACCGCCGACGATGGCATTGCCGTCGATCTTGTAATCGTCGCCCACGTCGACGCGGCCGTGTACCGCGACATTGCCGGTGAACTTCGAGGTGTACGGCAGCCGCACGCCGCGCAGGTTGTTGGCCTGGATGCTGGCGGGCGAGGCCGGATTGCAGACGGTGACCGGCTGGGTCGCGAGACACGCGGCGCCGGGGTAATCGTCGTACTTCACGTCCTGATAGGCGCCGGATGCGGTGATGTCGAAATAGCGGCTCGGCGCGAAGCGGAGCGATCCTTCGATGCCACGCGATGTCGCCGCCGCCGCATTGCCGACCTGGTAGGTAGAGATCACCGGGTTGTAGGCCGACGATTGCAGGTCGGTGAACTTGGTGTCGTACAGCGACACGTTCGCCGAGACACGCCCGTCCGCCAGCGTCGCCTTCACGCCCGCTTCCCAGTTGCGCGACCGCTCCGGCAGATAGACGAACGTCGCGTTGGTCGTGCCATAGGTGTTCGACACGAACCCGCCCGATTTCGAGCCGCGGCCATAAACCGCATAGACCATCAGATCGCGCGTGATGTCATATTGCAGCGTCACCGACGGGTCGGTCAGCCCTTCGCTGATCGACCGGTCCGCCGTGGTGTTGACCGGGCGCAGCGCATAGGGGCCGTAGCGCAGCCGACCGTCGAACGTGCCGTCCTTGTGCGTGTTGGTGTAGCGCAGGCTGCCGATCACGCGCAGGCCATCGAACGGGCGAACGGTAGCCTGACCGAAGACCGAGATCGAACGCGCCTTCTGGTGGAAATTCGTTTCCATCAGCCCGAAATAGTTGAGCGACGCGATGTTGAAGCCGCCGAGCTGGATCAGGTCATAGCGCGAGGTATCGTAATAGGCGCCGAGCACATATTCCAGCGTGCCCCCGGTTGGCGAGAGCAGGCGGAATTCCTGCGAGAACTGGCGGAACCGTTCGGGATATTTGTTGTACACCGAACTGGCGGTGATCGCGCCGGTCGGCGTCTCCTGATCGAAATAGTTGGTGACCGAGCCGTTGAACCAGGAATAGCCGGTGATCGACGTCAGCGTGTGATCACCGATCCCGATATTCGCGGTGACCGAGCCGAGCACCGAACGGTTGCTCGACTGCTCAGCGCCAAGCGGGCCGTCGTCGACGTAGCGCGTGCGCTTGACTTGCTGACGCGTGTTGACCGCGCTCGAGACGCCGAGGCCGCCGCTGCGATCCTGATTGGTGAGCTCGAGCTTGCCGGAAATGTCGACATTGTCGGCCGGCTCCCAAAGCGCGCTGACGCGGAAGAGCTGAAGCTTGTTGTTCGGTTCGTCCTTGTTGTTGAACCGGTTGCGCAGATAGCCGTCCTGATCCTGGACGCGCGCGGCGACGCGCAGGCCGAACGTGTCACTGAGGGGGCCAGAGACATAGCCCGTCAGATCAATGCCTTGCAGGTCGAAATTGTAGACGCCCGTGACGGAGCCCTCGAAAGTCTTCGTCGGCCCGGCGGACACGACGCTGACCGCGCCGGCCGGCGTGTTCTTGCCATAAAGCGCGCCCTGCGGCCCGCGCAGTACCTCGACGCGCGCCACGTCGAAGAACGGGTTCAGCGCCTGACGGACGCGACCGGCGTAGACGCCGTCGACATAGACGCTGACGGCCTGGTCGAACGAGAAGTTCTGGGGCGGCGAACCGAAGCCGCGGATGTAGATCGTATCGTTGCCATTGGTCTGCTGCACGAAGACGTTGGGCACGTAATTCTGCACGGCCTTGAAATCGGTTGCCTGGAACGCGTCGATGGTTTCCCCCGTCACCACCTCCATCGAGATCGGCACGTCCTGCAGCCGCTGCTCGCGGCGCTGCGCCGTGACGACGATATCGCCGCCCGTCCCGATGCTTTCGACGCTGGCAGGGCTGGCGCCGTCCGTGGCGGGCGCGGCCTGGGTGGCGATGGTTGCGCCCGATGCCGTCGATTGCGGCGTACCGGGCTGCGGATCAGCGCCGCTAGCCGGTGCGTCTTGTGCCAACGCCGGCGTACCCAGCACCAGTGCCGCAGCGGTCGATGCCGCCAGCAGACAACGGAGTTTATGTGTCATATCCCCTCCTCGCTCCCACCCGGCCTTGACTGTGACCGGTCTTTGCAGTTTCACTTAGGCTACTAATTAAATTGGTAAGTGTCTAGGGGAGGGTGAAGGTGGCTGAGACGATGCGCGGAACCGGGCATGAGACCGTCCTTGGCGACTATCTGTGCACCGTCGATTTTCATGTCGCCGGCGGCGTCGCGGCGCTTGGCGCCTCCCCCTTCGGCGAGCGGCGGATCGGCTATGTCACGGGGGGCAGCTTCGCAGGCCCGCGGCTTTCCGGCACGGTGCTGGAGGGCGGGGGCAATTGGTCCGTCGCTGGGCGGCTCGACAGCCAAACGTCGGTCGGTACAATGGACGCGCGGGCGATCTGGCACACCGATGACGGCGCGCTGATCTACGTCAGCTATGGTGGACGCAGTGTGATCCCGGACGATGTTCGCGCCGAATTTGCCGATCCGGCACGCGCCGCCATGGTCGATCCCGCGCGCTATTACCTGCGCATCGCGCCCGTGTTCGAGACCGCGCATCCCGATTATGCCTGGCTGAACGGCATTCTGGCGATCGGCATCGGCGAGCGTACCGGTCTGGGCGCGCGGCACCGCATCTACGTGGTTCGATAAGGGACGGCGCGGTCAGGCGCCGCCCGGCAGGAGGAGAGGAAAGACATGATCGTGCTTCATGGCGGGCCGACGCCCAATGCGCGCAAGATCGCCATCGCGCTGTACGAGATGGGGCTCGAATGGCGGCTGGAGGATGTCGACATCCTTGCCGGGGATCAGCTGACGCCGGAGTTCCTGGCGCTCAACCCGAACAACAAGACACCCGTGATCGTCGACGAGGACGGGCCCTCGGGGCGCTTTGTCCTTTGGGAGACGGGCGCGATCCTGCTGTACCTCGCCGAGAAGACCGGGCGCTTCCTGCCGGCGGATCCCGAGCAGCGGGCGATCTGCTGGCAATGGCTGATGTTCCAGGTGTCGGGCGTCGGGCCGATGTTCGGCCAGGCGGCGCACTTCGGCTTCTACGCAGCCGAGCGGCACCCCTATGCCATCGAACGCTACACCCGCGAGGTGGACCGCCTGCTTCGCGTGCTGGACGGTCAGCTGGCGAAGACCGAATGGGTTGCAGGCGGGGAGTATACGATCGCCGACATGGCGATGCTGCCGTACCTGCGCCGCCCCGTGGAAGAGCAGGCAGACCGCTATCCCAATGTCGCGCGCTGGGGCCAGGCGACGCTGCAGCGGCCGGCGGTGCGCGATGGCATGGCGGTTGGCGTGGCACGGCCCGAGACGATCGAGGGCGGACTGGACGGCTTCACCGACGAGCACCGATCGATCCTGTGGGGCGAGCGACAGCACGCGGCGCGATAGTGTCCGGCGTGATGCGGGCGGTCTAGTCGCTGCCCGCCACCGCCTCCCGGACAGCGCCGTGCATGGCATCGCCGAACATGTTCGACCATTCCTCCTCGGTCAGCTTCTGGTGCCGGCCGAGATATTTGTCGGGCGCCTTCAGATCCTCCCTCCCCGTTGCCCGCTGAACCGCGGGACGAGCGGCAATCGCCTCATACCAGCGGCGGGTGGCCGGCCGCTCTTTGCCCTGTCGCCCCATGACGAAGGCCGACGCCTGGCCCGGCCACACCGCAATGTCCGCGATCGAATAGTCGTCGCCAGCAAGATACGGGCTTTCCGTCAGACGGTTCTCGAGCACCGCCAGCAGGCGATCATATTCGCGGGTGTAGCGTTCCACCGCATAGTCCTGCCCCGCGGGGGCATAGCGCAAGAAGTGGCTCGCCTGCCCGCCCATCGGCCCGAGGCCGGCGACCTGCCACGTCAGCCACTGGATCGCCCGGCTCCGCGCGGCGCCGGCGGGCGCCAGGAACTGGCCAGTTTTCTCGGCGAGATATTGCAGGATCGCACCGGATTCGAACACCGGCAGCGGCGGCTCGCCATTGCCAGGCTCCTGATCGACGATCGCCGGCAGCTTGCGATTGGGATTGATCCGCCCGAAACCCGGACGCAGCTGATCGCCCTCGAAGATGTCATAGGGAATGATGCGGTGCGCAAGGCCCGTTTCCTCCAGCATGAGCGCGATCTTCATGCCGTTAGGCGTGGCGCAATAATGAAGGTCGATCATGCCTCTGCCTCGTCGATCCAGCGTGTGAGGAGCGCGGTGGTGGCGTCCGGCGCCTCCAGCATCGGCAGGTGGCCGACACCAGCGAGCGTCTCGAGCCGCGCGTTCGGAATGGCCTCCAGCATCTCCGCCTGCTGCTCGGGCGTGGTGATGCCGTCACCGTCGCCGCGGATCAGCAGCGTCGGCACGGTGATGCGGGCGAGCGAAGGGCGGCTGTCGATCCGGCCCATGATGGCGCGCTGCTGGCGCAGGAACGTCTCCGCGCCGGTATCGGCCGCCATGCGTCGCGCGACGGAAAGCAACGCGGCATCGTCGCGGCGTTCGGGCGGGAACAGCATCGGGATCCGCTCCTCGATCACCTGGTCGAAGCGGCCGGCGTCGACGAGATCGATATAGCCCTGCCGCCGCGCGGTCTGTGCTGGTCCATCCGCCGTCGCCAGCGTCGCGACCAGCGCAAGGCGCGCCACACGTTCCGGTGCGCGACGCATCACTTCCATTGCGACGAAGCCGCCCATCGCATGGGCGACCAGCGCGAAGCGCGGCGGCGCGCCGGCCAACAGCCGCGCCGCCATGCCAGCGATGGTCTCGTCCTTGGTATGATCGGCATGGCGCACGTCGCGACCCGCCCACGCCGCGCGCTGCGGCGACCAGCTTTCCGCGGTCAGCAATTGGCCGGAGGCAAGGACGATCGGCAACCCGCTCATGCGGCCACCACGTGCAGGAGCGGTTCGCCCGCCGCCAGCCGGCGCACATTCTCCGCCGCCGCGGCAAGGCTGCGTGCCAGGGTTTCGGGCGTTTGCCAGGCGACATGCGGGCTGACGACGAGGTTGGGCGCGGTGAGCAGCGGATCGTCCGGCGACAGCGGCTCGGTCGCGAACACGTCGAGCCCGGCGC
>CAYMIU010000027.1:55693-57778 GCA_964390515.1 uncultured Stakelama sp.
GCCACGGGGCTGGGGCTGCACGCACGGCGCCTGTTTGGCGCCAGCGCCTCGGCCAGCCGCGCCTCGTCCACCAGACCGCCGCGCGCGACGTTGATCAGCACCGCGCCGCGCTTCATCGCCAACGGATCGACGATATGCCTCGTCCCGGGCGTCAGCGGCACATGGAGCGAGACGACGTCCGCCTCGGTCACCAGCGCATCGATCGGCACGCGCTGCCACGGCACGTCATGATCGTGCCGCGCCGCATAAATGACCTCGGCGCCCAGCGCTTCGAGCGCCTTCGCAAGTCGTGAGGCACTGGCGCCCATGCCGATAAGGCCGATCGTGCGGCCGGCGACTTCGCCAATGTCGTCCAGCACGGCATCAGTCACCGCCCATTGCCCGGCGCGCGTCGCGGCGTCGAGCGGCACCGTGCGGCGCAGCACCGCCAGGAGCAGCGCGAGCGCGCTTTCCGCTACCGCCTGCGCGTTCACGCCCGGCATGTTGCACACGGTGATGCCGCGCGCGGCCGCCGCATCCAGCGCGATCGTATTCACGCCGACGCCCAATTTCTGGATGAGGCGCAAGGACGGAGCGGCAGCGATCGCCTCTGCCGAGACAGGGTGCAGCACGTGAAGCAGTACCTCGGCATCGCCGATCGCGCCGCCAGCGCCGATCGCGGTTACCACACCGGGGCCGAACGCCGCGTCGATCTGCGCCTGGAAGCCGGCGCCCGGATGGGTATCGATCGCGATCCTCATCGCGCCAGCCGGGCAGCGACCGGCGCGGCGAAGGCGGACGGGCCGGCGAACACCGCGCCCGCGCCCATCGCCTCCTCGATGCGCAGCATCTCGTTCCACTTCGCCATCCGCTCGGACCGCGTGAACGAGCCGACCTTGAACTGTCCCGCGTCCCAGCCGACCGCGAGATGCGCGATCGTCACGTCTTCCGTCTCACCCGAGCGCGCGGAGACGATCGTGCCCCAGCCATGCGCGCGGGCAGCATCCAGCGCGGCCTTCGCCTCGGTGACGGTGCCGATCTGGTTCACCTTGATGAGCGCGGCGTTGCACGCGCCCGCCGCGGCAGCCGCCTCGACGCGCGCCGCGCGGGTGACCAGCACGTCGTCCCCGATCACCTGCACCGCGTCACCGATCGCGCCGGTAACGGCGGCCATGGTGGCAAGATCGTCCTGCGACGCGGGATCCTCGATCGACAGGATCGGATAGCGGCGCGTCCAGCCGATCACCGTCTCCGCCATCGCCGCGCCGTCCATCGCGCGATCGTCCAGCGCCAGGCGGTAGCCCTTCCCATCGCCGAACTCGTTGGCGGCGATGTCGAGCGAGATGAACACGTCTTCGCCCGCGCGATGCCCGGCCGCCTCGATCGCCCGGGTCAGCACGTCCAGCGCCTGCTCGTTCGAGGCGAAGTTCGGCCACCAACCGCCCTCGTCAGCCACGCCGGCAAGCGGGCCGAGATCCTCCATCAGACGGCCGGCGGCACGATAGACTTCGTCCGTCACCTCCAGCGCGCGGCGGAAGCTGCCGGCATGCGGCGCCATGATCATGAAATCCTGTATGTCGGTGCGCCGCCCGGCATGCGCGCCGCCGCCGAAGATCTGGATTTCCGGCAGCGGCAGGCGCACCGGGCGGTCCTGCGCCAGCCAGCGCCACACGGGAACGCCCTCCCCCGCCGCCGCGGCGTGAAGCACCGCCATCGAGACGGCGACCACTGCGTTGCCGCCCAGCCGCTGCTTGGTCGGCGTGCCGTCGAGCGCCGCCAGCGCCGCATCCACCCCCGCCTGGTCGCGCGCATCCATGCCCGACAGCGCAGGTGCGATCTCGCGTGCGACATTGGCGACCGCATTGGCCACCCCCATGCCGCCGAACGCCGCGCCGCCATCGCGCAGGTCGATCGCCTCATGCGCGCCGCGCGACGCGCCGGCGGGGGCGATCGCCCGGCCGGTCGCGCCATTCTCCAGCCGCACCTCGGCCTCCACCGTGGGCCGCCCGCGCGAATCCCAGAGCTGGCGGGCGTGGACGGCGGCGATACGGTGGCTCATCTTGCTTCCCATGCGGCGATAAGATCGGTGATGGCGGGCGTGTCGCC
>CAYMIU010000028.1:0-14416 GCA_964390515.1 uncultured Stakelama sp.
CCCGCGACCCTCGGT
This sequence comes from uncultured Stakelama sp., assembly GCA_964390515.1. Classification (GTDB taxonomy): domain Bacteria; phylum Pseudomonadota; class Alphaproteobacteria; order Sphingomonadales; family Sphingomonadaceae; genus Sphingomonas. Next base: position 16 of record CAYMIU010000028.1, read on the forward strand.
ACCACAAACCGATGCTCTAACCAACTGAGCTACGATCGCCGCAAGAGAGCGCGCCCCTACGGCTAGGGCGCCGAAGCGTCAAGCTTGCGGCGCGAGAATTCTGTCGCTGCCGCGCCGATCGCTGGCGCCGCCATCAGAAGCGGCCCTCGATGGCCAGTTCCATGCCGTTCGTCGTCTGGACGAAGCCCGCGCCCTGCAGCCGTGCGGTCGCCGCCGGGTCGGTCGGCTGGAGCGTGAGTTCAACGCGGTAGCGGCCGTCCGGCCACAGGCGGATCGTGCTCCCCTCGCCGCCCGCCGCGCTGGTCAGCGGCAGCAGCAAGGCGCCGCCGTCGCAGCGCGCCGTGCCGGTCAGCGCCGCCGGCACCGGCAGGCCGCCGATCTCGCCCGCCAATGTCGCGCGCACCCGGCCCTCGGCGCGCTCGCAGAACTCGCCGCGGAACCGAACGGTCACTTCATCCAGGTTCAGCGTGGTGACGGGGACGGGGCGAAAGGCAGTGCCCACCGGGAGCGTCGCGCTGATCCCGTCCAGTTCGAACGTGTGTCGCGTGATGCCGAGCGCACCGGATACTTGCGGCGCGGGCAGCGGCGCGCTGCCGCGCAGATGAACGCGGGCACGACCGAGCAGCAGCTGCAGTGGGGAAACCCCCGCCGAGAGATCGCCCAGCACGATATCGCCGAACCGCGCTTCCCGCAGGCTGCCAGCCCAGATGCTGCCGCGCACCTCGCGCGCGGTCATCCCCTGCTCCGCCAGCCCCAGCCAGCCGAGCGCAAGCCTCAGCGGCAGGAAGGCGATCAGCGCCGCGACGAAGAAGGCGAGGAACAGCGCGCCTGGGCCCGTCGCCAGCCGGATCCGCCTCATGCCGCGCGTCCCTTCAGCATCAGCGTCGCTGCCACCGTGCCGTCGCCATTGCCGGTGATGCTGGACGAATCGACCAGCACGCCATCGGCCTCCAGCCCCGCGATCCAGGCGAGCAATGCGCCGGGCTTGGCCGTCGCGATAGTGATGCGCACCCGCGCGCCATCAGGATCGAGGCTGGCGAGCGCGAAGCCCGCTTCGTCAGCGCGCATCCGAACGGCGTCGGCGATCGGCCCTTCCAGCGGGCGGACGCGGCCGCGCTGCAGCGCCTTCACCGCCGCTACCTGCCGCTGCACCTCGCCCAGCCGGATGGTGGCGGCGATCTGGCGCTCGCGCGTCGATTCGAGCCCGTCGCGCACGGGCCGGATGATCCCCGCCCAGACGATCGTCACCGCCAGCAGCGCCAGCATCACCAGGATCAGCCGCTTTTCGCGCAGCGACCGCCCGTTATACCACGTGATCAGCCCGCTCATGGTACACTCACCGTCACATCGCCGCGCAACCGCTCACCATTCGCCTCGAAGGTGCTGGCCGTCACGCGAAAGCCCCTGTCGCGAAGCCGCGCGACCAGCTGGTTCGCCTGCGCCTCGCCTTGTGCAGCGACGGTGACGCGGCACTCGCCGGTCGGCTCGAACGCCAGCGCCACGATCTCCGTGCCTGCGATGCCGCGCACGGCGTCCGCCACCGCAGCCGTGGTGGCGGTGAAGCCGGCACCTGGGCCGCGCAGGTTGGAGAGCCGCTCCGCCAGCAGCCGGTCCGCATCGCCCTGATCGGCGCCGCGCGGCAGGCCGCTGCGCGCCAGCGCCTCGGCCTTCGCCTCTGCCGCATCGGCAGCGATCGAATATTTGGCGATCCGCGCCAGATCGATGACGAGCGTGACCAGCAGGATCAGCGCGCCGAGTGCGGCCAGCCGGCGCACCAGACGCCAGTCAATCGCCCGCCGCTTGCGCCGCGCGAACGGCCCCTGGCGCAGATCGAGCACTGGCCGGGTCACCGCTGCAACGACGCCCGCGTCAAGCGCGTCGCGCGTCAGCGTCTCGGGTGGATCCCCGGTGATGAGTTCGGTCAGCCGCGCCTCGTCGGCAAAGCCGCTCGCGGTGCCGCGCACCACCGACTGGCCGCCAATGTTCGCCCGCACGAAGCCGCTTTCCGGGCGCGGCAACAGCAGCGGCGCGGGCAGGATCGCGACGGGATCGATCCCGAGCCTGTCCATCGAGGCAAGCCAGCCCCGCATCCGCGCGCCGGCGACGACCCCGATCGGTCGCTCCTCCTGCCCCTCGTCGCCGACCGCGACATGCAGGTCATCGAGCGGCCCGGCGACGGCATCCATCACAAGGATGCGGGCCGCGGCACTCGCCTGCGCCGGGGAGCGGGCCGGCAGAACCGCCCAGTGGAGCGTCACCGCATCCGCCGGCGCGATCCCGATCACTGCGCCCAGATCGCCATCCGGCAGCCCCTCGCCGCTCGTGACGGCCCCGCCCTCGCCGATGCGCAGCCAATGCCACGGATCGTCGACATGGGCGGGAAGGAAGATCAGCGTCGTCATGTCGCCTCACCCCATTGCCGGGAGACGAGCCGCGCGGGAAGCGTCGTCGCGTCGATCAGCGCGCGTTCCGAAAGATCGCTGCCGGCGACGCTCACGTCGACGCTGAGGTCGAACCAGCTGGTCTTGACGCCCGTTTGCTGCTCGGCTGCGGGATCGGCGGTGATGCCCGAGGCGGCATAGATCTTCCAGAAGTCCTGCGTATCGGCAAAGCCGCCCGGCGGCCGGCGCAGCAGCCCAGCCGCGGCGCCCGCCACGCCGAGCGTATCGGGCAGCAGCATCGCGATCAGCGGCGCCTGTTCGGGCATCAGCGTGTTGACGTTGATCGTCGCGCGGGTGGTGCGCGGCAAGGTGCACAGCCACGGCCGCAGCCGCTGATAGGCCTCCTCCGTCACGCCGGCGACCGCGCGCAGCTCGCTCGGGTCGGCCATGAGCGTGCCCGCCGTGCGATAGGGCGTCGCAAGCCCGGTATAGGCACTGTCCTCCGCACCACCGGACAGCGGCTGATCGTCGCTGTCGATCCAGTCCGCCGCCGCCGCCGCGATCGCGTCTCCCCCCGGCACGTTCAGCAACCTCGCAAGCCGTGCCAACTGGGTGATGGTCGTCGGATCCGCCACATATGTGCCATCAAGATCGCTCACCAGGCTGTTGAGATTGAAGCAATTCCCCCCGTCCTTGACGCGCGCGACGGCGCGGCCGTTCGGAAGAGGAATGGTGTAGGGTCGGTTGCTCCAGCCACCATCCAGCGTCACCCGATCGGGGTTCTGCCGCAGCAGGTCGGTGACGCGGCTCGTCGCCAGTGCCTCCGCTGCAAAGGCGAGCCCGCGCGCCTGATCCAGCGCCACGGCATTGGCCGTCAGCCGGGTCGACAATCGCAGCCGCTCGAGCGCCGTGGCCGCCATCACCGCGATGACCGCGACGAGCAGCAGCACGGTAAGCAGCGCGGCGCCCCGCTCCCCCGCTCTGCGCGCGGCAGGCTCACGGTGCATCGGTCGGCACCTTCGGCACTGGCGGCGCCCCGCTGCCGACGAGGAACAGCTGGCGGAACTCCGCACCGTCGGCGCGCTGCACCACCAGTTCCAGCGCCTGGGGCAGCGGCGCGGTGGCGCCATCCCAGCGATCGCTCCAGGCGCCGGCGATGCGATAGCGCAAGGCCCCGCGCTGAACGCCCGCCAGGACGGGCACGGGGGTCAATGCGGCGGCGCCGTCCACCATCGGCCAGGCGATGCGCTCGAGCGCATCGCCGTTCATGCGATAGCTCACCTTCTGCAGCGCGGATCGCGGCTGTCCGTCGATGTTGGTCCATCCGTTGCGCACGAAGGTGACGCTGGTCGCATCGCCGACGAAGGCGGGCAGCAGCGTGCCACGCTCGTCGCGCGCGGGGCGGTTCACCGCCTGCGCGAGATCGGAGGCAAGCAGCGAGGACTGCCGCGCCAGCGCGCCGATATCATCGAGCCGCGCCGTCGTCGCCCCCTGCGCGCGCACGCTGACGGCGAGCAGCGCGACTCCGGCCGAGGCGATCAGCCCGAAGATCATCAGCGCGACCATCACCTCGACGAGGGTGAAGCCGTTCGGAGCCCGCACCTGCCGCCGCGTCACGAGACGGTCGCTTGTGGCTGTTCCTGCCGGATCATCGTCAGCCGGCCGAGCGCGCGCCCGGTTGGGTCGCTGACCGCGACGTCGATCCGCAACACACGCGAGTCGCCGGTCGGTCGTACGTCACGGGTCCAGCGCCACGCGCGGCCGCCATTCTGCTCGACGCCCGCGGCCCGCCCCAGCGCCGGCGCGCGCGCCGCCGTCACCGCATCGATCGCGACGTTCCGGGCGACCATCTGCGCCATCACCGTATCGCCAAGGATCCCGGTGGAGCGCACCGTCGCCCCCTGCAGCCGGATCAAGGCCAGCGCGGCAAGGCTGAACACCGCCAGCGCCACCATCACCTCGACCAGGGTGAAGCCCCGCTTGTTGGCGCTGCCCCGATCTGCCCCCCGGCGCCGCATATCAGCCCTCGACCTTCGCGCGCCCGTCCGCGCCGATCGAGACGGTCACGCGCGTGCGATCACGCCGCAAGAGAACACTCAGCGGTCGATCAGTCATACCGGTGGGATCGAACGTCACACGGGTCCGTTCGCGGATCACCGCCCGCGTGCCCTCACCCCAGTTCGCGACGCGAAGCGGCTTGTCGGCGAGCGCCACCCAACGCCCCTCGCGGCGCTCGTCGAAGCCATAGCCGGTCGGCGTCACCCACACGCTTACCGGCCGGCCAGTGATCACTGCCGAATCCTGCGCCGCGCGCACGCGGGCAGCAAAGCGCGCACCCTCGTCGACCAGGCGGCCGCGCGGATCGGGCATCGCCAGCACGGCAGCCGCGGAAGCAAGGCCGATCACGGTCAGCACGACCATCAGCTCGACGAGCGTGAAGCCGCGTTCGGCCGAGGGGCGGCTATTGCCAGGAGCCGATATCGGCATTGATCCCCTCGCCGCCTTCCTGCCCGTCGGCACCATTGGTCCAAACGTCGGCCGCGCCGTGCTTGCCGGGCGAGGCATAAAGATAAGGCCGGCCCCAAGGATCGTCCGGCAAGCGCTTGATATAACCCCCCGGCTGATAGGCGGCCGGGTTGGCGAGGCCGGCGGGCGGGCTGGTCAGCGCCGCCAGCCCCTGGGCGGTCGTCGGGTAAATGTTCTGCTGCAGCCGGTACATTTCCAGCGCCTGCTCGATCGTGGCGATATCCGCCTTCGCCTTCTGCACCCGCGCCGTGTCCCCCGACGGGATGACGTTGAGCGCGACGATCGTCGCCAGAAGGCCGATGATGACGATCACCACCATCAGCTCCACCAGAGTAAAGCCGTTCTTCTTCCGGCGCTTGGGGGCTTCTTTTCGCATCATCTCTCTCATTGGCCGGCCAGGGTGTTGAGTTGCAGGATCGGGAGCAGGATCGATAGCACGATCGTCGCCACCACGCCGCCCATGACGACGATAATCGCCGGTTCGAGCAGCGACATGGCGGTGGCGGTGAAGCGATCGAACTCGCGTTCCAGATAGTCGGCGGCGCGTTCCAGCATCTCGTCCAGCCGCCCCGCCGCCTCGCCGGAGGCTGCAAGGTAGATCAGCAGCGGCGGGAACACGCCCGCCCGCCGCATCGCCGCCGACAGGCTGCCGCCGGCGCGGATCGAGTCGGTGATTTCGTCGGAGGCCGCGCGAAGCCGCCGGTTGTGGATCGTGCCCGCGGTCAACGCCAGACCTTCGAGCAGCGGCAGGCGGCTCGCCACCATCGTGCCAAGCGTACGGGCCATCCGCGCGGCGTGAAGATCGCGCAGCAAGCGACCGAGCAGCGGCACGCGCAGCAGCCACGTGTCGAACGCAAGCCGGATGGGCGGCTGGCGCAGCGCGGCGACGAACAGCCCCACTATCGCCGCCGCCGCCAACAACATCAGCCACCACCAGCCGACGAGGATATCGGAAAGCGCGATCACCAGCCGCGTGAGCAGCGGGAGTTCCTGCCCCATGGTGTCGAATTGCTCGACCACCTGCGGCACGACGAACATCATCAGCGCCGTGACGACGCCCATCGCGACGACCGCAAGAATGGTCGGATAAGCCAGTGCTGTCAGAAGCTTGCCGCGGATTTCTGCCTGACGTTCGAGGAGCGCGGACAGCCGCTCGAGGATCGTCGGCAGCGTGCCGGAGCTTTCACCCGCGGCCACCATCGCGCGGTACAGCGGCGGGAAGCTCTTGGGCTCGCGCGCCATGGCATCCGCCAGTCGCCGGCCCTCGACGACGCCGGCGTGAACCGCCTGCACGATCTCGCGCACCTTCTCCTGCTCCGTCTGGCGCGTGATCGTGCGCAGCGACTCTTCCAGAGGGGAGACGAGCGACAGGGTTGCGAGCTGGCGGGTGAACAACGTCAGCTGCTTGGCCGACATCTTCGGCCGGCCCAGCTGGAGCCCGAACAGCGGGCGCCCGCGCGCCGCCGGGGCGCTCCCCGGCTCGATCCGGACGACGTACAGCCGGCGCCGGTCGAGCATGACGCGTGCCGTCTCGGCGTCGGCCGCCGCGACATGGCCGCGTGTCTCCTGCCCACGCGTATCGATCGCGAGATAGTCGAAATCAGGCACCGGGCTGCCCCGGTGAGGCGCCGTAGCCGGAGGTGTTGCGATCAGCCATCGCTGTCTCGGCGCGACACGCGCACCGCTTCCTCCGGTGTCGTGACGCCCTGCTCCACCATCCGCCGTGCTGCCGCCGCCAGCGTTTCGCCGCGGGTGAAGGCATGGGCGGCGATCGCCGTCTCGTCTGCGCCGTCGTTGATCAGCCGCCGCACCGTCTCGTCGATGCGGATCGCCTCGAACACGCCGACCCGGCCCTTGAAGCCGGTGCCGTTGCATTCGGCGCAGCCGACCGGCTCGTACACCGTCGCCTCGCGCGCGATGCCGAGCAGCGGCGCCACCGTGTCTTCGGCCGGCACCGCGCGGCGGCATTCCGGGCACAGCCGCCGCACCAGCCGCTGGGCAATGACGGCGCGCAAGGTGGAGGCGAGCAGGAACGGCTCGACCCCCATGTCGCGCATGCGAGTGATCGCGCCGACGGCATCATTGGTGTGGACGGTGGACAGCACCAGATGCCCCGTCAGCGAGGCCTGAACCGCGATCTCCGCCGTCTCGCGGTCGCGGATTTCGCCCACCATCACCACGTCCGGGTCCTGCCGCAGGATCGCGCGGAGACCGGCGGCGAAGGTCAGGCCCACCTTCGCATTGACCTGCATCTGCCCGACGCCGTCGACGGCATACTCGACCGGGTCCTCGACCGTCAGGATATTGCGGCTGCCGTCGTTCAGCATGCGCAGCGCGGCATAGAGCGTGGTCGTCTTGCCGCTGCCGGTGGGGCCGGTGACGAGGACGATGCCGTTCGGCTCATGGATCGCCGCGTCGAGCATGCCGTGCATCCGCGGGTCCATGCCCAGCGCATTCAGGTCGATCCCCGCCTTGTCCTTGTCGAGGATACGCAGCACCACGCGCTCGCCCGCCCGGTTCGGCAGGGTCGAGACGCGCACGTCGAGCAGCTTGCCACCCAGCGTCAGCCCCATGCGCCCGTCCTGCGGCACGCGCCGCTCGGCAATGTCGAGCCGCGCCATCACCTTGATCCGGCTGACAACGACGGGCGCGACGTGCGGCGGCATGCGCAATGTCTCGCGCAGCACGCCGTCGATCCGCATCCGCACGACCAAGCCGCTCTCGTAAGGCTCGATATGGATGTCCGACACGTCATGGCGGGCGGCATCGGCGATCACGCCGTTGATCAGGCGGATGGCCGGCGCATCGTCCGCCGTGTCGAGCAGATCCTCGGCGGTCGGGATGCCGTCGGCGAGCAGATCGAGCTCGTCGCCCATGCCAACGGCAGCGAGTGCCGTTGCCTGGCCGTCCATCGCGTAATTGTCACCCAGCAGCCGGTCGAAGGCAGCCGGCTCCAGCACCGTGACGTCGAACGGCCGGCCAAGCACGCGGCGCACCTCGATCAGCGCGCGCGGGTCCGCGCCATCGCGCAGCGCGACGCCCTCGCCCGACAGCGTCACGCCGAACTTGCGCGCAAAGGCATAGGGAAGCGCGACCGGGGCAAGCGCCTCCGCCTCCAGCGCCGCGCCCAGCCGCAATACCGGCTCGGGCAGCGGTTGCGCCCCCGCGAGCGGCAGCGGCAGCGGCACCGGCGGGGGCAGCGGATCGCTCACGCCCCGTCCCCGCCCACGCGCGGGATCGAGGACCAGGGCGCGCGCGCGATCACTTGCCGCGCCGCTTGATCGTGACGGTGGAGTTGCGTTGCACGGGCACGTTCACGCGCGGATCCTCGATATTTCCCGGAACCGGCGCGCTGGGGATCGGCGGGGCGGCGCCCATGTAATCGCGCACCAGCTGGTCGATCGATGGCTCACGGCCGGGATCCTGCACCCCCTGCTCCAGCCTGAGGTATCCGTAACGTTGCTCGGTTACGCGGCGCGTGTCCTGCGGCGTGCGCAGGATGGTCGGGCGGATGAAGACCATGAGGTTGGTCTTGGTCCGCTGCCGCGCCTTGGAACGGAACAGGTTGCCCAGCACCGGAATGTCGCCGAGGAACGGCAGCTTCTCCAGCGTGCGGCGCTCATCGTCGCTCAGCAGGCCGCCGATGATCGCGATCTGCCCGTCGTCGACGGTCAGCGTCGTTTCCACCTCGCGCTTGTTGAGGATGAGATCGGAATTGTCGTCGCTCACCGGCCCGGCGATCGAGCTTACCTGCTGGTGGAGGAACAGCTTGATCGAGCCGGAGGAATTCACCTGCGGCCGCACTTCCAGCTGGATGCCGACATTCTCGCGCTGCACGGTGCGAAAGGCATTGTCGAAATTCTGGCTCAGCGCCTGGCCGGTGGTAATCGGGATTTCCTGGCCGACCAGAATCCGCGCCGCCTGATTGTCGAGCGTGATGAGGCTTGGCGCCTGCAGCAGGTTCGACGTCGTGTCGCTCTTCACCGCATTGATGATCGCGCCGAGGATCGTGTCTCCGCCGATATTGCCGCCGAACCCGCCGAAGCCGCCGCCGGCGCCCAGGATCGAGTTCACCGCCTGCTGCGCCAGCGCATCGCTGATCGAATTGTCGGTCGTGGTGGTGACGGTGGTGCCGTTCACGGTGGTGGTGGTGGTCGCCAGGCTGCGCGCGCCGATCGCCCCGGCGATGGTCAGCAGGCTGGGGGCCGAATTGGAGAAGCTGGTCGCGCCGAACGCCCCGCCGGAAAGGCTGCCGAGCAGGAACTGGAAGCCGAGCCGGCTCGCCGTCTGGTCGGATACCTCAGCGACGATCGCCTCGACCAGCACCTGCTCGCGCCGCGTGTCGAGCTGGCGCACCACCTCGGCCAGCTGCCGCTGGATATCGGCCGGCGCGGCAATGACGATCGCATTGGCGCCGACGAAGCGGGTGACGACGGCCGGCGCGCGGCCGCCCTGCGCCTGCACCGCCGCCTGGCCGCTCGCGCCGCCGCCCGGTGCCGCCTGGCTCTGCTGCTGGTTCGCGCCGCCGCCGCCGATGCTCGGCTGGCCATTGCCGCTGCCGCCGGGTCTATTGGCGCTGGTGCCGAAGTTCGACTGGCTCAGCGTGGCTTGCGGCACCGAATCAGGGGCTTGGCCGACGAGTTGCTGAAGCACCGGCAAGAGCTGCGCCGCATCGGCATTCTCCAGGAACACGACGCGGATCTCGGTGCCGCTCTTCGCCTTCTGGTCGAGATCGAGCGCAATCTGCGCCAGCCGCGCGACGGTCGAGGGATCACCGCGCAGCGCGACCGAATTGGCCCCTTCCACCGCGACGACGCTGGTCGTCTGGGTCGATCCCTGCGCCGGCGTGCCGACCAGCCCCTGCAGCGCAGTGGCGATGTCGCGCGCGCCGGCATTCTTCAGCGCGATCACGCGCGTCGAGTTATTGTCCGTATCGATCCGGCGCAGCACTTCGCGCACCCGGCGGATATTGTCGGCGAAATCCGCGATGACGATCGAGTTGCCGCCGCGATTGGCGCTGACCGAGCCTTGCGGCGAGACGAGCGGGCGCACCGTATCGACCGCCGATTGCGCATCCACGGCGGACAGGCGCACGATCTCGGTCACGAACTGGTTGCGCGCGGCGCCGGCGCTGCCGACCCGCCCGGGCTGGGCGGCGGCATTCTCGATCGGCTGGACGCGCAGCGCGCCGGTCGCGGTCGGCACCGTGACCAGGCCATTGGCGCGCAGCGTGGAGAGGAACACCTCGAAATATTCCGAGCGGCTGAGCGGCCGGTCTGTCACCACCGTCACCTTGCCCTGCACGCGGCTGTCGATGATGAAGGTGCGTCCCGTCACCTTGGCGGCATCGGCGATGAAGGCGCGGATATCAGCGTCCCGCACGTTGAGCGTGGTCTGCGCCGCGGCCTGCGTCGCCAGGACGAGCGCCAGTGCCGGCGCTAACAGCAATCGCTTCATCGCCCGGCCACCTGCACGCTGAGCGGCAGGCTTTGCCCGCCCCGGTTCACCGTCATCGTCAAGGTGCCACCCCCGCCATATTGCGCGGCGAGCCGCTCCACGTCGGACGGCCCCTGCACCGGCCGCCCCCCGATCTCGATAATGATATCGCCTTCACGCAGGCCTGCCGCACGGAATGCGGCGCCGGTGCCTTCGGGGCGGACGACGAGGCCGCTGATCCGCCCCCCCTCGACGCGCGGTACGAAGCCGATCTCGTCCCGGAACTGCTGCACGGTGATGCCCCCTGCCCCGGCCGGTGCCGGCTCCGACGCGAATGATCCGCCGTCCGCGACCGGCATGGCCGCCCCTTCACTCGCCGCGCCGGCCGATTGATCGAGGAACAGATCCTCGCGCACGCCGCCGCGCTCGATCGTCACATGATCGAACGCAACTTCCTTCAACACGACGCCCGGAATGATCTCTTCTCCCACGGCGATGCTCTTCTGCACCCCGTCAGGCCCGGCGAGGATCGCCGAGCCGCGGCCCATCGCCTCGTCGATGCGCGTACCGAACAGCTTGAGCTGGAGCGAGGTGACGACCGCCGGTCCGCCCTGCGTGCCGCCGATGCGATAGAAGGGATCGAACCCACGCAGCACCTCGCCGGGCGCCGCGGGCAGCGTCACGCCGGCCGGCCGCCAGTCTCCAAGCGGCGACACCGGCGTCAGCACCGTCCACACCAGCCGCGCGCATTGCACGGCAAGCACGCCAAGCAGAACCAGCTCGGCCAGCGAGAAGACGTTGACGGCGGGCATCCGCCGCAGAAGCGCCCGCGCACGAGCGTCGAAACTCAATCGCATGGACCTGCCAATTCCCGCCCCTGCCGCCGCTATGTCGGTGATGTTACAGCGGCATTGCAAGCAAGTGTAATATTTCCGAGGCTGGTGAGCCATCATTCGCCTTGGCAGAATGGCCACCATGGACACATCGATCATTGACCCCGCCTTGTCGGGTCTGAACGAAGCCGCAGTGATCGCCCGGTTGACGGCGCAACCCGGCATCCAGCGGGTGCCGGGCGCGAAGCTCAGCCTGTTCGTGAAGCGCGACTTCCTTGATGCGGAAACCTGCGCTGCGCTGGTCGCGCTGATCGACTCGAACCGACGCCCGTCGACGATCGCGGACCCCAATGGCGATGCTGCCTTCCGAACCAGCGAGACCTGCGATCTCGACGGCGCCGATCCGCTGGTGCAGCGGGTGGAGGCGGCGATCGGCGTCGCAACCGGGCTGCACCCGATGTTCGGCGAGCCGCTGCAGGGCCAGCGTTATGCGCCGGGCCAGGAGTTCAAGGCGCACACCGACTATTTCGAGCCGAACGGTGTCGACTTCCACCGCTTCTGTGCCGTGGCCGGCAACCGCACGTGGACGGTGATGATCTACCTCAACGAGCCGGAGGCCGGCGGCGCGACCCGCTTCAAGGCGATCGACAAGACGATCCAGCCCGAAACCGGGAAGCTCGTCAGCTGGAACAACCGCCGCGCGGATGGCTCGCCCAACCCCGCCACCATCCATCACGGGATGAAGGTGCGGGCCGGCACCAAGTACATCATCACGAAATGGTTTCGCGAGAAACCGTGGGCCTGACACGCGCCGAGCCCGGCAGCAGCCGCTCGGGCTACCGCCGGGCCGGAGATGGAAGCGCCGCTCAGAAAGTGATGCTGGCGCCAAGCGTCAGCAACCGGCCCTGGTTGTAGCGGTTGATGAACACCCGCTGCCCGTCGGCGAACGTCTGGAACTCCTGGTACTTCGTCCCCGTCAGGTTGCGCGCCTCGCCCTTCAGCTCCACCCGCTGGCCGAGGAAGTCGACCGTCTGGCGCGCCACGAAATCCAGCCGGATGCCCGGCTTCTCGATGATGTCGGGCTGGAAGCCGACGCCGGTCAGCAGCGACGGCCCGCGGTTCGTCACGCGGTTACTGGCGTAGTTGAACAGGAAGGTCGCCTGCATCTCGTTCTCCTTGTCCTCGTAACCGAGCTGGAGATTGACGAGATGGTCGGACTGGCCCGTCAGCGGCGCGCCGTCGCGGAACTGGAGGTTGGCCGGCGCGAAGCCCTCGCCGCACCCGCCCAGCGTCACGCCCAGGACGCTCGGCACGCACTGGCTGTCCGCGGTGATCTTGGACTGGGTGTAGGTATAGTTGGCGATCACCACCAGGCGCTTGCCGGCCCAGCCGTCGTTGATGAAATCGAGCGGCACGTATTTCTGCATCTCGATCTCGCCGCCCCACAAGGTGGCCTTGGGCAGATAGGTGAAGCCGGTCTGCAGCCGCGCATCGGGCGTCGGGTAGAAGCCCACCTGCTCGATCGGCCGGTTGATCTCCTTGTAGAAGCCCGCCGCCGTCAGCCGCTGGTCACGATCGAAGAACCATTCGTAGCGCGCCTCGAGATTGTAGAGCGTCGAATCGCGCAGCAGCGGGTTGCCGAAGAACAGGCGGTCGGATTCGAAATCCCGGAACGCCTGCGGGGCAAGCTCGCGGAATTGCGGCCGCGCGATCGTCTTCGCCGCCGCGACGCGCAGCTGCATGTCGGGCGCGAAGTTCCACGTCAGCGTGGCGGCCGGCAGCCAGTAGTCGTTGTTGAGCCGCGTGGAGGTCGCGCCGATCGGCGTCACCTGCTGCTTCGCCGTCTCGTATCGGACGCCGACGATCGCCCGAACGCCGTCGATCGCCTCGGCCTCCGCCTGGACATAGCCGGCGTGGATCTTGAGGCTCGCGTCATAGGCGTAGGAGCCGTTCAGGCCGGAGTCGAAGCGCAGCTGCACCGCATTCTCCGCCTGGCTGCCGCTCGTCGCCACCGGGCATCCGTTCAGCACGTCGGGCGACAGCAGAAAGTCCGGCCGGAACAGGTTGCACGGGAACGGGATCGCCCCGCCGGTGGTCGTCTGATAGGTGAACGGCAGGCGCAGCGATGTGCGCTCGTTCTGCGAATAATAATAACCCGCCGACAGCGTGAACGGCCGCTCGGTCGACAGCTTGTACGTCAGGTCGGCCTGGCCCGAGTAGAGATCCTCGTTGAGCTCGCTGAACACGACGGTGGCGAAGCGGTCGAAGGCGTTGGTCGCCTGCCACACGCCCGGGCACGTGATCGCCCCGACGCCCGGCACGCTGCCCGGCTGGCTCGGCCGCACGTCCAGGCTGGTGTTGCAGTTATAGATGAACTGCCGCTCGTACGGCGAATTGCGCTTCGAATTGGCATAGGCGCCGCGCACTTCGATCGAGAAATCGTCGACCGGCTTGAACTCGCCCACCAGCTGCGTCTCGATCAGCTGCCGTTCGAACCAGTTGGTGTTCTGCTGGAAGATCGGGTTGCCCGACGAATTGTTGAACACCGTCGCGGCGGATGCACGGCCCTGCTTCAGCGTGTCGTGGATATAGACGTTGGTCCAGCGGATGCGGTTCTCGTCGAATTCGTAACCGAAGCCGAGCAGGCCGTTCACCACCGCGCGATTGTCCGTGATCACGGTGTCGAAGTCGTTGCGCAGCGCCCCCGTCGCGGTGACGGTGTCCTGCTGAGTCGTGTCGCGCGTGCGCCACGTATTCGAGACGCTGCCGGTGGCGATCATGCCGATCCGACCGGCGCCAAGGTCACCGACCAGGCCGAGGTTGAGGTCACCCGACCAGTTCGCCGGAATGTCGAAATTCTGTTGCAGCAAGGTGGTGCGCGCATTGGAGAGCTGCGCCACCTGCTCGGTCGGGATCACGCCATTGCCGAACGGCGCGTTGCGGATGAACGCGGGCACCTTGCGGGTGCCGGAATCATAGCCGAGCCAGTCCGACTTGGATCCGTAATAGGTGTAGCCGAGCTTTCCGGTCGTCACCGTGTCGATCCCGCCCGACGCGCCGATCGTGACGTAATTCTCGTCCGGGATCGCCTTGGTGGTGAGGTTGATGACGCCGCCGCCGAACTCGCCGGGGTAATTCACCGAATAGGTCTTCTGCACCAGCGCCGAGCCGACGATGCTGGTCGGGAAGATATCGAGCGGCACGGTGCGGCGCAGCGGCTCGGGG
>CAYMIU010000028.1:14426-41638 GCA_964390515.1 uncultured Stakelama sp.
GAGCCGTTGAGCAATGCCGAGGAATAGCGATCGCCCAGCCCGCGCACGAAGACATAGCCGTTGCCGACCACCGAGAGGCCGGTGACGCGCGTCAGTGCGCCCGCGATGTCGCCCTCGCCCGTCCGAGCGATGTCGGCGGTGGACAGCACGCTGATGACCTGCGCGGTGGAGCGGATCGAGTTGGGGATGTTGCGTCCCACCACGACGATGTCGTCACCCGAGGTGGCATCGACGCCCGGTGCCGAGACTTCCGCCGCCTGCTGCTCCGGCGCCTCAGTCGGGCTGGTGGCAGTGGTGCTGGTGGGTGCGGGACCGGCAGGCGCGCCGGTCGATGGCGCGCCGGTGGACGGCGCGACCTGCGCCAGCGCGGCGGGGGCGACCAAGGTTGTGGTCAGCAGAAGCAAGGATGAATAGGCGATGCGCTGGCGCATGATCGGGCCTTCCGGTCGATATTGGTGAACGGGCCCGCGGTGCCGCCATGCTAGCGATCACCGGGGCCCGCGGTCGTCACAAGGCGAGTGGCTGGCTCAGCGGCCCTGGCACTGGAAGTAGACCGAGTTGAACGTCGGGGCGCCGGCATCCTGCAGCGCCGCATTCGCCGGGCGGATCGTCGTGCGGCTGTCGCCCGAACCCTCGCCCGCGATGATGTTGACGCAGCCCTGGCCCGATGCCGTCTTCACCACGCCGTTGACGAAGGCGAAGTCCGCGCCGCCGCGCAGGCGGATCGCCGCCGGCGCCGAGGACGGGCTCTGGATGAAGGTAAAGTTGGCATAGCGGCCGAAGGTGCGCGGCAGCAGGTCCTCGGCGTTGTTCGAGTCGATCTCGGTCGCGAACGAATCCGCGGTCGCGCCCGACGCCTTCTGCGCCGCGATGATGAACTGCATGAACCCGCGCCAGCCATTGTCGACGTCGAACCCGTCGTCGTCGGCGCCGGTCACGACGAAATACTTGAGGTTGGTCGTGCCGCCGAAGATCTCGATCCCGTCATCGGCCGAATTGTGGCTCTGCACGTGATCGATCGTCGTGCCGCTGCCGGTGCCGCCCAGCGTCAGGCCCTGGAGCTCGTTGCCCTCGCTGATCGCGATGCCGGTGTAGCGGATCTGGACATATTGCAGCGTGCCCGAATCGCTCTCCTTGTTCGGCCCGCCATAGAAGCGGCCCGTCACGCCCTCGATCGGGTTCTGGCAGGTGGTGCTGGAGCCGTCGGCATTGTTCGGGCCGGTGCCCGATGCGCAGACCGCGGTCGGCGCCTGGCCGAGCAGGATCAGCCCGCCCCACTGGCCCTGGGTCGCGTCCGACACGCCGTTCGAGGACAGGTTCTGCTGCGAGGTGAAGATGATCGGCGCTTCCGCAGTGCCGACTGCGTTGATGCGGCTGCCGCGGTTCACGATGATGAGGTCGTTCGACGCTTCCGACGAATCCGCCGCCAGCACCACGCCCGGCGCGATGGTCAGCACGACGCCCGAGGAGGCGCCGGTCGTGCCGACGTCGACGCCCACTTCGGTCTGGCCGCGGAAGCGATAGAACACGCCCGGGATCTTCGGCAGCGACAGGCTGGACGAGATGACGGTCGGCAGGCGGCATGCGCGGAACGTCGCGACGATGCCGTCATCGATCGTCCCCGCGGGGCACGCCGCGGTCGCGCCGCCGCTGCCGATGCTCGGCACCGCGGTGCAGGCGACCGAGGCGCCGCCGAAGTTCGCCGCGGTCGAGTTGCAGGTCCAGCCCTGGAAGGACGTATCGTTCGGCCCGTTCAGCGCGCCGACGAAGTTCGTGGCGGTGAAGAAGCTGCCGAGCGAGGTCGGGTTGCTCGCAGCGGTCAGCGAGGACGCGCCGGCAGGATAGACGCCGTTCAGGCCGGCCGCGCCGTTCACATTGTTGTTCGCGCCGGCGTTGACGAGCGCCAGCTGCTCGTCGGCAGTGATCGTCACGCCGTTGACGGTGGTGGCGACAGCGAACTGCGCCGCGGTGATCGGCGACGGGGTCGGCGTGCCGGTCGGGGTGGGGGTCGGGGCCGGCGGCGTCACGATCACGTCGATGTTGCCCGCGCCCGGGGAAGCGACGCCGTCCGCGCCACCGCAGGCGGCGAGCAGAAGGCAGGCAGTGCCCGCGAGGAACTGGTTACGGCGGCCGATGCTCAGCATGTGTCACTCCCGTTGATCGTCGGCCCGTCCCCCGGACCAAAGGCGAATCGAGCCGCTTGCCCGTTCGCCTTCCGAGAGCGCGGCTAGAGGCGCGCGATGACAGCTGCGTGGAGGTTCGGAGACGCCGGCATGACGGATATGTTGCGGAGGCGTGACAAACGCGGCGGCGGTCTCTCAGCGGGACAGCGCGTGTGCACGAACAGGCTACGGCGGACGCGGGAGTGCACAAACCAAAAGCCCCGCCGGTCGGATGACCAACGGGGCTGAATATGGTGGGCGCGACAGGGATTGAACCTGTGACCCCACCCGTGTGAAGGGTGTGCTCTACCGCTGAGCTACGCGCCCGGTGTGAACCGGAAGCGGGCCTTTAGGCGGCACGTCGCCGCCTGTCCAGCCCGTCAAATCACATTCAGTTGAGCGAATCCTTCAGCACCTTGCCGGCCTTGAACTTGGGCTGGCTCGACGCCTTGATGCTCATCGGCTCGCCAGTGCGCGGATTGCGGCCCGTCGACGCCTTGCGCTTCGACACGGCGAAGGTCCCGAAGCCGACCAGTCGGACCTCGTCACCCTTCTTGAGCTGCGCGGTGATCGTGTCGAACACGGCCTCGACCGCCCGGACGGCATCGCCCTTTGCGAGTCCCGACGCGTTCGCCACGGCCGCAATCAACTCCTGCTTGTTCATGCACGGACCCCCGTCTGCTGTGCGTATTTGTGAATAATTGGATTCGGCCCAGCGATGGGCTGATCGGACCAGTAAGGCGGCTGCCCGACGTGCTGTCAAACGAAACCACGGCGGTTGCGACGAACCGCCGTGGTCGATGCGACTATTAATCAGAACGACTTAGTGGTGAAGTTCACCACCGGCCGGTGCGATCGCGGCCGGCGGCTGCGCCGCCAGTTCATCCGCATCGGTCCAGTCGATCGCCTCCAGCGGCTCGGTCAGCGCCAGGCGAAGCACCTCGTCGACATGCGTCACGGGGATGATCTTCAGGCCGTCCTTGATGTTCTGCGGGATGTCCGCGAGGTCCTTCTCATTCTCCTGCGGGATCAGCACCGTGGTGATGCCGCCGCGCAGCGCCGCGAGCAGCTTCTCCTTCAGGCCGCCGATCGGCAGCACGCGGCCGCGCAGCGTGACCTCGCCGGTCATCGCCACTTCCTTCTTTACCGGTACGCCGGTCAGCGTGGAAACGATGCAGGTGACGAGGCCAATGCCGGCCGACGGACCGTCCTTCGGCACCGCGCCTTCCGGCAAGTGGACGTGCACGTCCTTGCGGTGGAACAGGCTCGGCTTGATCCCGTAGGACGGCGCGCGCGCCTTGATGAAGCTCATCGCCGTCTCCGCCGATTCCTTCATCACATCGCCCAGCTTGCCGGTCAGCTTGATCGCGCCCTTGCCGGGCACCGTCACGCTCTCGATCGTCAGCAGCTCGCCGCCCACCTCGGTCCAGGCGAGGCCGGTCACGGCGCCGATCTGGTTCTCCTCCTCGGACAGGCCATGGCGATACTTCTGCACGCCCGCGAACTCGTGGAGGTTCTCCGGCGTGATCATCACGCTGGTCGCCTTGCCCTCCAGGATCTGGCGCAGCGCCTTGCGCGCAAGCTTGGCGATCTCGCGCTCCAGCGTGCGGACGCCCGCCTCGCGGGTATAGCGCTGGATCAGCGCGCGCAGGCCCTCCTGCGTCAGCGTGAACTCGCCGTCCTTCAGGCCATGCGCCTCGATCTGCTTGGCGATCAGGTGCCGCTCGGCGATCTCGACCTTCTCGTCCTCGGTGTAACCCTCGAGACGGATGATCTCCATGCGATCGAGCAGCGGCTGCGGCAGGTTCAGCGTGTTCGCCGTGCAGACGAACATCACGTCGCTGAGATCGATATCGATCTCCAGATAGTGATCGTTGAACTTGCTGTTCTGCTCGGGGTCCAGCACCTCGAGCAGCGCCGAAGCGGGATCGCCGCGGAAGTCCTGGCCCAGCTTGTCGATCTCGTCGAGCAGGAACAAGGGGTTCGCCGCCCCTGCCTTGCGCAGGTTCGTCACGATCTTGCCCGGCAGCGAGCCGATGTACGTGCGGCGGTGGCCACGGATCTCGGCCTCGTCGCGCACGCCGCCCAGAGACTGGCGGATGAATTCGCGCCCCGTCGCCTTGGCGATCGACTTGCCGAGGCTCGTCTTGCCCACGCCCGGCGGGCCGACGAGGCACAGGATCGGCCCCTTCAGCTTGTTGGTGCGCGCCTGGACCGCGAGATATTCGACGATCCGGTCCTTCACCTTCTCCAGCGCATAATGATCCTCGTCGAGGATCGCCTGCGCCGCGGCGATATCCTTCTTCAGCTTCGACTTCTTGCCCCACGGCAGGCCGAGCAGCACGTCGAGATAGTTGCGCACGACGGTCGCCTCGGCGCTCATCGGCGCCATGGTCTTCAGCTTCTTCAGCTCGGCTGTCGCCTTGGTCCGCGCTTCCTTGGAAAGCTTCAGCGTCGCGATCTTCTGGGTCAGCTCCGCGACTTCGTCGCCCTCGCCGTCCTCGCCCTCGTTGCCGAGCTCGCGCTGAATCGCCTTCAGCTGCTCGTTGAGGTAATATTCGCGCTGCGTCTTCTCCATCTGGCGCTTGACGCGACTCTTGATCTTCTTCTCGACCTGCAGGACGCCCAGCTCGCCTTCCATGAAGGCATAGACCATCTCCAGCCGGCGGCCGGGATCACCCTCCACCAGCAGCGACTGCTTGTCGGCGACCTTGATCGAAATGTTGCCGGCCACCGCATCGGCGAGGCGTGAGGCATCCTCGATCTCGGCCAGCTGCACCGCCGTCTCGGCTGGCAGCTTGCGGTTGAGCTTGGCGTAATTCTCGAACTGGTCGATCACCGAACGCATCAGCGCGGAAATCTCGGTCCCTTCGGCCTCCACTTCGTCGATCAGCGTCACCTCGGTGGTGACATAGGTGCCCGCGTCGATCAGCCCGCCAAGCCGGCCGCGCTGCTTGCCTTCCACCAGCACGCGTACCGTGCCGTCGGGCAGCTTCAGCAATTGCAGGACCGTGGCGGTGACGCCGATGTCGTAGAGATCATCTTCCTTGGGATCATCCTCCGCCGGGTCGAGCTGGGCGACGAGGAAAATTTCCTTGTCAGCCGCCATCGCCGCTTCGAGTGCGGCGACCGACTTGTCGCGGCCGACGAACAGCGGCACGATCATGTGTGGAAAAACAACGATGTCGCGCAGCGGAAGAACGGGGAAAGTCTGGGTCATGAAAACTCCGGTGCCGCTCCGAACAGGCGGCATACACGGCTTATATGGGGTTAAAGTCGTTTCCATCAATCGGCCCGCGTCCGAGTGCCGCTAATCCACGCTGCCCTGCTGCTTGCAGCCGTAGCGTCTCTCCCTGCCAAGGGTGAGCCGCCGCTCACCGCGCAAACGCAGAAGTCGGGCGGTCCGCGCCCGGCGGAGCAGACCGCGGTCATCTTCGACCACGCCGATCTCGCCTTCGAGGTGCTGCCCAGGCGCCGCCGGATCAATGGCGTGGCGACGCTCACCTTCACCGCCCGCGCACCCCTGTCGCGGCTGGTGATCGATCTCGATCGCAACCTGCCCGTCTCGTCGATCGCGATCGACAATGTGGACTTGCCCAAAAGCGGCTGGTCGAACCCCGAAGGCCAGCTGACGATCGCCCTCCCGCGCCCGCTGGCGGCGGGGCAGACGGTGCGGGCGCGAATCAGCTACGGCGGCACGCCCCACGTCGCGCTCAATCCGCCATGGGACGACGGCATCGTCTGGTCGACCACGCCCGACGGCAAGCCATGGATCGCGACGACGACCGAGGGCTATGGCTGTGACCTGCTGTGGCCCTGCCTCGACTTTCCCGCCGGCGAGCCCAGATCGGTCGATCTCCACATCACCGTGCCCGCGGGATTGAAGGCACCGTCAAACGGCCGCTTGCTCGGCGTCGACGTGCTGCCGGACGGGCGCACCCGCTGGAACTGGCGCGCTCGCCAGCCGAACACCTATGCCGTGTCGCTGGCGGTGGGTCCCTACGAGGAGATCACCGGCAGCTATCGAAGCCGGTTCGGCAACACGATCCCGCTCCATTACTGGCACTTGCCCGGGAAGGCGGCCGAGGCGCGCGCGCTGTTCGACGAGTTCGCCCCGACGCTCGACTTCTTCGAGCAGGTGATCGGGCCCTATCCCTTCGCCGACGAGAAGATGGCGGTGGTAGAGACCCCGCACCTGGGCATGGAGCACCAGACCATCAACGCGTACGGCAACAACTACGCCAAGGCGCCGGAGGGGTTCGACTGGCTGTTCCAGCACGAATTCGCGCACGAATGGTTCGCCAACCAGATGACCGCGGCGAACTGGGACGATTACTGGCTGCACGAGGGCTTCGCGCAGTACATGCAGCCGCTCTACGGCCAGTGGCGCGAGGGCGACGCGCGCTATGCCGTGATGCTGGACGCGCAACGCAACCGGATCACCAACAAGGCACTGGTCGTGCGCGACAAGCTCCTGACCGAGGAGGAGGTGTACGAGCCCGCGCTCGGCGGCGCCGGAACCGACGTGTATTTCAAGGGCGCCTGGACGCTGCACACCTTGCGCTGGCTGATCGGCGACGAGGCGTTCTTCCGCGCCACCCGTCGCCTCGTCTACGGGCGGCCCGATCCCCGCCCCGGCAACTTCGCCCCCCGCTTCGCCTCGACGCGCGAATTCGAGCAGATCGTGGCCGAAGAGGCAGGCCGCGATCTCGGCTGGTTCTTCGACGCCTATCTACGCCGCGCCGCGCTGCCCGAACTGATCGAGACTCGCGAGGGCGACAAGCTGCGGCTCGAATGGCGCGCCAGCGGCCCCTTCCCGATGCCGGTCGAGGTCCGCATCGGCGACCGGGTGGAGCGCGTGGCGATGGAGGGCGGCCGCGGCGAACTCACCATCCCCGCCGGCGCCCATGTGGTGATCGATCCCGCCGCGCGCGTGCTTCGCCGGTCCGAGGCGGTCGAACGCTATCAGGCGTGGCAGGCGAAGGCGCGGCGCTAGGCGATCAGCCGAACAGCCGCTTCAGGCTCCGTTCCAACATCACGAACTGCCACAAAGTGCGGCCATGCTCCGACCGTCCGGCACCATGCGCTTCCGCAAGGCCACCAATCGCGTCCATGTCGAACCATCCGGTGTCCGCAAGTGTACGGGATTTCGCGAGCCCCGCAGCCTCCTGCGCCAGCGCACCGCGGAACCAGGCGCTCACCGGCGTCACGAAACCCATCTTCGGCCGGTAGAGCACGTCCTTCGGCAGATAGCGCTCCATCGCCTTCTTCATCAGCCACTTGCCCTCCACCCGGCGCAGCCGCATCGCCGCCGGCAGCCGCGCGGCGAAGGAGACGAGCCGATGATCGAGCAGCGGCTCCCGCGCCTCCAGGCTGACGGCCATGCTGGTGCGATCGGTCTTGGTGAGGATGTCCCCGGGCAGCCAGATCTTGATGTCCGCATATTGCGCCCGGTCGATCGCATCGCGCGCCGGCGCATCGCGCATCGCACGGACGTAGCGGTCCTCTGCCCGATGCCCGCCAAGCGCCCGCCGCGCAGCGTCAGTGAACAGCATCGCGCGCGTCTCTGGCGTGGTAACGCCGACGGAGCGCGCATAGGCCTCCCCCCCATCCTCAGCGAGCGCGAGCAGCGTCGTCTTGGCGCGCAGCGGCCGCGGCGCCCAGTCCGCCTTGGGATAGATCGCTCCGAGCGTTCCGAACACACGGCGACGGACCTCGTCCGGAAGGATGCCTCGCACCCGCTCCTCCGCCGCCTGGAAGCGATAGCGGCGATAGCCGGCGAATATCTCGTCGGCACCGTCGCCGGATAGCGCGACGGTCACCTTCTCCCGGGCGAGTGCACAGACCTGATAGGTGGCAAGCGCAGAGGCATCCGCGAAGGGCTCATCGAACGCCGACACCAGCCGGTCGATCAGCCCGAAATCGTCCGACCGCACGACGCGCTCGCGGTGATCGGTACGGAACCGGTCGGCGATCGCGGCGGCATAGCTGCGCTCGTCATGCCCGGCCTCGTCAAAGCCGATCGTGCAGGTCTGAACCGCCTGCTTCGACGCCTCCGCCATCAGCGCGACGACCGCGGAGCTATCCACCCCGCCGGACAGGAACGCGCCGAGCGGCACGTCGGCGACGAGGCGCGAGCGCACGGCGCTGCGCATATGCTCGATCAGTTCCTCGGCCAGGACCTTGGATGAGCCCTTGGCGCGATCAGCAAAGGAGACGTCCCACCATTGCACTGGCGCGGGCACCGGCTTGCCGCGCTCGACCAGCAGATAATGGCCAGCCGGCAACTTGCAAACGCCAGCGACGATGCACGCATCGTCCGGCACATAGCCGAAGGCGAGGTAATCCTCGATCGCGCGAACGTCTGGAACGCGGCGGAGCAGCGGGTGCGCGATCAGCCCCTTCAGCTCGGATGCAAACGCCAGCGCGCCGTCCGCCAGCCGCGCATAGTGCAGCGGTTTGATCCCCAGCCGATCGCGCGCCATGAACAGCCGCTGCGTGCGCGCATCATGGATGACGAAGGCGAACATGCCGTTCATCCGATCGAGCATCGCCGGGCCCCAGGCAGCCCATGCGGCAAGCAGCACCTCGGTGTCGCCGGCGGTGCGGAATGCCCAGCCCTTGGCGCCCAGTTCCGCGCGCAACTCCTGATAATTGTAGATGCAGCCGTTGAAGAGCACCGACAGCGCGCCGCTTTCGTCGTGCATCGGCTGCGCCGAGCCTTCGAGATCGATGATCGACAGCCGGCGATGGCCGAGGCCGACTCCGGGCGCGGTCCACACGCCCTCCCCATCAGGCCCACGCACAGCCATGGCGTCGGTCATCGCCCGGATCCGGGCGGGATCCACCGGCTTTGGCGTTTCGGGATAATAGAGCCCGGCGAGCCCGCACATCAGCGCATGATCCGCGCGGTCGCGTCGTCGATCGGGCCAAGCGCGGCACGGAAACGCACAATCGCGGCCACAGGATCGTGACCCGGCTGCTTCTCGGCCGAGAGATGAAGCGCGACGGCGGCCGGCTCCGCGCCCAGAAGCCGGGCGTTGAGGGTGGCGAGTTTCACGATGGTCGGTCGGTCGGTCACGATTCCGCCGGCCCGGTACCACGTCGCGACGACACGCTCTACCGGTCTGCCGCCCGGGCTTGGCGCGGTGATCCGCATGGCCGCGCCGCCATCGATCCGCGGCAGGTCCGCGACCCGGACCCAGCGATCCCCCTCGCGCAACACACCCGTACCGTACGTAACCACTTCCTTCCCCTCATGCTGCTCCGCGAACACCGCGATGGCGAGATCGACGGCATTGCCGGCGTCATCCACATAGCGGCCGAACAGCCGGTGATCGGCGTCGGGGTAGAACGGCTGCCACGGCGCGTCGCTGCTGAGTGGCGCGCGTCCAGCCAGGCACTTCCGGCAGCGTTAGTCGCCGCGGCAGTGCCTGGCTTCGGTCGCCGAGCGCTCCCGCCCAGCTTGGGAAGATCGCCACCGTCGCCAGTACCAGGAAGGCGGCGGGGGCAAGCGCAAGCGTGTGCCGGCGCGGCGGCAGCAGCGCGGCCGGATCGAACGCGGGCTCATCGGGCGCGCGATCGAACCAGCGCCACGCCCCCGCCATCACCACCGCCATCACCAGCGCGAAGAAGATCCAGCCATAGACGATGTGATCGAACCCGGTCGCCGCCTCCAGGCTGGTCAGGTCCGCGGCGTAGATCGTCCCGAAGGCACGCACGCCATTGGCCAGCACCGGCACGAACAGCGACACGGCCATGAACGCCGCTCGACGTCGCCAGGAACGAAAACAAGTGTTCGCCACCAGCATGCCGAAGGCCAGCATCGACAGGACGAACTTGGACCCCGAGCAGGCCTCCGCCACCTCGAACCAGTAGCGACCAGCGCGGATCAGCACGCCGTCCACCTCCGCCGGGACGCCGACCAGATGAAGCAGCGGCATCACGATCGCAACGGTGACGCTTTGCAACGGCGGCTCCAGCCATTCGCCGAACGGCACCATGAAGAAGGCGAAGAGGAGCGGGAAAGCGAGCCCCCGCGCGACATGCGGCCCGAGGATCGCGATCACCGCTCCTTGCAGCATCACGACGAGACCGAACTGCCGTGCGAAGGCGACCCCGGCCGCTCCGCCAAGCAGCCAGCCAAACCCGCCGATCGCCACCACGATCAGGCCCGGCCACCAGGAGCGCGGCGAGAGCTGCGACAGTTCCTCACGCCGCGTCCACACCAGCCAGGTGACGACCGGGGCTATGAACAGGCAATGGCCGTAGGTGGTGCTGGTCCACCAAAGGTTTAAAAGCGCGGCAACGTCGCGATGGAACAGCAGCAGGATAGCCGCCGTGACCGCTGCGACCGCGGCAAGGTAGAGCCGCCACGCCGTCGGTGCTGCGGTTTCAGTACGGGCGAGCGCCATTGTCATGCGGCTTCGCTCGTCGCGTCGGGCAAGCCGAGCAGATCGTCGAGCGGTGCCAGTCGTGCTTCCCAGCCATAGCGCGCGATCGCCTGTGTGCGGGCCGCGGCGCCGAGCCTCGTAGCGCCCGCCCGATCCGCGATCAGCCCGCCCACTGCGTCGGCGAAGTCCACTGCGCTGGCCGCGACACGGATCGTATCGGCATGGTCGATCCCTTCGGCTGCGGCTGGACTTGCCACAACCGGTCGGGCCATCGCCATCGCCTCCAGCACCTTGTTCTGGATCCCCCGCGCCAGCTTGAGCGGCGCCACGACCACATCTGCTGCGGCCAGCCAGCCCCGCACGTCAGGCACCTCCCCGGTCACCGTTACGTTCAACGAGGCAAGCGCGCGGACGGCCGATATCGGCGCGCGCCCGACGATGGCGAAGTGAGCGCCCGGAAGGAGCGGCAGCACGTCACGCGCAAACCAGGTCACCGCTTCCACGTTGGGGCGATAATCCATCTGGCCGGTGAAGACGATGAGCGGGCGTGGTGCGCAAACCGGCGGGACCGCGGGATCGTAGAAGGCGGTGTCGATACCATTCTCCAGCACGCCGCTCCCCGGCAGCAGCGCCGCCTCGGGCGCGCTGACGAAGAGGCTGGCGTGAACGCGCGCTGCAATCTGGCGCTCGACCCGGGCGAGCAATCGCGCCTCGCGCTGCATCATCCAGCGCATGAGGCCGCGCGCATCCGCCGCATAGGCCGCGAACTTGGCAGAATCCAGATCGACGAAGTCCATGACGGCGCGAGGGCCGGTGGCGGGCAGATATTGCGCCATCTGTCCGGAGAAAACGTAGATCGCGTCGATCGGCCGCCGGGCAAGTAGATCGCTGACCGCAGCGCTGACCCGGCGATCGCGAAACGCCGTCAGCGACACCGGTTCGCCGTTCGCCACAGCCTCCACCCCGGCCCGCGCCTGCGACTTGCGCCGCGGCACCAGCACGCATTCGTCCACCATCGCGGCATCATGCGCACTCATCGCCGCTCCATCGTCAGTGAAGGCGACCATATGGACGCGTGCGCGCGCGCTCAGGTATTTCAGGACGTTGTAGCTGCGGATCCGATCACCGCGGTCAGGCGGAAAGGGCGCGCGGTGCGCCAGGAACAGGATTTCCACCTCAACCTAGCCCACGGCTGATCCACGGCCCAAGCCGCATCGCGACCGGCAGCGGCAGCTTCTTCCACGCGCGCACCATCAATGCATATTTCGGGTTGTGCGGGTTCACCTCCCGCCCTGGCCCGCTCGACCATCTTGCATAGGCCAGCGGCACGCCCTCGAAGCCCCAGTTCTTCTTGAACGCGGCGGGGCCGCTCCCCGCCTTGGACCGACCGAAGTCGAATCGCGTGCAGCCGCGTGTTCGCGCATGCGCCATCAGCGCGAAGTACATCCGGTCGTTTGCCCGCAGGCTGCGGGCCGCCGCCGTCCCGCCGCCCCAATAAGGATAGACTGTGCCGTTGAAGTACAGGCTGAGGACGCTCGCCACAGCCTTGCCGCGATGCCGCACGGTCAGGATGTCGCCGTCCATCGTCGTCAGAACCTCGCGGAACATCCGCCCGGGGAAGACCGGCGTACCGAGATTGCGGACGGATTCAGCGTAGATCCGGTAGTGCTCGGCGGCGAGATCGAGGGAGCCGGTCACCACCTCGAAATCGTTGGCGAGCGCTTTGCGCACTTCCGCGCGCTGCTTGCGGGGGATGGCAAGCAACTCGGCCTCGTCGTCGGCCGCGAGGGGGCGGGCGAAACCGAGGTTGGTGCGCGTGTCCACGGTCCACCCGACAGGCGCCGGGCCGCCGCGCAATTCGATCGAGGGATAGCCGAGCGCCTTGGCTGCTGCTGCTAGCGGCTCCACCCCCTCGCCCAGTACGCCGCCGTCGACCGCGAAGCCGGCGGAGACGAGCGACTTGCCGAATAGTGGCGAGCGCACCTCCGTCAGCGGCAACAGGCCGACGATCTCCCCTGCGCGCTCGGCGACAAGGAAGCGCGCGCGCTGTCCGCAACCGCGCTCCACCGCCCTGCTCCACGCGGGCAGATGAAAGGGGGTCGCATCCGGATGTGCGCGCACGAAGGCGTCGACCCGCGCGTCGTCGGTCGCTTCGCCGACGATCAGGGCGTGATCGATCGTGGCATGGGCGTTCACCAGCGCCGCTCCATCGCGGCGACGGCGTCGACCCGGCCCCAACGATGCCGGCCGACCAGCCCGCGCAGCTTCCCCGTCATCGCCGACAAGCGGCTGTAATGGCGAACGCGCGAACGGAGCGGCGCGCCTGGCACTCTCGGCTGGCCGGGGTCGACCTCCCACGGGTGGAAGTAGAACATGCCGGCGTGACCTTGGCGGTTCGCCTGACGCACCGCCGTGTCGGTCAGCGCGGCCGGCAGCAAGCGGAAGAAGCCGCCACCCACTGCCATCCGGCGACCCGCAAGCTCCGCGACGGACACCGGAAGCTCGATCAGGTCGCTGTCCGCCAAGGGCCGCCATGCGAAGCGCGGGCTGTCGCGCCAGCCATAATGATCGTGCGCGACCGGCGCGACGCTCGACGAATAGGCATAACCCTCCTCCGCCAGCACCTTATGCGCCCAGGGCGTTCGCGCATCGATCGAGAAGCTCGGCGCGCGATAGCCGGTGACCGCGACCCCCGCCGCATCCTCCAGCGCCGCGCGAGCCTTGGCGAGGTCCGCGCGAAACTCCTCGGCCCCCATCGTGAAGACGCGCTGATGGTCCCAGCCGTGACTTGCGATCTCATGCCCCTCCGCCACGATCCGGCGGATGAGCGCCGGATGGCGATGCGCGACCCAGCCGAGCGTGAAGAAGGTGGCCTTGGCGCCGCTCTCGGCGAACAGGTCGAGCACCATGCCGGTGTTGACCACGACGCGACTGTCCCAGCGGTCCCAGTCGCTCTTCATGATCGTCCGCTCGAACGCGCCGACCTGGAAATATTCCTCGACGTCGACGGACAGGCCATTGAGGATCGTGGCCGGCGCGTCCGCAGCCTTGAAAGGTGCGTTCATCTCACGCAGCGGCGCCGCGCACCGCTTCCAGCCCGCCGCGGGGCGACGGCGCATCGCTTTCCACCCAGTCGACCAGGAGCGTCAGCACGCGGCGAAGCGCGGCATCCTGCTCCTCGATCCGCTTCTCCAGCATCGCGATACGCTCAAGCAGGTCTGATTCCGCCACCGATGCCGCCACCGATGCCCCCACCGTCGGAGACGCGACTCCCGGCGCTGGTTCCGAGGGCACGGCGCGCATGATCGGTGTCGTGCGGCCAGCACTCGGCAAATCGCGAGCGGCATCGGCGCGTACGGCGTTGATCAGCGCAGCATCGATCAGCTTCGCGTCGGTGAGCGCGGCGTGAAGCAACACGCGGCCCATCAACTGGTTCAGCCGCCGCGGGACGCCGCCCGACGCACGGTGCAGCACCGGAAAGGCGTTCTCGGCGAAGTCCGGCGACCCCTGCCAGCCCGCGATGCGCAGCCGGTGTCCGACGTAGTGCGCCACTTCCTCCGGGCCCATCGGATCCAGATGATGGATGGCGATGACGCGCTGGCGCAATTGCTCCAGCCGATCCGATCCGTTCAGCCGCTCGCGGAACTCGGGCTGGCCGAGCAGGAAAATCTGCAGAACCGCACGCCCGCCGGCCTGGAAGTTCGACAGCATGCGCAATTCTTCGAGCGACGAGACCGGCAGCGCCTGCGCCTCGTCCACGATCAGCAACGTGCGCCGCCCGGTGCGCGCCACAGCATGAAGGCCGCGCTCGATCAGCGTCAGCAATTCCGCCTTGGTCTTCCCCGTCGGCTCGATATCCAGCCCGACAGCGACGACGCGCAGAAGATCGTCCGCCTCGATCGCGGTCGACACGATCTTGATGACGTTGAGGTTCGCCGGGTCGATCTGCTCGGTGACATGGGCGACCAGCGTCGTCTTCCCCGCGCCGATATCGCCGGTGATGACGATGAAGCCCTCACCCTGGGCCAGGCCATAGCCGAGATAGGCCATCGCCTTCTTGTGCGTCGCCGAATCGAACCAGTAACGCGCGTCCGGCGTCAGCTGGAAGGGCTTGTCGGTCAGGCCGAAATGTTCCTCGTACATGCCGGGCTTCCTCAGAATGTATATCGTGCGCCAAGCAGCGCCTGTGCCGACCATTGGCTATCGAAGCGTTCCTGGTCGAAGGTGTAGATGCCGAGCGAGGCGATCGTGCCGAGCCGGCCGAACTGATGACTGTACGTGCCGGTCGCATTCAACGCGACCACGCCGTCCGCTCCCGGCAAGCCGCTCTGATAGTAATTGGCGAACAGATTCGCATCGACCTGCGACACGCGGCTGAGCGCGCGCGACCAGAAGAGCTGGGCGTAATAGCTTTCGTCCGTCAGGCCGAACACCGTGGTGCCGGGTGCGACCTGCGGCGCGTTGAGTCTGCGGCTCGCATAGCCGGCGCCGAAGCCCATGCTGGTGCGCCCACGAGTGGTGGAGATCACCCCGTCGATGCCGCGGGCGCGATAGCTCGCGGTTGAGATCGACAGGAACACGTCGTTCAGGCACCCGCCGGCGCCAGCGCCGCCCTGCCCGGGCTGGCTGCCGAAGATGCAACCGTTGAACTGCTGCCCGAACGGATTCGCGGTGCCCTGAAACGCAGTCGGCGTATCGCGCAGCCCATCGCGCAGTTGGCGCCCGAACGTCTCGATGCCGTCATACAGCACGACCTGCAGCCCGGTGTCGCGCGCCATCGCCCAGTTGAGCGAGCCGAAATAAACATCGCCGCCATACCGGTAGCCGGCATTCGCCTGGAGCTCGAACCGCGGGCTGGGCCGCCAGATTACGCCGGCGTCATAGATCAGGCCATCGGTGTTATAGGCGATTCGCTCAGGAGACGCCGGATCGGTGACGAAGCGGCCGTTGCCGTCGAGCACCGGATTGCCGTTCGCGTCCACGAGCGCGTCACGCTGGGTGGCCTCGATCTTCTCATATCCCGCACCGCCCCGGATCGCGACCGTGCGGCTGACCGGCACCGTCACGTCGGCGCGGGCGAAATAGCCCTCATATTTCTGGTCGAGTTGCCCGGCGTCCTCGTGCTCGTAAGCGCCGCTTACCGTGACGCCGACCGGCAGCACCGTTCCCGCAGCAACGCCGGCCGAGGCCTGGGCCACGAGGTTCTTGGAATCGTCGTAATAATCGAGCCGGGGCTGGCCAGGAGCAACGCCTGTCGCATTGGGCGCTTCGACCTTGGTGTAACCGCCGAAGGCAGACGCGGCGATCTGCACCGGCCCCGCATTGGTCGAGACCGTCGGGCCGGCATAGACCGAATAGACCTGTGTCAGATTATCGGCATTGCCGACGAAGCTGCCCGGCGCCGCGCCGCGGATATCGCTGCGTGCACGGGTCGCGATGGCGCCCCCTTCCAGCGCGAATCCCGGTGCGACCCGTACGGAACCACGGGCAAGGCCGGTGTGAACATCATCGTCGCCGATGCGCTCGTCCCACTGGATGCGCCTTTCGTAGCGATAGCTCACCTGTGCTTCCGCCCGGCGACCGCGCACGCCCGCATCGATGCCGGCGGCGACCTGCGAATAGGTCACGACATCATCGTTGGAGAGGTCGGCGGTCACGACCTGCGCAAGCTCGATATACGGCTGCACATAGCGATCGCGCGATTGCGCGTCCGCAGCGCCAGTCGCCAGGATCATCGCGAACGCGATCCCGCTGCCCAGCGCCTTATTCCGCAGCCGCAGCACCTTACCGCTCCTGTCCGTAATAGCTGCCGAACCGGCCACGATGCGGCTCGTAAGACACAGAATTGAGAACGAGGCTGATCTGCTCGCATCCATCGAGCAGGTTAACTGCCTCGCGCACGTCCGTTTCCGTGGTGCGGTCGGCACGTACCACCAGCATCACCTGCCCCACGTGCAGCGCCAGTACGGATGCCGGCGAGGCCGCCAGCGTCGGCGGCGTATCGAATACGATCAGCCGCCGCGGATTGGCCGCAAGCAAGCGATCAATGACGTCGCCGGTGCGCGCACTGGCCAGCAGTTCGGTATCCGAATGCGTGCGCTCGCCCGCCGGCAGCAGCGACAGCTGCGGCACATCGGTACGCACGACGCAGCTCTCCGGATCGATCGTCGAATCACCCAGCACGTCAAGGAACCCGGTCGAATCGTCGAGGCCGAGCGACGCCATAATATCGGGCTTCGCGAAGTCCCCATCCACCAGCAGCACCTCGACGTCCCGCTCGGCCGCCAGGCTGACCGCGAGATTGATCGCGCAGAACGTCTTGCCGTCACCGGGCTTGCCGGATCCGACCAGGATGGTGCGCGCACGCTGACCAAGCGGCCCTTCCGCGATCGTCCGCGCGTTGAGCAGCAGCTGCCGCTTGATCAGCCGAAACTCTTCGGCCAGCGCGCCGATCGGGGCGCCGGGCACCAGCATGCCCTTCTCGGCGAGCATCGTGCGATCGATGTGCGCGATCCCGGGCGGCAGCAATTCGCCCCCGGTATCGGGTTCAGCACCTGCGCGAAGTTCCGGCGGGATTGCGGCAAGTGTCGCGGCAGCTTCCGGTGACAGCCGCTCGGCGCGGAGCGGCGGCGACGGTGCGGCGTGAACGAGATCCAGCGTGAGATCGAGCGGGTCTCCGGCTGGCAGGCCTGCGCCGTCCGGTTCCGACCGAACCTCAACCGAAGCCTCCGACGCAGGGTCACGGCGGCGCAAGTGCGCGCCGAAATCATAGACCTTGGCGGCCCGCTCGATCAGCGATTCGTCGCTGCGCTTCGGAACCTGCGTCATGCCGCTAGACCTCGCTGGAGCATCTCGATGCCAAGCAGCGCCACGTAACTGACGCCAAGTGCGCCAACCCCGCCGGCAAACAGCTTCAGCTTCTTGCGCCGTTGTTCCACCTGAAGCCGGGTGAGCATTTCGCCCACCGATCCGATCACCGGCATGCCCGAGGCTTTCTCAAGCCGCTGCGCGGTCGGGAAGGTCGTCTGAAGCTTGTCCATGGCGAAGGCAGCACCGATGCCGCCAAGGATGCCAGCCAACAGCACCCCCGTCAGCAGCAGCGGACGATTGGGCGCGGTCGGCGTGCGTGGTTGGGTCGGCGGATCGATCACGGAGAATTTGACCGCATCAGTCTGCGTCTGCGCCTGGCTGCGCAGGTTCACCTGCTCGCGCTGCGCGAGAAGGCGATCATATTGATCCTTCAGCACGGTGTAGTTGCGCTCGATCTCGCCCTGCTGCGCGGCCACCTCCGGATCACCGGAAAGCTTGGCGTTCAGCGTATCGAGATCCCCCTGCAACTGCTGGCGACGCATGCGAAGCGCCGCGACCGCCGCCTGGCGATCCGCCAGCATCGACTGGAGCGAGAGATACGCTGGATTGGGCGAACCGCCGGCAGCAGCACCGGCCGGCTCGCCGCGAGCGGCGGCCTGTGCTTGCGACAGCTGCGATTTCAGCGCGACCACGTCGGGATGATTTTCGGTATAACCGCGGCCGCGTGCGTCAGCGAGCTGGCCCTGGATCGCAGCGACCCGTGCGCGTGCCGGGCCGACGCCCGGCGCAATCCCAGGTCCCGCGATCGTCGGCGGCGTACCGGCAAGCTGACCCTGAAGGGCCGCCAAACTGGAACTCGCCGCCGCGAGATCGCCGTCCACCTGGCTCACCTGCGCGCGTGCCGCGCCGATCCGGTCGCTCACCGATCCGGTGCCCGGCAGCGAGCCGAGATAACGGTTCTGAAAATCGGCGCGCTTTGCCTCGGCGTCTTGCAGTTTCGCGCCGAGCGACTGGAGCTGGCCGTCGAGGAACTGCAACGTCTGGCTGTTCTGCGTCCGATCGCCCGACAGGTTGGTCTCGACGAAGATGTCGATCAGCTTCTGCGTGATGCTGCTCGCCAGCTTCGGCGTCGCGGCCGTGGTCACGATCTCGAACAGATTGTCCTGCTGCGCAGTGATCTTGATCGAGTTCTGGAGACCGGCGGCGCGATCTGCCACTTCGCGATCGTTCGACACGGTCTTGGCGAGGTCGGTGCCGCGGACAACCTTCTGGAGGTTCACCGACGAGGTCAGCGTCTGGCGAACGGTGTCGACGTCACGCTGCTGATCCCCCAACGCCCCGGGATCGGTTCCGCTCGGCAGGATCGAGCGCATCTGGACGAATACGCGCGCACGGCTCTCGTAACGGCTCGGCACCTGGCTCACCACCAGCCACCCGAGCACGCAAATCGCCCACGCGACAGCCAGCGCCAGCCAGCGCCGCGTCCAGATCGCGTGCAGCGCGATCCTCACCTCTTCGAACAGACCGTTCACGCCGATCGCCTCAGAACATGCTTTCGGGGATGATGATCACGTCGCCCGGCTCCAGTCGCACATTGGCGGAGGCATCGCCGTTCTTGAGCAGGCGGTTCAGGCGGAGGCTGTATTCCTTCTGCTTTCCGGTCGCACGGTCATAGCGGATCAGCCGGGCGCGGTTGCCGGCCGCATATTCGTTGAGCCCGCCGACCGCGATCATCGCATCGAGCAGCGTCATATTGGCACGATACGGCAGCGACGCGGGCTTCTCCGTCGCACCGACGATCCGGATCTGCTGGCTGTAGGTGCCCGAGAAGCTGTCGACGATGACGCTGACGATCGGATCGTTGATGTACTGGCGAAGCGCCAGCTTCATGTCGTCCGCCAGCATCGCCGGCGTCTTGCCAACCGCCGGCATGTCATTGACGAGCGGCGTCGTGATCCGACCATCGGGGCGCACTTGGACCTTCGCCGACAATTCCGGATTGCGCCACACGAAGATTTGCAGCGAATCGAGCGGGCCGATGACATATTCCTCGCCCGGCTGCTCCTTGCTGGCCACGAAGGCAGCCGGCGGCAGCTCCGCTGCGGGGCGCGCACTCATGCACCCGGCAAGCGCCGTCGACGCCAATGACGCCGTTAGCAGGACCCTGGAACCACGCGAGAAACGCATCGCAAAAACCTCCGTCGGCGCCTTCTGACCAGCCGGAGATTCCACTTCCCGGTCGGTTGCGCTCCCCTCCGGATATCAAATAAAGAGGTGAAGATAGCGTTTAGGACAGGCTAGGCGATGACCTGTCCCGCAATGGGATGCCCGAGGAAGCCGGTGGGGCTGGCGGTGAGGCCATAGGCTCCCGCCAGGAAGATCGCAATCACATCGCCCACATCGGCAGCCGGCAGCAGAACGCGATCGGCCAGCCGATCGAGCGGTGTGCATAAGCAGCCGACAACCGAGACGGTCTCTTCACCCTCCTGGCCCATCCGGTGCGCGACGGCGACCGGATAGTTCCGCCTGACGACTGTCCCGAAGTTGCCGCTCGCCGCCAATTGGTGGTGCAATCCGCCGTCCACGACCAGGAATGTCTCGCCCCGGCTTTCCTTCCGGTCCACCACTTGCGTCAGATAGACGCCACTTTCGCCCACCAGCCAGCGGCCGAGCTCAATCGCGAAGCGGCTATCCGAAAGAACTGATGCCCGTGTCGCCAGGGCCTGGCCAAGCGCCTCCCCGACGCGCGCCACGTCCACCCGCGTGTCGCCAGGAAAGTACGGGATGCCGAACCCGCCGCCGAGATTGACGAGCGGCGGCGCGGCACCAGCCTCCTCCGCCAGCCGGGCCGCGAGCGCGAGGGTTGCCGCCTGGGTATCGATGATGGCCGCCGTGTCGAGAGCCTGGCTGCCGGCGAAGATATGAAAGCCGCGCCAGTCCGCGCCGGCCGCGATGATCTCACGCACGACCGCGGCGGCATGCTCGGCATCGATCCCGAACGGTGACGGGCGACCGCCCATCTTCATGCCCGAGCCCTTGAGCTCCATGTCCGGGTTGACGCGAA
Organism: uncultured Stakelama sp.; assembly: GCA_964390515.1. Taxonomy (GTDB): domain Bacteria; phylum Pseudomonadota; class Alphaproteobacteria; order Sphingomonadales; family Sphingomonadaceae; genus Sphingomonas. Next base: position 34,856 of record CAYMIU010000028.1, read on the forward strand.
CGGCAAGGCGTGGCGCCACGCCAGTGCGGTCCCCGATCGCAAGCGCCCGCCGCGCCTCCCCGGCGGACTCGACGTTCAACGTCGCGCCGGCTTTGATCGCTGCTTCCAGTTCCGCGTCCCGCTTTCCCGGCCCGGCGAAGCTGATCGCAGCGGCGGCCTTCACCTGAAGTGCATTCGCCAGTTCCCCGCCCGATGCCACGTCGAGCCCGTCGACCATGGGTGCAACGGCGGCTAGCCAGGGCGCCCAGGGATTTGCCTTGATCGCGTAATGAAGATCGACGTCAGGAAAGGCAGTACGAAAGGCAGCGACGCGCGAGGCGACGATCGCGGGATCGTAGACGAACAGTGGTGAGCCGTACTCGCTCACCCAGTCGCTGGCGCTACGCCCGGTGATGACAAGATCGCCGGATTGGCCGACAAATTCCGGCGGCAGCGGACCGAAGGGTTTGCTCACGACACTGACTCCTTCGCTTGCGCAGCAGCACGCACACTGGTGGTAAGGCCGGCGCGATCCAGCTTTCCGTTGGCGTTGCGCGGCAGTTCCTGCAGCCATTCGAACCGGGCCGGCTGCATGAAGTTCGGCAACTCGCGCCTGAGCCGCTCGCGCAACTCGCGCTCCCGCCTGCCGTCACCGCGTGCGACCACCACGATCGCCTGCCCGAGCCTTGGATCGGGCACGCCGATCGCCACCGCCTCCAGCGCTTCGCCGCCGGACATGACCGCCTCTTCCACTTCCACCGGGCTGATCCGGTTGCCGGCCGATTTGATCATCTCGTCGTCGCGGCCGACAAAGCGCAGTAGGCCTTCGGCATCCTCAACCACCGTATCGCCAGACCAAACCGCGTTCCCGCCGTATCTCGACGACCCCGGTGCCGGCCGGAACCGCGCCGCCGTCCGCTCCGCATCGTTCCAATAACCTTGCGCGACCAGCGGCCCGGCATGAACCAATTCCCCGGGCTCCTCCGGTGCGGCGCGGCTGCCGTCTGCACGCACCACCATCACCTCGGCATGCGGGATGGCGCGACCGATGGACTCCGGATGCGAGTCAACGAGTGTTGGCGACAAATAGGTCGAACGGAACGCCTCGGTCAGGCCGTACATCGGGTAGAGGTCCGCCGCCGGGAAGCGCTCGCGAAGCAACCGGACCATTCGCACCGTCAGCGCACCGCCCGAGTTCGTCAGCCGGCGCAGGCGCGCCGCCGTCTCCGTCGGCCAATCGGCCTCGAGAAGCTGCACCCACAAGGGCGGCACGCCCGCGAGCGTCGTCGCCGCCACCCGGTCTACCGCCTTCACTACGTCCCGCGCGGTAAGATAGTCGAGCGGCGCCACCGCCGCGCCTGCGGCCCAAGTGGAGAATAGCTGGTTCTGGCCATAGTCGAAGCTCAGCGGGAGAACGCCGAGCACCACGTCATCCGCGGCCAGCCCCAGGTAATGCGCAACACTGTTTGCGCCGAGCCACAGGTTGGCGTGGCTCAGCATCACCCCTTTGGGGCGCCCGGTGGAACCGGAAGTGTAGAGAATGGCCGCGAGACTGGCTGGATCCGCATCGGACCGTGGCAGTGGGTCACCCTCGCCCGCTACCTCATGCACTACCGCTTCACCGACATCGCCAGGCTCGAGCGTTTGCGATCGCGCCGCCTGCGTCAGCAGCAATCGCGCGCCGCTGTCGTGCAGAATATGGGCGACCTGCGCACGCTTCAGCAGCGGGTTGATTGGCACGTGCACTAGGCCAGCACGGGGCGCGGCCAGCGGCATCAGGCACGCTTCGCGCGTCTTCGGCAGCCACGTCGCCACGCGATCACCCGACGCGAAGCGCTGCGCTGCGAGCCAACCCGCTAGCCGCGCCACCTTCGCTTCCACCTCGGCGTAGCTCAGCGTGCCGACGCGCTCGACGAGCGCCGGCGCACTGGGCGCGCCGGCAAGCACGTAATCTATCGGCTTTGCGTCTGTATCGAGCGGTACCATCGGACACCCATAGCGCCGGGGCGTTGCGGATTTCATCCCCCCGGCTTAACGCACTGCAACATAACCGAGGGGACGAAGGTGATTCCGGAAGGAAAAACGGAAGTCGACGCGACGGTTCGCGCGGTGTTGAAGGATGTGCTCGGCCTGTCTGACGAGCGCGTGGCGGCGTTCGACGATACGACCCCGCTGTTCGGCGCGCTGCCCGAGCTAGACTCGATGGCCGTCGCCGGCGTGCTGACCGAGATCGAGGATCGGCTGGGGATCATGGTCGACGACGATGAGGTCGATGGCGACATGCTCGAGACGTTCGGCGCCCTCACCACCTTTGCCGCCGCCAAGGCACTGGTCTGATCGCGATGGCCGGGACGACCGGCCTTCACATCGAAGCCTACGACCATGCCGGCGGGGGCGAAGCCATGCTTCGGCTTGGGCCGCGACACGGCCCAACCATAGTGGCAGCGCTTCCGATGTTCGAGGAGGCGAACCGCACCCGCGCCGCTATAGTCGACGTGCTGCGCCGCCTAGCCGTCCGCGGCATCGGTAGTGCCCTGCCCGACCTGCCCGGAACCGGCGAAAGCTTGAAGCGAACGTCGGACGTTAGCCTCGCCGATTGGCGGGAAGCCTTCGCCGCCGCCTGCGCCGCCCTGCCGCAACCGGTGCATGTGGTGGCTTGGCGCAGCGGTACGCTGGTGGACAGCGCAGCCGATGTTGCCAGCCGCTGGTATCTCGCCCCGCACTCGGGCGCCGCACTGGTGCGCGAACTGAGCCGTGTTCGGGGCCTGGGAGGCAGCGAGGATTATGCCGGCAACCTCTTGTCCGAAGCGATGATCGAGGGCCTGGCCGCCGCGCAACCCACTTCCAGCGGTCCGTTGCGGGTCGTGCGTCTTGAAAGCGATGCGAAGGCCGCGGATCGGAAACTTGCCGCTGCTCCGCTGTGGCGAGCGAGCGAGCCGGGCAGTGACCCCGACTTTCAGCAGCAGGTCGCCGACGACATCGCCGCCTGGATCGCCGCGCAGGCGCGCGGGTCAGCCCAGCAATGAGCCGCCGCCACCTGACTTTCCCCTGCGCTGGAGAAGACCTAGTCGGCACGCTTGACGACGCACCGGGGGAAACCGGTCTGCTGATCGTCACCGGCGGCAACGAAATCCGCTGCGGCGCGCATCGCGGCATGGCGATGCTGGCGGCGCGACTGGCCGCAAGCGGAATTCCGGTATTCCGCTACGACCGTCGCGGGATTGGCGATTCGAGCGGCTGCAACACGGGGTACGAAGGCGCACGGGAGGATCTTCTCGCCGCCGCGCGAGCGTTTCGCTCCGCTGCGCCAAACGTCACGCACGTAGTCGGGTTCGGCAATTGTGACGCTGCCACCACGCTCGCTTGGTGGGGACAGGAGGCTTGCTGCGAGGCCGTTGTCCTTGCCAATCCCTGGGTCGTCAAACCTGCCTCCGACCTGCCCCCGCCCGCGGCTGTCCGGGCGCATTATGCCGCGCAAGTGCGCAGCCCGGCGGCGTGGATTCGGGTCGCGCGGCGTGGGTTGTCGTTGCCGAAGCTCGCGCGCGGGCTGTTCAGCATCGCGAGGCCTGCGGTGGAAGCCGACCTCACGAGCAGCACGCTGAACGCGATCCGTGGCTGGGGAGACGACGCGACCATCGTGCTCGCTCGCGGCGATGCGACCGCGATTGCTTATGCGGATGCGGCGCGGCGGCATGGCATCGCGCCCCGCACCGTCCTGATCGACACCGATTCGCACAGCTTCGCGCGCCGCGGGGATGACGCGGCGCTTGAAGCGGTGATCCGTGAGGCGATTACCGCGCGCGGATGAACGCGCGGATATCGTTCGACAGCTTCCGCAGATCCTCGTCGCGCACGTACATCATGTGGCCCGCATGGTACCAATGCCAGGTGATGCGGCCGTCGTTCGGAATGCCCGTGCGGTTCAGCGAATATTCCGCCCCGAAGAACGGCGTCGCGAAATCATAATAGCCCTGGCCGACGAACACGCGCAGCCCGCTGTTCTCGCGCAGCGCGCGGCCGATGTACGGCGCGACGTTCAGATACCCCTCGCCGCCGCGCGGCCCCCCGATCTTCCAGTCCCAATCGCGCACCCCGCCGATCGAGCTATACGTGATGTCCGGCGAATATTTCAGCACCTCGCGAGAGTGCTGGTTCATCGCGGCAGTATAGGCGCCGTCGATGGCATAGAAGCTCGGATCATTGTCCGGCTCCTCCCCGGCGTCGTCATAGTCCTTGCCAAGATAGCGCGTGTCGAGCCGGCCGATCGTCTGCCCGCGATCGCGCAGCAGCTCCTTGTAGAAGCGGCCCGGCGACAGGCGCAGGTCGGCGCGCGCGAGGTAATCCTGCGAAACGCCCGTAAAGCGCGAGAGCTGCGGCAGGACCTGCTGGCGCTCTTCGGCGGTCAGCGCGTTGCCCTTGAGGAGCGCAGAGGCATAGGGGCCGATCGCGAACGCCTTCGCTTCGGCCACGAACTCCTCGACGGTTGCCGGGCGGTTGGCGACCTTGTTGTGATACCAGGCGGTCGCCGCCATCGACGGCAGGTTGGTCACATAGCCAAGCTCGTTCCCCGGCGTGTCCGCCGCGACACTGAAGTCGAGGATCGAGGAGATGAGGATGATCCCGTTCATCGAGACGTCGGTGAAGCCGGCGCCCTCAAGCTCGTTGATCACGGCTGCCGAACGGGTGGTGCCGTAGCTTTCGCCGCCGATGAACTTGGGCGCATTCCAGCGGCCGTTCGCGTTCAGCCACAGCCGGATGAACTCGGCCATGGACTTTGCGTCCTTGGTGACGCCCCAATAATCCTTGGGATCGGTCTTGCCGAGCGTGCGGCTAAAGCCCGTTCCGACCGGATCGATGAAGACGATATCGGTGACGTCGAGCAGCGAATCGGGATTGTCGATAATCGGATAGGGCGGTGCGCCATCGTCCTTGGCGTCCGAGGGGATCACGACCCGGCGCGGACCGAAGGCGCCCATGTGCAGCCACAGCGAGCCGGAACCGGGGCCGCCGTTCCACAGGAACGTCACCGGCCGCTTCGGATCGACCGGGCCTTCCTTGATGTAGCTGTAGGACGTGATCGCCGCGAGCGGCTTGCCGTCCTTGTCCTTGAGGTAGGTTTCACCGCCGATCGCGCGATAGTTGATCCGCGTGCCGCCGAAGGTGCCGGAGTGACGGGTGACCGAGACGACGGGCGGCGGGATCGCCGGGGCTTCGGCCTTCTCGGCCTTTGCGTCAGGCCTGTCCTGCGCGGTGATCGGCACGGCAAACAATGCGGCGCCCAATGCGAGCGCGATACGAAACTTCATGAAACCCCCTCTTCGTCGTGCCGGGCCTTCACCCGGCACCGCCGCTTCCCGTCCTGATGGGAAGAAGCGGGGCCGTGGGTCAAGCCCACCGGACGGAGAAAGAAGGTTATTCCGCAGCTTCGGCGAGCTTTTCGAAATCGGCCTCGGCCAGGAAGCGCTCCGCATCGAGCGCGGCCATGCAGCCGGTGCCCGCCGCCGTGACTGCCTGACGATACGTCTTGTCCATCACGTCGCCGCACGCGAACACGCCCGGCACGCTGGTGCGCGTCGAGCCCTTCTCGACCTTGATGTAATGATCCTCGTCGAGCTCGAGGTGGCCACGGAAGAGCTCGGTCGCCGGGTGGTGGCCGATGGCGACGAACCCGCCCTCCACGTCGAGACGGGAATGTTCGCCGGTCACCGTGTCGACGAGATCGAGCGCCACGAGGCCGGCATTGCCGCCGCCGTCGACAAACTCGCGCACTTCCTTGTTCCACAGCACCTTCACATTGGGGTGCGCGAACAGCCGTTCCTGCAGGATCTTTTCGGCGCGCAGCGAATCGCGACGATGGATCAGCGTCACGTCGTCGGAATGGTTGGTGAGGTAGAGCGCTTCCTCGACCGCGGTGTTGCCGCCGCCGATCACCGCTACCTTCTTGCCGCGATAGAAGAAGCCGTCGCAGGTCGCGCAGGCGCTGACGCCCTTGCCCTTCATCGCGTCCTCGCTGGCGAGGCCGAGCCACTTGGCCTGCGCGCCGGTGGCGATCACCAGCACCTCGCCCTCGTACACGTCGCCGCTGTCGCCGATCAGGCGGAACGGCCGGCGGGTGAGATCGACCTCGACGATCGTGTCCCACATCAACGTGGTGCCGACATGCTCGGCCTGCTTCTGCATCTGCTCCATCAGCCACGGGCCCTGGATGACGTCCGCGAAGCCGGGGTAATTCTCGACATCGGTGGTCGTCATCAGCTGGCCGCCGGGCTGGATGCCCTGGACGAGGATCGGCTTCATCCCGGCGCGCGCGCCATAGATGGCTGCGGAAAGCCCGGCCGGACCGGAACCGAGGATGAGCATGCGAGTCGTATGGGTGGTCATGCCCGCGATGTAGGACGCGGCACCGGCCATGGGAACCTTGCGTTGCACGTCGCCACAAGTCCTGCTTTGCTCGCCTCATGACCGACTTTTCACAGTTTCTCAGCCCCGATCGCGGACAGCCCGCGCGCACCATCCATGTCGTCCACCCCGACCGCTTCGAGGCGTGGCTGGCGCGACAGCCGGCACGCACGCGCACGGCGGTGGCGGCCAACAAGGTGGTGGGCAAGGCGGGCAATCGCGCGATCCTGCCCGGCGACGCGGCGGACGACTGGGCGATGCTGCTGGTGTGCAACGAGGACGTGACCTCGCCGTGGCGGATCGCGTCGCTGGGCGACGGGCTGCCCGAGGGAACGTACCGGCTGGCGGACGGCGAGCCGGGCGCGGCGATGCTCGGCTGGTGCCTCGCGCAGCATCGCTTCACGC
>CAYMIU010000028.1:41648-55583 GCA_964390515.1 uncultured Stakelama sp.
GAGCCACAGGCGCCGCGCGTGCTGTTGACGGGAGAGCCAGCGCGGATCGAGGAGACGCTGCAACTGGCCGAAGCGACCGCCCTGGTACGCGATCTCGTCGACACCGGCGCGTCCGACCTCGGGCCGGCGGAACTCGAAGCGATCGTCGACACGCTGGCGAAGAAGCACGGCGCGACCACCAGCGTTACCCGCGGCGATGCGCTCGCCGAGGGCTACCCGATGATCCACGTGGTGGGCCAGGCAGCGTCCAAGGATCGGGCGCCGCGGCTGATCGAGCTGGAATGGGGCGACCCCCCGCACCCGCGCGTGGCGCTGGTCGGCAAGGGCGTGTGCTTCGATTCGGGCGGCCTCGACATCAAGACGTCGGCCGGGATGCGGCTGATGAAGAAGGATATGGGCGGCGCGGCCCACATGATCGCGCTGGCCGGACTCGTCATGGCGGCTAAGCTTAAAGTGCGGCTGCATCTTCTGGTGCCGGCGGTGGAGAACGCGGTCGCCGGCAACGCCTTCCGCCCCGGCGACGTGCTGCGCAGCCGGCTGGGGCTGACGGTGGAGAACACCAATACCGACGCTGAAGGGCGGCTGATCCTGGGCGATGCGCTTGCCAAGGCGGGCGAGGGTCAGCCGGCGCTGATCCTCGATTTCGCGACCCTGACCGGGGCAGCGCGCGTCGCGCTCGGCCCCGATCTGCCCCCGGTATTCGCCAATGACGATGCGCTGGCGGCGGACTTCCTGGCCGCGGCAGCGGCGGCGCATGATCCGCTGTGGCGGCTGCCCTTGTGGGACGGCTATGACGACATGCTGAAATCCGACGTCGCCGACATGGTCAACGCGCCCGACGGCGGTTTCGCCGGGGCGGTGACGGCCGCGCTGTTCCTGCGCCGGTTCGTACCCAAACAGGTGCCGTGGGCGCATGTCGACACATTCGCCTGGCGCCCGGCCGCCAAGCCCGGCCGGCCCAAGGGCGGCGATGCGCTTGGCCTGCGCGCCGCGTGGGGCCTGCTGAAAACCCGTTTCGGCTGAGGCACGACGACGCGAATGTTGAGGAAGTTGAGGCGCTGGCGTGTTATTCGCGGCGGCCTCAACATTCGCCTTTAGCCGGTCCGGCCGCCGCTGAGCGCCCGCTCGGGCCGGCGCGCGCGACCGCGAATGTTGAGGAAGTTGAGGCGCTGGCGCTTTTCTCGCGCGCGCCTCAACATTCGGTTCTGGCCGGCGCCTGCTCATCCATAATGATATGCCATGCGAGGCGGGCTGTAGGACAGCCGAGTGGTACAGCCGGTGCCGGCGATGTGGCGGCTTTGGAAGACGGCCCAGCGATCGAACTGGTTTTGGCCGTGTGTCAGCTTCGCCGGCTGTGGCCGCCGCGCGTGCCGTCGATCAGCACGAAGGCGATGCGCGCCATTTCTCCGGAGCGGTTTTCCCAGCCATGGGCGGTGCCGCGCTGGATCAGGATATCGCCGGGGCGCATCAACGTCTCGTCCCGGTCCATCACGGCCCAGATCTCGCCCGCCAGCACGATCGCATAATCGATCGTATCGGTGGTGTGCATGCTGGCGCTGCGGCTCGAATCGGCGTGGTGATCCGCGTCGGGATACAGCTCCGCGAAGACGCGTGCGGTGAGCGCGGCCTGTTCCTCGCGGCTGGCCGCCATCGGGGGGAAGTCGATCACGCGAAGCACGCTGCCGCCGGGCGGCGGGAGGACGCCCTTGTGCGCGTTGATGTCGTCCGGTGCCTCGACGGGGCTCGGCGCCGCCTGCGTACGCCACAGGTTCGCGTTGCGATAGGGCGAGCCCGGCAGCATCAGCGTCGCCGGGCTCTCGCGGGCTTCGGCGATATAGGATTGCCCGGCGTCGTCGATCGCCGTCACGATCCGGCGCACGGGCGGTAACGGTTCGGGCATCATCCTCTCCTTCGTCGATACGCTGTCGGCACGATCGGACGAGGATCGTGCCGAACCACGCAATGGGCAAGCGCGCGCCGCTTTTTTCGCGTCACGCCTGCGACGGCAGCCGCGAGCCGCCCCGGGGCCGGGTCTCAGCCGATAGCCGCGCGGATGATCGGCACGAACTTCGCCGCCGTCAGGCTCGCCCCACCGACGAGCGCGCCGTCCACCTCGGCCGCGTGAAGCAGGCCCGGCGCGTTTTCCGCCGTTACCGAGCCGCCATAGAGCAGGCGAATCGCCTGGCCGCTCTCCTCGCCAAGCGCCTTCACCAGCGCCGCGCGGATCGCGCCGTGCATCGCCTCGACATCGGCGACGGTCGCCACCTGGCCGGTGCCGATCGCCCAGATCGGCTCATAGGCGATGGCGAGCCAGTTCCCGCCGGCGCCATCGGGCAGCGAGGCGAGGACCTGCGCGGTCACAACGGCTTCCGCCTCGCCGGCGGTGCGCTGCTCCAGCGTCTCGCCGACGCACAGGATCGCATCGAGGCCGTGGCGGCGGCAGGCCTCGGCCTTCGCCTTCACGTCGGCGTCGCTCTCGCCATGACCCTGGCGGCGCTCGGAATGGCCGACGATCGAGAAGGCAGCGCCCGCTTCCTTCACCATCGGGGCGGAAACGTCACCGGTATAGGCGCCGCTATCCTGGCTGTGCACGTCCTCGGCACCGATCGGGAATGTCGCGCGGGCGGCGGCGGGGTGAATCAGCGTTGCGGGGACGGCGATGGCGACATCCACTCCTGGATCAATGGCGGCGGCGATCGCATCGAGATCCGCCAAAGCTGCCAGGTTGCCGTTCATCTTCCAGTTTCCGGCTACGAACTTCCGCCGCATGATCCCTCCCAGATGGTTGCGGCCGTTGCGGTAACGAAGGCGCCCCCTTAAAGCGAGCGCCGTTCAACAGATTGGCGCTTCATGCTCGGTTTCTTCCGTCGGATCATCAATTCGCGCGTCGGCGTGATCGTTTCGGGCCTTGTCCTGGGCATCATCGCGCTGGCGTTCGCGCTCGGCGACATCACTGGCCTCAGGAGCACCGGCATCACCGGCAGCTCTGTCGCGAGCGTCGGCGGCGAGAAGGTGAGCGAGCAGGAACTCACCGAGCGGTCGCAGAGCGAGCTTCGCGCGGCGCAGCAGAACAACCCGGGCGTCGACATGGCGCAGTTCGTCAACGCCGGCGGCGTCGACAGCGTGCTGAACCGGATCGTCAACGGGCTGGCGCTGGCCGAATATGGCAAGCAGCAGGGCATGGTGGTGAGCCGCGCGCTGGTGGGCAGCGAATTGCGCAACATCCCGGCGCTGCAGGGGCCGACCGGCAAGTTCGACCAAGCGATCTACGAGCAGGTGCTGGCGCGCAACCGGCTGACCGATGCGCAGGTGCAGGGTGATATCGCGCGCGAGACGATGGTGCAGTTCCTCGTCCGCCCGCAGTTGGGCGCGAGCCAGGTGCCGGCGTCGCTCGCCCTCCCCTATGCCTCGCTGCTGCTGGAACGGCGGGCGGGCGAGGTCGCGATGATCCCGTCGACCGGCGTCGGATCGGGCGCCGCGCCGACCGAGAAGGAATTGCAGGAATGGTACGGCCGCAACACGGCGCGCTATTCGGTGCCCGAGCGGCGCGTGATGCGCTACGCGATCGTCACGCCCGAGGCAGTGAAGGCGCGCGCGACGCCGACAGAGGCGGACATCGCCAAGGCCTATAACGGCGACAAGGCACGCTGGGCCGCGCGGCAGACCCGCACCGTCTCGCTCGTCACCGTGCTCGATCAGAATGCGGCGAATGCGCTGGCAGCCAAGGTGCGCGGCGGAACGTCAGTGGCGGATGCGGCACGTGCGGCGGGCCTCGAGGCGCGCAAGCTGGACGGCCAGGACAAGGCCGCGCTGACGCAGGCGACCTCGGCTGCGGTAGCCGACGCCGCGTTCGCGGCAATCACCGGCGGCGTGATCGGGCCAGTGCGCGGGCCGATCGGCTTCGTCGTCGGCAAGGTGGACGGCGTGGCGCAGGTGCCCGGCAAGTCGCTGGCCGAAGCGCGCGGCACGCTGGTCGAGGAACTCACCAAGTCGAAGACGGCGGAGGCACTCAACAGCATCCGCGAGGCGCTGGAAGGCGCGATCGGCGACAATGCGAACTTCTCCGAGCTGGTGGCCGACCAGAAGCTGACCGCGGCGACCACGCCGCCGCTGACGGCGGCCGGCAGCGATCCGGAGAACCGCGCTTACAAGCCCGATGCGGCGCTGGCGCCGATCCTGTCGGCAGGCTTCCAGTCCGAGGAAGGTGACGATCCGCAGGTGGTGCAGACCGGGCCGGACGGCAGCTTCGCCCTCGTCGCGCTGGACCGGGTGGTGCGTGCCGCCCCCCGCCCCTTCGCGCAGGTGCGGGACCAGGTGATCGTGGACGTCGCCGACGACCGCGCCCGCCGCGCCGCACGCGCTGCGGCCACCAAGGTGCTGGCGGCGGTGAACGGCGGCAAGACGCTGCAGCAGGCGCTGTCCGAGGCCAAGGTGGTCGGCGGCGAGGTCGACCGGGTGGTGGCGGCGCGCGCGCAGATCAACGCCGATCCGCGTGGGCCCAACCCGGTGCTGGCGCTGCTATTCAGCATGAAGGGCGGCACTGCCAAGATGCTGGAATCGCCTGACGGCAAGGGCTGGCTGATCGTGAAGCTGAACCAGATCTCGCCAGGTGACGCCGCCAAGGTGCCGCCGGTCGTCGCCTCGACGCGGCAGGACCTGGGCCGCTTCGTGGGTGCCGAATATGCCCAGCAATTCACCGAGGCGGTGAAGGCGAAGCTGAAGGTGACGCGCAACGCGGAAGCGATCGCCAAGGTGAAGGCGAGCCTGAATGGCCAGGGTGGCTCCAATCCGTAAGCCGGCGGAAGCCCTGGCGGCGGGGCAGCCGGCGCTCGTCTGGCGGCGCCGGATCGCCGATACCGAGACGCCGGTTGCCGCTGCGCTGAAGCTGATCGAGCCCGGGCGCGGCGACTTCCTGCTCGAATCGGTCGAGGGCGGCGCGGTGCGCGGGCGGCACAGCCTGATCGGCCTTGCTCCCGATCTCGTCTTTCGCGCCGAGGGCAATCAGGCGGCGATCAACCGCCACTGGCTGAGCGATCGTTCGGCGTTCGAGCCGTGCGCCGCACCGACGCTCGACTCGCTGCGTGCGCTGGTGGCGTCATGCCGGATGGAAGTGCCCGAGGAGCTGCCGCGCGCGCTCGCCTGCCTCGTCGGCTATTTCGGCTATGAGACGATCGGGCTGGTCGAGAACTTGCCGCCGCGCGAGGTGGATGCGCTTGGCCTGCCCGACATGATGTTCGTCCGCCCGACGGTGATCCTGGTGTTCGACCGGCTGGCCGACGCGCTGTTCCTCGTTGCGCCGGTGTGGCCGGACGCGGCGCGCGATCCGGCAGGGATCGTGGCCGAGGCGGAAGAGCGGCTGGATGCGGCCGAGGCGCGGCTCGCGGCCGGCACCCTGCCGCCGCGGGTGCAGGGCGAGCCGGGCGAGATCGCACTGACACCAACCCTGCCGGAGGGCCGCTATGCCGAGATGGTGCGCCGGGCGAAGGACTATATCGTCGCCGGCGACATCTTTCAGGTGGTGCTGGCACAGCGCTTCACCGCGCCCTTCACGCTGCCGCCGTTCGAACTGTACCGCGCGCTGCGGCGGATCAATCCCTCGCCCTTTCTCTATCATCTCGACCTGCCGGGCTTCGCGCTGACCGGATCGAGCCCCGAGATCCTGGTGCGGGTGCGCGACGGCGAAGTGACGATCCGCCCGATCGCGGGCACGCGGCCGCGCGGCAAGACGGCGAGCGAGGACGAGGCGAACCGCGCCAGCCTCCTCGCCGATCCCAAGGAGCGCGCCGAGCATCTGATGCTGCTCGATCTCGGCCGCAACGATGTCGGCCGGGTTTCCGAAGCCGGCTCGGTGAGCGTCACCGACAGCTATACGGTCGAATTCTACAGCCACGTCATGCACATCGTGTCGAACGTTGTGGGGCGGCTGGACGCGAAGCACGACGCGATCGACGCGCTGTTCGCCGGCTTCCCGGCGGGCACCGTCAGCGGCGCGCCCAAGGTGCGGGCGTGCCAGATCATCGCCGAGCTGGAGCAGGAAAAGCGCGGCGCCTATGCCGGTGGCGTCGGCTATTTCTCGCCCGACGGATCGATGGATTCGTGCATCGTGCTTCGCACCGCGGTGGTGAAGGACGGGCAGATCCACGTCCAGGCCGGAGCTGGCATCGTCGCCGACAGCGACCCGGCCTATGAGCAGCGCGAATGCGAGGCCAAGGCCGGCGCATTGCTCGCCGCGGCGCGCGAGGCGATTGCGCAGGCAAGCGCGGGCGGGTTCGGGCAGTAGTTGGCCACGTCGGGAGGGTTAGCTTCCGATCGACAGCAACGGATCGCTCAATGCGTCGACCACGCCGCCGATGAGGTTCGCGTCGAGCAGCGATGGGCGGGTGCGGCGCGCGGCAGCGATCCGCTCCAGCCAGGCCGTCTCTCGCGCGGCGGCGGCGCGGGTCAGCGCGATCGCCTCCGCCGGCTCGACGATCTCGAAGCGTACAGGCGCGCCCGGCGGCAGTTGCGCGACGCGATCGATGTCGGGTTCGATCACCACCGCGATCCTGGGGTAACCGCCGGTCGTCTGGTGATCGGCCGTCAGCAGGCTGACCCGCCCTGCCCCGTCGACCTGTAGCGCGCCGCGCACCGCCGGTTCGCTCGGCATGTCGATCCGCGTCGGCGGCAACAGCGGTCCGTCCAGCACCATGCCCATGCGATCGAACCGCGCGCTCGCCGCGAAGGGCTGCGCCGTCAGTGTCGCCAGCGCTGCGTCGTTGAAATAGCGCTGCTGCGGGCCGAGCAGGACTCGCGCCACCGTGATCGGCTCTGCATCTGGTGAAGCCAGACCGGCAGCAGCAAGGTCGCCGCGCGCGCTGGCGATGGTCAGCATATCGCCCGGCGCGATGCGGCCGCCGCCGAGATCCGCGATCAGGTGCGTGGCGGCACTGCCGAGCCAGCGTGGACGATCGATCCGCCCGGCGACGGCGAGATAGCCCCAATTGCCGCCCTGCTGGCGGATCCGGCAGCGCATCCCGGGCTGGAGCGTCGCGACGCACCAACCGCCGATCTCCACCCCATCGATCGCTGCCGATGCAGCGCCCGACAGGGCGATCGAGACCGGCGCCCCCTCGCACACGACAGTCAGACCACCGAGTGACAGTTCGACGGCGGCACCGTCCGCCTCTGCCCCGACTGCGGCAAGTGCGGCAGCGAACGCACGCCGGTCCACCGGGCCGGAGGGCGGCACACCGAACCGCCGCCAGCCAGGGCGGCCGCGATCCTGCACGCTCGTCAGCGGCCCCGCCGCCTCCACGCACAGCCGCGCCGCCGTCATGCCTCGGCGATCCGCGTGAAGCGCACGCGGTCCCCGGGTTCGAAGCGGAACGGCTTGTCGGCCGCCGCATCGAGGACGCGCAGCGGCGTGCGGCCGATTACCCACCAGCCGGTCGGCATGGGCAGGGTGGTGATGAGGCATTGCGGCCCGGCAATCATGACGCTGCCGACCGGATGCCCGCGCACCGCCGCTTCCTTGCGCGGCAGGTGAAGCGGCTCCGGCACGCCGCCGAGATAGGCGTAGCCGGGCGCGAAGCCGTACATGAAGACGCGGTAGTCGCCGGCGAGATGCGCGGCAATCACCGCGTCCGGCGACATGCCCAGCCGATCCGCCACCGCGACGAGATCCGGCCCGTGATCGCCGCCGTAACAGACCGGCACCTCGTGCGTCGCAGCATCGTCAAAGGCCGCCGGCGCGTCGGCGGCGAGCGGCGCGACGTGGCGTTCGATGGTGGCGTGATCGGTCACCAGCGGATCGAAGACGAGCAGCAGGCTGGTATAGGCCGGCACCGTCTCGGTCAGCCCGGCCGGCGGCCTTGCGGCAAGCGCGTGATCCAGTGCGACCACGCGGGCGAAGATCGCCTCCTCGATGCCGCCGCCGAAATCCACCAGCAGCGCCCCCGCGCCGGCGGGGCGGAATACCGGACCCGTCATGCCGGATCTGGTACCGCTTGCGTAACCATCTGCTTGCCTCCACACCCGCAGCAGAACACCCCCCGGGAGAGAGACATAATGCGCACCATTGCCTTTGCGACCCTTCTTCTCGCCAGTGCAACCGCGATCGCGGCGACGCCCGCCGCCGCCCCTTCCGCCGAAGTGAAGGCGGCCATCGCCGACGCGCAGCGCAGCGCCGCCAACCGCGCGCGCGACCAATATCGCCACCCCGCCGAAACATTGGCCTTCTTCGGCGTGAAGCCGACCGATACGGTGGTTGAATTCAGCCCAGGCGGCGGCTGGTACACCGAAATCCTGGCGCCGCTGGTGAACGGCAAGGGCCGCTATGTCGCGCTGGTTCCGGCGCGCGGCGTCGAGGGCGCGCAGAAGATGCTGGCGGCGAAGCAGGCGTGGTTCGGCACGACGACCGTCGCTACGCTCGATCCTGCCGCCGGCACCAGCACGGTGCCCGCCGGCAGCGCCGACGTGGTGCTGACGTTCCGCAACGTCCACAACCTGCTGATGAACGATGACCCCAAGGCAGCGTCCGGCGCGTTCGCAGCGTTCTACGCCGCGCTGAAGCCGGGCGGCACGCTGGGCGTCGTCGATCACCGCCTGCCGGAGGACATGGATACCGCGCTGGAGAAGAAGAGCGGCTATATCAAGCGTTCGACGGTCGTGCGGCTGGCCGAGGCGGCGGGCTTCAAGCTGGCCGGCGAGAGCCAGGTAAATGCCAACCCGAAGGACACGCACGATCATCCGGGCGGCGTGTGGACGCTGCCGCCGACGCTGACGCTGAAGGATCAGGATCGCGCCAAGTACACCGCGATCGGCGAAAGCGACCGCTTCACGCTGAAGTTCGTGAAGCCGAAGTAAGCGGTCAGGCCTGATGAGCGTCACCCGGCCGAGGCGGCCCGGGTGGCGCCGCGGCACGCTCAGCCGAGCTTGTCGACCTTTTCCTGAAGCTTTGCGAGTTCGGCCTTCAGCGCGGCGATCTCGTCATCCTTGCTGGCGGCGGGCACGGGCGATGCGGGCTGGCTCTGCGGCTTGAACGCGCTGGTCGCCGCCTCGAACATCGCCATGTTGCGCTTCGCCATTTCGGCGAAGGGCGAGCCCGCGAAGGCGCCTTCCACCGCGGACTTGAACTGCGCCTGGTTGCGGCGGAAGCTTTCCATCGATTCCTCGAGGTAGCCCGGCACCATCGCCTGCATCGAATCGCCGTACATCGCGATCAGCTGGCGCAGGAAATTGACCGGCAGCATTGGCGTCGCGCCGCGGCCTTCCTCTTCCATGATGATTTGCGTCAGAACGTTGTGCGTAATATCCTCGTCCGTCTTCGCATCGACGACCTTGAACTCGCGGCCCTGGCGCGTCATCGCGGCAAGGTGATCGAGCGTGATGTAGGACGAGCTTTCAGTGTTGTAGAGCCGGCGATTCGCGTATTTCTTGATGACGACCACGCCATCGGCGTCGTGCTGCTTCTTCATCGCGGGCCCCCGCTTTTATGATCGTTTCGAGGGCTACATCATCTCTTGCGGCGCCGCAACATGGCCCGCGCCCGCTGCCGCTGTTCCTCGAGATGCTGCGCAGCGAAACCGCAACATCGCCGGAGCGGCAGGCCAGGGCGCTCGCCGGGCTGCGGCGTTATCAGGAGGCGCCGCGGGTGCGCCGCAGGATGGCGCCGGCCAAACGGCGGCAGGGCCGCGCGCGGCTGCGTGATTATGGCGGCAGCGGGCGGCCGGTGCTGATCGTACCGTCGCTGATCAACCCGCCCTTCATCCTTGATCTGATGCCGGACCGCTCGCTTGCGCGCTGGCTCGCGGGCCAGGACCTGCACGTGTGGCTGCTCGATTGGGGGGAGCCCACCCCGGCCGATCGGGCGCAAAGCGTCGCCGGCCATATCGAGCATTTGCTGCTGCCGTTGCTGCGCCGCTTCGACGTGCCCCCGATCCTCGTCGGATATTGCCTTGGAGGCACGATGAGCATTGCTGCGGCTGCGAGCGGACTTGCCGCCGGCGTCGCGACCGTCGCCGCGCCGTGGCATTTCGATGGTTATGGAGACGAGGCCCGCGCCGACATGGCGGCTTTATGGTCGGCGGCCCAGCCGGCGTGCGCGCAGCTAGGGCTGGTGCCGGTGGAGGTGCTGCAGGCGGGGTTCTGGAAGCTCGACCCGGCCCGCACAATCGCCAAATATGAAGCATTCGCCGACATGACCGGTGATGCCGCCGCGATGTTCGTCGCGATGGAGGATTGGGCCAATGCCGGGGCGCCGCTCACTTATGCCGCGGGCGCGGAATTGTTCGAGCGGATGCTGGGCGCGGACGTGTCGGGGCGCGGCGCGTGGCAGGTGGCGGGCGCGATGGTCGACCCGCTCGCCCTGCCGTGCCCCGCGACCGAGTTCGTGTCTCTGGGGGACCGGATCGTGCCGGCGGCAACCGCGATCGGCCTTCCCGACCGGCGCGATCTGGGCGCGGGGCACGTCGGCATGGTGGTCGGCAGCCGGGCACGCGCGCAGCTGTGGGAGCCGCTGCGCGACTGGCTGCGCGGGGTCTAGACCCAGAGGCGGTCGAAGCGGCGACCGAGGCCGGTGAGAAGCTCATATTGCGATTCGCCCGAGGCGGCGGCGGCGTGTGGCAGATCGGGATCGAAGGCGAGCCAATCGCCTTCCGCCACGTCGACGCCGGTGACGTCCACAGCGGTCAGGTCCATCGAAACGCGGCCGACCACGGGGAGCGCGTGATCGCCGGCAAAGGCGGTGCCGCGGCTGGAGAAGGCGCGGCGGTACCCGTCGGCATAGCCCAGGTTGACGATCGCCACCGCGCGCTCCTCCGGCGCCGTCCAGGTGGCATTGTAGCCGACCTTGCCGCCGCCGGGCACGCGGCGGCGCTGCAGAACCTCGGCCTCGATCGTCACCACCGGGCGGATCACCCCGGCCAGTTCCGCGCGGGGCACGCCGCCGTAAAGCGCAAGGCCCGGGCGGGTCAGGTCGAAGGCATAGTCCGCGCCTAGCGCCACGCCGGCGGAATTGGCGAGGCTGAGCCGGCGAGCGTTCGCGCGGCCGGCGATGCCGGTGAAGACCGCGCGCTGCTCCCCGTTCATGGCCGAATCCTCGTCGGCGCAGGCGAGGTGGCTGATCAGCGTCTCGACATCGAGGCCGTCGAGCAGGCCGGCGGCAATGTCAGCAGGCGCGACGCCCAGCCGGTTCATGCCGGTATCCACCATCACGTCACACGCGCCGCCGCCGGCCTGGCGCCAGCGCTTTACCTGTTCGGGCGAGTTCAGCACCGGGCGCGCGGCGCCGGCGAGCGGCAGGTCTGCTTGTCGGACGCCGTGAAGTACGGACAGCGAGACGCCGAGGTCCGCCAGCGCCACCGCTTCGACCCAGGTGGCGACGAAGAAGTCGCGGCATCCGGCCACCGCCAGCCGCTGCACCACCTCGCGCGCGCCCAGGCCATATCCGTCCGCCTTCACCGCCGCGCCGCAGGCCGCGCTGCCGCTCAGCCGCGCCAGGGCGCGCCAGTTATCGGCAAGGACGGAACCATCGAGACGCAGGCGACTGGGAGCATTCATGGGCGCGGCGTTAGCGCCGCCGGCGCGATCATGCCACCGTCGCGCGCCCTTCCGCATCGTCGCGCAGCCAGACGAGGCAAACGATCAGCGCGATAAGCGTGATGCCCCATGTGTACCACAGGCCCGCGAACGGATTGCCGGTCCGCGCCACGATATACTGGCTGATGAACGGCAGGAATCCGCCAAAATAGCCGGTGCCGAGGTGGTACGGGATCGAGAGCGAGGAATAGCGGATCTCCGGCGGGAACATCTCCGCCAGCGCCGCGGCGACCGGGCCGTAGGTGATGCCAGAAAGGCCAGTGATCGCCAGGATCCCGAGCAGGATCAGCGCCACGTTGCTCGCGGTCGGCACGACCTTCGTCAGATCATAGCCGGCAGCGGTGAGCGCCCGGTCGATCGCTTCGGGTGAGCGATCGGTGAGCGGCTGGGCGCCGATCGTCAGGCTCGTCTCGCTGCCTTGCGCGGCGGTGTACGGCACGCCCTTCTTGGACAGAACGTCGAGCAGCTGGCCGCACTCCGTCTTCTGCCTGGCGGCGAAGGGGCTGTAGGTGCAGTCCGGCCCGGCGACGACGACGGGCGACACCTCGCCGGCCCGCGCAAGGCCCGGGTTGGCAGCCGCTGCGATCAGCCAGAAGATCGGGAAGAGCAGGACGAGTGTCAGGGCGTAGCCGATCACGATCGGCTTCTTGCGCCCGACCCGATCCGACAGGCGGCCGAAATAGACGAACCAGAACAGCCCCATCAGCGCGCCCGCGCCGGACAGAAGCTGCGCCGTCGTCTCCTCCACCCGCATCGTCGTCTGCAGGAAGGAAAGGACGCTGAACATCGAGGTGTACCAGATCACCGTCAGGCCGGCGGCGATGCCGATCATGGCGACGAACATGCGCTTCAGATTGCCGGGATAGGTGAAGCTGCGCTTGACCGGGTTCGCCACCGTCTCGCCCGCAGCGCGCATCTGCTTGAAGACCGGGCTTTCGGACAGCTTCACGCGCATCCACAACGAGATGGCGAGCAGCACG
Organism: uncultured Stakelama sp.; assembly: GCA_964390515.1. Classification (GTDB taxonomy): domain Bacteria; phylum Pseudomonadota; class Alphaproteobacteria; order Sphingomonadales; family Sphingomonadaceae; genus Sphingomonas. Next base: position 54,206 of record CAYMIU010000028.1, read on the forward strand.
ATCGAGAAGAGGAACGGTGTGCGCCAGCCCCACGCGCCCCAGGCATCGGCGGGGATGATCGCCTTGAAGCCGAGCACCACGGCAAGGCTGAGGACGAAGCCGCCAGCGACGCCCGCCTGGATGAAGCTGGTGTAGAAGCCGCTTTTGCCCGGCGGCGAGTGCTCCGCGACATAGACGGCGGCGCCGCCATATTCGCCGCCCAGCGCCAGCCCTTGCGCGATACGAAGCAGGATGACGATGATCGGCGCCGCCATGCCGATCGTCTCATAGGAGGGAACGAGGCCGACGCCGGCAGTCGCCACGCCCATCAGCGCGATGGTGACGAGGAAGGTGTATTTCCGCCCCAGCCGGTCACCGAGATGGCCGAACACGACGGCGCCGAGCGGGCGGAAGCCGAAACCGACCGCAAACCCCGCCCAGGCGAGCAGCGCCTGCACCATCTCGTTACCGGCGGGGAAGAAGGTGCGCCCGATCACGCCCGAGGCGGCAAGCGTGCCGTAGATGAAGAAATCATACCATTCGAAGACAGTGCCGAGCGCCGAAGCGGAAATGACCAGCCGTACATCGCTGGCCGCGGGTTCCTGCGAATCGTGTGTCGGCGCAATCGTCGCCATGTCGGCCCCTCCCCTTATGTTGCTCGTCTAGCGCAACGGGAGGGGCCGGCAAGCATCAGTCCTTGAGGCTGGCAGGCACGGTGCCGCCGTTCTTCTCCAATTCGCGCATCACGGCCTTGTGCAGCCAGATGTTCATTTCCGCCGAACCGTCCTTGGCGCCGGTATAGCCAAGCTCCGTCGCCAGTTCCTTGCGGTTGTCGAGGCTGGAATCGATGCCGAGCAGCTTCATCAGGTCAACGATCGAGGTGCGCCAGTTGAGCGCGGGGCCGCTATGCTTGGCGGCAAGATCGCTCAGCACCTTTTCGACGTCGACCGGCGCGGCGGGTGCAGCGGCGGGGGCAGGCGTTGCAGCGGGCGGCGGCGCGGCAGGGGCTGAGGGCTGAGGTGTTGGCGTCGCTTGGGGCGTGGGAGCGGGCTTGCCGGAGAACTGGCCACCAAGCGGCCCGCGATCGCCGAAGATCGCCTTCTTGATCGAGCCGAAGATACTCATGTGCTCACTCCTGTCGTTTCACTGCGACAGGAACGCCGCGGGCGGGGGATAGTGCCTCGCCCGGCGCGACGGATCAGCCGACGCCCAGAATCTCGATCGCATCCTCGCGGCCGTTGAAGGCGACCACATCCCCCTCGCACGCGCCGATCAACGCGCGGGCCAGCGGCGCGGAGAATGCGATCAGACGGGCCGCGGGATCGGCCTCGTCGTCGCCGACGATCGTCAGTTCCTGTTCCTTGCCGTTGAGGCGGAAGCGCACGCGGCTGCCGAAGGC
>CAYMIU010000029.1:0-14422 GCA_964390515.1 uncultured Stakelama sp.
TCGTCGCCCAGCGCTGCTTGCCCTCGCCGTAGAGCGCGACGAGCGAGCGGGCGATATCCGCGGCGCGGGCAGGATCGATAAGCGCGATGAGCGGGAGCTGGGTGCGGTAATTGTCCCACAGCGCCCAGCTGGCGTAGCGCGTCTGGCCCGGCGCGGAGCGGTGGATGCGCCCGTCGCTGCCGCGGTGGCGGCCGTCGGGATCCTGGATCGCGACCGGCGTCTGCATCACGCGGTAGAGCGAGGTGTAGAAGAGCGCGCGGCGATCCCGCGGGGCGGAGACGTCGAGGCGGGAGAGCTCGTGCTGCCAGCGCGCGCGGGTGCCGGCGAGGACGGCGGCGAAGGGGCGGGCGCCAAGCTCGGTATCGCGCACCAGTGCGGCGGCGGCGGGATCGACCGTCGAGAGGCCGGTGCGCACCTCCACCACCGCGCCGCGCTTCAGGGTAAGCGGCAGGGTGGCGGCGGCGCCGGCGACGGTGGCGGCGGGGGCGGGCCTGCCGTCGATGGTGACGCGGCTGGCGCTGTGGATGGTGTAGGCGCCCTCGTCGCACACGGTGCCCGCCGTCATGCTCGCGCGAAGATCGGCGGTGATGGTGGCGGCGTGGCGACGGGTATAGGCGTTCGCCGCGTCGAGGGTGAGAACGTAGCGGCCGGGCGTCGTCACGGTGAAGCGCAGCAGCCCGGCGCCGCGGGTCGCGGTCATTTCCGCAGTGATGCCGTTGGCGTAGCTGACACGGTAGCGGCCGGCGGAGGCGCGCTCGCTTGCCTTGTCGAGCGCGGCGAGCGGCGGGGCGCCTTCGGGGAGCAGCGAGACGAGCAAGTCGCCGCCGCCGCCGCCGCAGCCGACGCCCACCGCGCGAGTGTGCGAGAAGCCGCGCAGCTGGCGGGCGGCGAAATCATAGCCGGCGTGGTTCTTGGGGTGAGTGTCCGGGCCCAGCTGCACCATGCCGTAGGGCGCGACCGCGGCGGGGGTGAGCTGGCCGAAATCGCCGAGCGTGCCGACGAAGGGATCGACGAGATCGACCGCCTTCTCCCGCGCCGCAGCCGGCGCGGCGGCGACGAGGAGGGCGGTGGCGGCCGCGAAAGACGTGCAGACGCGGCGCAATCGCGCGCGGCAAACGAGCATCAACGGTATCACTTGTGCGGCGGACGGAAGAAACTGGGGGGGAATGGCGCCATGGCGGGGCCGTTTGGATCGCGCAGTTCGTTGCGCTCGCCAGCGTCGGCACTGAGCGGGATCTGCATGCCGTTGGTTTCTTCCAGCAGGCGGAAGAGCTTGGCGCTCATCCGTTCGGCGAGATCCTCATGGCCCGGGCGGGCGAGGAGATTGTCGTTCTCCTGCGGGTCGGCGGCGAGATCGTAGAGCTCGTCGAGATCCCAGATGCCATGGAAATGGATGTACTTGTAGCGATCCTCGCGCAGCGCGTGGACGGTGGGCGTCTGCGGGAAATTCCGTTCCCAATAATATTCGTACATCAGCTCCTTGCGCCACGGCACGTCGGCCGCGCCGCCGCTTGCCGGTGGCACGGTGACCAGCGGGAGCATGTTCGATCCCGCGAGGCCTTCGGGCGCCTCGAGCCCGGCGGCGGCGAGCATGGTGGGCGCGACATCGATGTTGGCGACGACCTGCTCGACGATGCCGGCACCGAACAGGGACGGGCAGCGCATCAGCATCGGCACGCGCATCGATTCCTCGTACGCGGCGCGCTTGTCGATCAGGCCGTGCTCGCCGAACATGAAGCCATTGTCGCCCATGTAGAGGATCAGCGTGTCATCGAGTTCGCCGCGCCGGTCGAGCAGATCCATGATCCGCGCGATGCCTTCGTCCACCGCCAGCAGCGTTTCCATGTAGCGCTTGTAATAATCCCCGATGTCGAGCGTGCCGTGGTACGGATAGTCGACGCCGTGCCAGCTGTTGCGCTGGTTCTCGACCCACATCGGGCGGCCGGGGACGCCCGGCTTCATGTTGGCCGGATAGCGGAAGATTTCCTTGTCGTAGCGGCCCTTGTGGCGTTCCGCCGGGATGAATTCGGAATGCACTGCCTTGTGCGCGAGGTGCATCATCCACGGCTTCTTCCGATCGCGCTGGCCGATCCAGTCGAGCGCGTAATCGGTCAGCTCGTCGGTGATATAGCCCTTCTGCGGGACATGCCGGCCGTTAACGTTGAGCCCGTCGGGATGCGGCAGATAATAGCCCTGGCCCTTGAAGCTGACCCAGTGATCGAAGCCGGGCTGCGGCGCATCGGTTTCGATGCCCATGTGCCATTTGCCGATGAACGCGGTCTCGTAGCCCGCTGCCTGGAGATATTCGGAATAGTAAGTGAGGCCGGGCGGGATCGGGTGGTTGTTGTCCACCACGCGATGCTGGTGCGCGTAAAGCCCGGTGAAGATCGAGGCGCGGCTGGGCGAGCAGAGCGCGGTGGTGACGAAGGCGTTGCGGAAGTGGATGCCCTCGCGCGCCAGCCGATCGAGCGTCGGCGTCTCACCGAAATCCTGCGCCTTCATGAAGCCCATCGCATCGTAGCGATGATCGTCCGTCAGGATGACGAGGATGTTCCTGGGCTTCACGCCGGCCTTGCGGCGCAGCTTCACTTGCTTCGGCGCGGGCGCGGCGCCGGCGGCGAAGCTGTAGAGGCCGAAGGCGCCCCCGGTGCCGGCGAGAAGCACGCCGCGGCGGTCGATACCCCTGGTCATCAATGCTGGCCCACGTGGGAGTAAGGATCGGTCTGCCCGGCGAGCCAGGGGTCGCGGGTCTCGGCGCGGATAGTGCGCAGCCGCTCGGCCAGCTGCGCCTTGATCGCGGCATAGGCAGGATCGGCGGCGACGTTCACGAGCTCGCCCGGATCGCGGGTGAGATCGTACAATTCCTCCGCCGGGCGCTGAAGGTACGCCGCCTGGCTGCGCTTGCCGAGCGGGATATTGGGATCGGCGCTGATCGCCTTCCATGATGGCGAGCCCGCCACGTCGCCGGCGATCGGATAGGGCAGCTGCCAGGCGAGGTTGAGGATGTAATTGTGGGTGCGCGTGCGGATGCTGCGCATTGGATAATATTGATTGATCTCGTGGAAATCGTGACTGGCGACGATGGCGTCGCGCGCCGGATCGTCCGCCTTGCCGAGGATCGGCAGCAATGACGTGCCGGACAATTTGTAGGCGGCCGGCGGGGCGACCCCGATCCAGTCGAGGACGGTGGGGGCGATATCCGTCCAGCTGACCATCGCGTCGTTCACCGCCGGGGCGCTGCCCGGCGCGTGGACGATGAGCGGCAGGTGGAGGCCGGCGTCGTAGAGGTTGGTCTTGGCGCCGGGGAACGGCCGGCCGTTGTCGCTGAGGAAGATCACCAACGTATCGTCGGCACGGCCGGTGGCGGCGAGATCGTCGAGGATCATGCCGACGCCGGCGTCGAGGCGGCTGAGCGATTCATAATATTCGGCGACGTCCTGCCGCACCGCAGGAAGATCGGGCAGATGCGACGGGATCTGCACGCGGCGCGGATCATAGCTTTCCGGCTTCACGCCCGGCCAGGCGCGATCGTTGCCGTAGTCCACGGCGGCGCGATGCGGATCGCTGTATCCGATGGTGACGAAGAACGGCCGCTCGTCAGTCGAGCGGATGAAGCTCGACGCGGCGATGGCGAGTTCGCGCACGTCGCGGATGCCGCCGCGCTCGGGCACCAGTTCCGCCTCATAGGGAAAGGCGCTGTCCGGGCCGACATGCTTCTTGCCGACGAGCGCGGTGGCATAGCCGGCGCGACGCAGCATTGCGGGCAGCGTCTCGATCCCCGGCAGCAGCGACTGGTGATGCACATCGTGCTGCAGGCCGTACATGCCGTTCTGATGGGTGTAGAGCCCGGTGTTGATCACCGCGCGGCTGGGGCTGCACGAGGAGACGGCGGCATAGCCGTGGCGGAACAGCGTGCCGCCGCGCGCAAGGCGATCGAGCCGCGGCGTCTTCACCGCAACGCCATAGCAGCCAAGATCGAGGCCCTGATCGTCGGAGATCAGCAGGAGGACGTTGCGCTGCTTCTTCCCCGGCGGGGTGACGGCCTCAGCGAAGGCCGGGGCGGCGCTGGCGGCGGCGATGCCGGCCATGCCCTTCAAGACGTGACGTCGGTCCATGATCTGAACGATAGCCGCAGAGGGGGCATGCGCGAAGAGTGGGAATGAGGCACGCGTGAAGTGGCGGGTCTAAACAAACGACACCCCGGGATCGGCGCGGGATCCTGCCTCTCGCGGGTAGCGAGGAAGCGGGACCCCGGGTCGAGCCCGGGGTGACGAGCATCGGTCGATCAGACTGCGATCAGAATTCCACCGCCGCGCTGAAGCGGAACGAGCGGCCGAGGATTGGACGGGCGAGGATCGCCCCCGTGCCCTGGCCACCGATGATCCGCGGATTGCCTTCGGTGAGGCCGATTTCGTCCGTCAGGTTGTTGCCGGTGACCTGCAGGCGGATCCGCTCGTTGAGCAGCACCGAGACGCCGGCATCCAGCTGATAGAAGTGCGGCAGCACCTGCAGGTTTTCCGGATCGGAGAAGCGATCGCCGGTGTATTGCAGGGTGGCGAACAGCGACGGGCGGATGTTGCCGACGTCGACGTCAACCGCCGGCGTCACGCGCCACGCCCATTTCGGCTGGCGCTGCACCCGGTTGCCGGTGTTGTCGATCGCGCCGTTGCCGGTGAAGAAATCCCGGTACTTCGCGTTGAGATAGGTGCCGGCAGCGGTAACGCTGAACCACGAGGTCGGCCGGATCGCGCCTTCCACTTCAACGCCGGTCGCCTTCGCGCCGCCGTTCGAGCTGGTCGGCACGTTGTTGATCAGCGTGGTGGTGGCGAGGCCCTTGAACCGGTTGTGGAACACGGTCGCATAAAGGTTGGCGATCCCGGTCGAGACCTTCACGCCGCCTTCATAGGTGTCGACTTCCGCGGTAGCGGCAAGACCGGTCTTGTCGGCGATGTTGATCGCCGAGGCTTCGCGGATGTTATCGAACTGCGGGAAGCTGTTGCCGCGGCTGTAGCGGGCGAAGACGCCGATAGCGCGATTGAAATCGTAGTTCGCACCCGCCGTCCACGACCAGGCATCGTTGCGATAGCTGACGAAACGCGGCGGGCCGAGCACGGTGACCGAATTGTCGTACAGCGTCAGCGGATTGCCATCCAGGTTGATGTTGCCGCCGGCGAGCGGCGTGCTGATCGTCGCGTCGATCATGTGGCGCTGCCAGCGCAGGCCGCCGTCGATGCGCAGTTCCGGCGTGATCTGGAACTCGTCGACCGCATAGAAGGCGTAATCGTCGCCTTCATAGAACGCGCGGACCTGGAAGGCCGGGCCGCTCGAGAAGCCGTTGAGCGTCGCCGTGCGCCCGCCGTTCAGCGTCAGGTTGAGGCGGCGTGCGTTCGGCTCCGCGGCGAGCAGCACCTGGTTGCCGAGCGCCCACTGATCACGCGAGGTGTAGTTCGCGTAATAGAAGCCGCCGGTCAGCTTGTTGTTGCCGGCCGTCCACTCGAGGGCGGAATCCGAGACGAAGGACGAGATCTTCTTGCGCACTTCCCAGATGCCGGCGCGCATCACGCGGGCGTCCGCGCCGCCGGCGACGGCGCCGCCGGCCGTGGCGTAGGTGAGCGTATCGACGGTCGAGCCTGCGCCGCCGAGCGTCACCGCCATGGCGGCGGCCGTGACCGGCGCCTCTACCGGGACCAGGCCGAAGGTGTTGGCGTTGCCGCCGAGGTAGCTCGTCCGCTCACGCAGGCGAAGGCCATCGGCCACTTCATATTCGAAGTTGATGCCGGTGTTGATGACGTTCGCGCCGCGGCCCTTTTCCAGATCGACGGTGCGGCCGACGACGTTGGTGGTCACGCGCGTGTCCGGCCCGAGCAGCGTGCCGGTGCCGGCCGGGAAGCCGGGATATTCGGAGATGTCGCCCTGGGCGTTGGAGATGATCGGGATCGGCAGCAGCCACTGGCCGCGATCGTTCAGATAGCGGGCATAGACCTCGACCGAGCCCTTGTCGCCGAAATCATGGTGGATGTTGGCGGTGATCTGCCCGCCCTTTTCGGCGCGGAAGCGCGGATCGCGGATGCCGTTGCCCTGCGCGTAATAGCCGCCGACCATGAAGCCGGTGTCCTCGCCGAGCGGGCCCGAGACCCAGGCGTCGCCGCGGATCTCGTCATAATCGGTGTAGGACAGCTTCGCGAGCGCCTTCAGCTCGCTGCCGCCGATGCGCGGCACGACGTTGACGGTGAGGCCGGGCTGGCCGTTCGAGAACAGCGAACCGGTGCCGCCGCGCACGGCCTCCACGCGCTGCACCGTCTCGTCGAGGCGGATGAGCTGCGAGTTTTCGAGGAACGAGAGCGTCGAGGGCGGGAAGACCGGGGTGCCGGCATATTGGAAGGTGACGAACTGCGCGTCGCCGCCCGACGGATAGCCGCGAACGAAGATGTTCGCGCCGTTCTGGCCGCCCGAGCTTTCGGCCATGACGCCCGGCACGGTGCGCAGGAGATCGGCGGTGCTGTTGGGCGCCGCGCGCTCGATCGCGTCGTTGCTGAGCGAGGTGACGGCGAAGGACGCATCCTGACGGCGCGTGCCGCCGCCGGCAGTGCCGACGACGATGATGTCCTCGCCCGACGGCTGCGTGGTGTCGACCAGGCCCTGCTCGGGCTCGGCGCGCTGCGCGCTGTTGGCGGCCTGGGTGGCGGCGGGATCAGTCTGCGCGATGGCAGGCGCGGCGGCGAGCAAGGCGCCGCTCGCCGTGCCGATCATCAGACGGCGGAAGGTGATGGTGGAAAGCATATCTGTTCCCCTGAACGGATGTCGGCTGCACTCTCGATCGGGCAGCTCGAAGGCGTGTATTTAGTCCTGCGGGGGTGCTTAGTCGATCAAGGAAGGCGCGGTTAGCGGTGGAACGTGGCAATCAATCGACTAGTGTAGCCATCACGCCACAGTTCAGGTTGCCGATGAAACAGCACATCCTTGCCTTCTCCTTGCTTCTTGCTGCGCCGCTGGCCGCGCAGGACGTGTCGGTACCTGCGATGACGCTGCCGCCGTCCAGCCTGTTGAGTGCACAAGCCAAGCGCGTGATCATTCGGCAACAGGCGATCAAGCCGCCCGACTTCGGCAATGACATCGCCGCCGCGCGCGCCTTCTGGGGGCGGTACAATGACGAGCGGCTGGCGGAGATGCGGCGGCATTTCCGCACGGTGGAGCGGCGCGAGACGCTGGGCGGCGTGGCGGTGGACGTGGTGCGGCCGGCGGCGGGGGTGGCCCCGCGCAACCGCAACCGCGTGCTGATCAACGTGCACGGCGGCGCGTTCCTGTGGGGAGCGGGGAGCGGCGCACTGGTGGAGGCGGTGCCGATCGCGGCGACGATGGGGATCGAGGTGGTGACGGTCGACTATCGCCTGGCGCCGGAGCACCGCTTTCCTGCGGCGTCGCAGGACGTGGCGGCGGTCTATGCCGCGCTCCTCAAGCGCTACCGGCCCGAGAATATCGGCATCTACGGCTGTTCGGCGGGCGGGATCATCACCGCGCAGACGGCGGCGTGGCTGCAGCGCGAGAAGCTGCCGCGGCCGGGCGCGATCGGCACCTTCTGCGGCACCGGCGCGGCCTATGCCGGGGACAGCGCGTATCTGTCGGATCCGCTGACGGCGGGGAAGCCGATCCGAGAGGGCGCACTGCCCGCGACGCTGCCGACGCCGTATCTCGCTGGCATGGCGGCGGATGATCCGCTGGCCTATCCCTTTCACGACGACGCGGTGATGGCGGCGTTTCCGCCGGTGCTTCAGCTGGCCGGCAGCCGCGACTTTGCCGCCAGCATCCTCACCGCGCAGCATCGCAAGCTGACCGCGCTTGGCGTGCCGAGCGAGCTGCAGCTGTTCGACGGGCTGGGCCATGCCTTCTTCGTCTGGCCCGACATGCCGGAATCGATCGATGCATACCGGCTTGTCGCCGGGTTCTTCGATCGGCATCTGGGGACGGCACAAGGCTCGAGGAAGTAGAAGATGATGCGTTCGCATTGGGTGCTGGGCGCCGCGCTCGCCGCCACCGCACTGGTCACCAGCCCGCTGCCGGCGCAGCAGATGCAGCAGGCGCAGCGACAGCAGCAGCGCCCCACGCCCGCGGACATCTACGGCCCGCTGTTCAGCGCGGTGCAGGTGGGGCGGATCTTCCCCGACGGGAAGACCTTCGTCGATGCGGTGCCGAGGCGCGCGCCGGACGCGATCATGGCGGATTATGCGCGCGTCGCACCCAGGACGCCCGAGGCGCTGCGCGCGTTCGTGCTCGAGAATTTCACCGTGCCGGGCGTCAACGATCGCGGGGCGGACGACTTGCGCAGCCATATCCGCAACCTGTGGCCGATGCTGGTGCGCCAGCCCGCGCCGGTGGCGGCCGGCAGCTCCGCACTGCCGATGACGGCGCCGTACGTGGTGCCCGGCGGCCGCTTCCGCGAGATCTATTACTGGGACAGCTATTTCACGATGCTGGGCCTGGCGGTGGACGGGCAGCAGCCGCTGATCGAATCCATGCTGGCCGACTTCACCGACACGATCGAGCGCTACGGCCATATCCCGAACGGGATGCGCACCTATTACCTCAGCCGCTCGCAGCCGCCGTTCTTCGCGCTGATGCTGGACCTGTCGACGGACAATGATCCGGCGCTGGCGGCGCGGCGGCTGGCGGCGCTGAAGCGGGAATATGCCTATTGGATGAAGGGCGCCAATTGTCTCGACGCGAGCGGTGCGTGCGAGCGGGTGGTGCGGATGCCGGACGGCACGCTGCTCAACCGCTATTGGGACGATCGCGAGCTGCCGCGCGACGAATCCTATGCCGAGGACCTGATCACCGCGAAGGAGGATCCCTCGCGCCCGGCGGCGACGATTTACCGCCACCTGCGCGCCGGCGCGGAAAGCGGCTGGGACTATAGCAGCCGCTGGCTGTCCGATCCGCAGCGGCTGGCCTCGATCGGCACGACGGACATCGTGCCGGTCGACCTGAACAGCCTGATGCTGATCATGGAGGAAGCGATCGCGAAGCGCAGCGCGGCGGGCGGCGACAAGGCGACCGCGGCCGAGTTCACCCGGCTGGCAGCGAAGCGCAAGGCGGCGCTGAACCGCTATTTCTGGGTGGCCAAGGAAGGCCGCTACGCCGATTGGGATCGGACGACGCGGGCACCGACGCCGCGCGTTTCCGCCGCGATGCTGTATCCGCTGTTCGCCGGCGCCGCATCGCCGCAGCAGGCGGCGGCGGTCGCGGCGACGACGCGCCGCACGCTGCTGGCCCCCGGCGGCGTGCGCACGACGCCGCTGCGCACCGGGCAGCAATGGGACGCGCCGAACGGCTGGGCGCCGCTGCAATGGGTGGCGATCGCCGGCTTCGACCGATCTGGCCAGCCGGACCTGGCGCGGGAGATAGCCAAGCGCTGGATCGACACGGTCGCGACCACCTATGGCGAGACCGGCAAGATGCTGGAGAAATATGACGTCGACGAGCGCAAGCCCGGCGGCGGCGGCGAATATCCGACGCAGGACGGCTTCGGCTGGACCAACGGCGTCACCAGCGCGATCCTGGAAAAATATGGCGCGGCGCTGAAGTAGCGCGCTTTGGCGCGGCGCGGCGGGGTGTCTAGGGGCGGGCACGCTCAGCCAATTTTGCGGGGTGCGAGGGTGCCGATCTTCCAGCCATTACTTGCCGGCGCGAACCTTTCCGATCGCGTGATCGCCTGCCTTGGCGCCGCGATCGGTATTGCCGCGACGATCTTCGTCTGCGCTTTCTGGCCGTCCGAGCTGGTCGACCTGCCGGTAATCGTCGCGCCGCTCGGCGCCTCCGCGGTGCTGGTGTTCGCGGTGCCCGCCAGCCCGCTGGCGCAGCCCTGGCCGGTGGTGGGCGGGAACGTGATTTCCAGCCTGGTGGGCGTTGCGGTGTTCAAGCTGGTGCCGGACGTGATGATCGCGTCGGGCGTGGCGGTGGGTCTGGCGATCCTCGTCATGTCATTGCTTCACTGCCTGCATCCGCCGGGCGGCGCGGCCGCGCTGACGGCAGTGATCGGCAGCAACGGCATCCATGCCGCGGGCTTCGGCTTCGCCTTCGTGCCGGTGGGGATCAATTCGATCGCGCTCGTCCTGCTCGGCATCGCCTATCACCGCATGACCCGCCGGTCCTACCCGCACCGGCCGATCGCCGCACCGGCATTGCCGCCGGGCCTTCACCTCGCCGACATCGACGCGGCGCTGGAGGACATGCACGAGAGCTTCGACATCAGCCGCGAGGATCTGGACGCGCTGCTGTCACGCGCCGAAGCGCATGCGGCACGGCGCCGCGAGGGAGCGCCGGCGCGGCCCACATCCGTTCAGCCGTTGGCGGCGGGACGAAGCACCAACACAGGCTGAGGGACGCTTCGCGCTGCCGGCCGCGGATTGACCTTGCGGCTCAGCGCTCCTGTGCGAACGGCAGCGTGTAATCCGCCATGCGCTGACGGATCAGCTTCTTGTCGATCTTGCCGGTCGCGCCGAGCGGGATTTCTTCCACGAACACCACGTCGTCCGGCATCCACCATTTGGCGATCTTGCCTTCGAGGAAGGTGAGCAGATCGTCGCCGCTCGCCACTTCGCCGACCTTGAGCTGGCATAGCAGGATCGGGCGTTCGTCCCATTTGGGGTGCGCAACGCCGATGACCGCGGCGAGCGCGACCGAGGGGTGGCCGATGGCGATATTCTCGATCTCGATCGAGCTGATCCACTCGCCGCCCGATTTCACCACGTCCTTCGCGCGATCGGTGATCTGCATATAGCCGCGCTGGTCGATCGTCGCGACGTCGCCGGTGTCGAAATAGCCGTCCTCGTCGAGGATCTCGCCGCCCTCGCCGCCGAAATAGGAGGAGACGATCGTCGGCCCCTTGATCTTGAGGTGGCCGAAGGTCTCCCCGTCATGCGGCAGGGGATTGCCGTCATCGTCGGTGAGCTTGAACTTGAGCCCGCACATCAGGCGGCCCTGCTTGACCGTGTGCGCGACGCGCGCGTCCTCTTCCATCGCCGCGACTTCGGCGGACGGGGTGGAGAGGGTGGCGAGCGGGGACGTTTCGGTCATGCCCCAGCCCTGCGTTACCTCGACGCCATATTCGTCGCGGAAGGCGCGAACGAGCATTTCGGGCACCGCGGAGCCGCCGATCGTCACCCGCTGCAGCGAATCGATCCGCCGGCCCGAACTGCGCAGATATTGCAGCAGGCCCTGCCAGACGGTGGGCACGGCGGCGGAATAGGTGACGCCTTCGGCTTCGATCAGATCGCAGATCGATTCGCCGTCCATCCGCGGCCCCGGCAGCACCAGCTTCGCGCCGACGGCGGGAGCGGAATAGACCACGCCCCAGGCGTTGGCGTGATACATCGGGACAACCAGCAGCACCGTGTCGCGCGCCGACAGCGCCAGCGCATCGGCCTGGAGCGTCAGCATGGTGTGAAGGTAATTGGAGCGGTGCGAATAGAGCACGCCCTTTGGATTGCCCGTCGTGCCGCTGGTGTAGCAGAGGCCGCAGGCGAGATTCTCGTCGAATCCGCCCCAGGCATATTCCGCCGGCTCGCCCGCGATCCAATCGTCGAACGCGGTGGCGGCATAGCCGGTCGCCGGCATCGAGGCCGCATCGCACAGGAAGATCACCCGCTCGATCGAGGGCACCTGCGGCAGCAATTGCGCGACGGTATCGGCGCAATTCGGATCGGCGAACAAGATGCGGTCGCCGGCGTGGTTGGCGATATAGGCGATCTGTTCGAGGAACAGCCGCGGGTTCAGCGTGTGCAGCACCGCGCCCATATTCGTCGCGCCATACCAGGCGGCGACATGGCGGTGCGTGTTCCAGCCCATGGTGGCGACCCGGTCCCCCTGACGGATGCCGGCGCGGGCGAGCGCGGCGGACACCCGCTTCGCCATGTCGCGGACGTCGGCGTAATTGCTGCGCGTGACATGGCCGGCGGCGTCGCGCGACACGATTTCGCGCGTCGGCTGCCACGTGGCGGCATGATCGAGGAAGGTATCGACGGTCAGTTGCCCCGACTGCATCAGGCCCAGCATTACTCACACTCTCCTACATTAGGGGCACCAAGGCTGGATCGCCGGCCCCTCAGGCGTTCCAAGGGTTGGAACAGGCGAGCCCCCGGGTCAAGCCCGGGGGGAAGAAGCAGGGTGCGGATCAGCCCTGCGCCGCCTTCCAATCCCGCTTCACCTTCTTCGCGAGGCTCCATTTGTGGACTTCGGTGGGACCGTCATAAATGCGGAACGCGCGGACCTCGCGGAACACCTGTTCCACGATCGTGTCGCCGCTGACGCCGGTCGCACCCATCACCTGGACGCAGCGATCGGCGATGCGCATCAGCGCTTCCGACACGGCGACCTTCGCCATCGAGCTTTCCACCGTGCCGAGCACGCCGGTGTCGAGCACGTCGGCGCACCAGTCGATCATCAGCTCGGCCTGTTTCAGGTCGATGAGGTTTTCCGCCAGCATGAAGCCGACGCCTTCATGGTCAACCAGCGGCTTGCCGAAGGCGTGGCGGCGGTTGGCGTAATCGGTGGCGATTTCGTGCGCGCGGGCGCAGGCGCCGTGCCAGCGCATGCAATGCGTCAGCCGCGCAGGCGCGAGGCGAACCTGCGCCAGCTTGAAGCCGTCACCCGGGTCCCCCAGCATCTGGTCGGCCGGCACGCGAAGGTTGTCGATCGTCACCACGGAATGGCCGCCCGGCATGGAGCTGTCGATCGTGTCCAGCACGCGTTCGATGCGGATCGCAGGGTCCGGCAGGTCGACGAGGAACATCGACGCGCCCTCGTCGGCCTTGGCCATGACGATGCCGACCTTGGCGCCATCCGCGCCGGTGATGAACGTCTTACGGCCGTTGATGACCCAGTGATTGCCGTCACGCACCGCGGTGGTCAGCATCATCGACGGGTCGGAACCGGCGCCGTTGTCGGTGGCCGGCTCGGTCATGAAGAAGGCGGAACGCGCCTCGCCGCTGACCAGCGGCTTCAGGAAGCGCTCCTTGAGCTCCGGGCTCGCCTTCTGGCCGAGGAGGTACATATTGCCCTCGTCCGGGGCCATGACGTTGACCGCCAGCGGCCCCAGCGGCGACAGGCCGGAGGCGCGCAGCACGTCGGCCGTCTCGCGATGCGTCAAATGGCCGCCGTCGGGCAGGATGTGCGGCGTCAATACGCCGGCCGCGCGTGCCAGCCCGCGCATTTCCTGCACCAGTTCGTCGGACGGCCCGTGCGTGCCGCAGCGCGGATCGCGCTCGTACGGCACGATCTTTTCGCGCACGAACGCCTCGACCCTGGCGGCGATCTCCTGGCCTCTCGTCATCCCCATTCCCGCATGATTGTTGTCAGATGGGGGCGCTAATGTCGTGTTTCGTTTCGTGTCGCCAGCCCTATCGGCGCGCAGCGCGCGGCGCGTTCCGCAGGATCACGTGCCGTGGTAGGCTTGCCGCAGGGGAGATCGACGCATGATCATGATCATCATCGCCGTGGTATATGGCGCGGTGATGCTCGGCGTGGCGCGGTGGGCGAATGCGCGGTTCCGGCGTGAAGACCGGCTGCCGATGCAATGGCTGCTGAACGGGGAGGTGACCTGGTCCGCGCCGCGGCGTGTGGCGCTGGCGTTCATGCCTGCGCTGTCGATCCCGATGCTCGCCGCGTTGATCTGGTTGTTCCTCAACGCGGCGCCGCGATCGGGCCAGGAGCATCTGGTGCTGCCGGTGTTCGTCGGGATCGGCGCATTGTTCGTGGGCATTCAGCTGCTGCACGTCTGGCTGATCGACAGGACGCTGCGCCGGGCTGGCCGATAGCGCTGCTTTATTCGACCAGCGCGAGCAGGCGGCGGGCGCTTTTCAGATGCGGGGCGTCGATCATCTTCCCGTCGAGCTGAAGCGCGCCGGCGCCGGGATTGGCCTCGAACGCGGCGATGACGGCGCGGGCGTGGGCCAGTTCGGCCTCGCTCGGCGTGAAGGCCTGGTTGATGACGGCCACCTGCGTCGGGTGGATCGCGAGCATGCCGGTGAAGCCGTCGCGGCGGCCGCGCGCGGCATAGGCGGCGAGGCCGTCGAGGTTGCGGAAATCGGGAAATACCGTCTCGATCGCGGGCACGCCGGCGGCATGGCCGCCGAACAGCGTGAGCGCACGGACGACGCGATAGGGATCGGTGTAGCTGCCGTCCTCCTCACGCGCGCTGGTCGCGCCGATCGCCGCGGGGAGATCCTCCGCGCCCCAGGTGAGGCCGGCGAGGCGGCCGGCGACGCTGCCGAAGGTGCCGAGCTGGAACACCGCCGCCGCCGTCTCGCTGGCGACGGGGAGGATGGCGTAGTCGCCGGGCAGGCGATCGGTGAGCGTGGCGACGGAGGACGCGCCCTCCGCCTTGGGCAGGACGATGCCGTCGAGCGACAGGCCGGCGAGCGCCTCCAGG
>CAYMIU010000029.1:14432-55558 GCA_964390515.1 uncultured Stakelama sp.
GGGTTGATGCGCACGAAGAGGGCGGGACCATCCTCGCGCGGCGCCTCGATCCAGGCGCGGACGGCGGCGCGCGCCTCCGGCTTGCGATCGGGGGCGACGGCGTCCTCAAGGTCGAGGATCAGCGCGTCGGCGCCGGTCGCGACTGCCTTGGGAAAGCGTTCCGGCCGGTCGCCGGGGACGAACAGGAGCGATCGCAACTTCATTTACCCATCTCCGCCAGCTTGCGTTCCCAGGCGAGCGCATCGCGCACGATGCCGTCGAGATCGGCGCGCTTGGGCTGCCAATCCAGCGCGGCGAGGATCGCGCTATTGTCGGCCACCAGCTCGGCGGGGTCGCCCGCGCGGCGCCCTTCGATGCGGCGCTCGATCGTCATGTTGGTGACCCGGTCGGCCGCGTCGAGAACTTCGAGCACCGAGAAGCCGCGACCATAGCCGCAGTTGAAGGTGAAGCTTTCGGTCGGGGCGGCGATCAGCTGCTTCAGCGCCGCGACATGCGCGTCGGCGAGATCGGAGACGTGGATGTAGTCGCGCACGCCGGTGCCGTCGCGGGTGGCGAAATCGGTGCCGAATACGCCGACCGCCGCGCGCTTGCCGGTCGCCGCCTCGACTGCGATCTTGATGAGGTGGGTGGCGCCAACCGTCGACTGGCCGCTGCGCGATTGCGGATCGGCGCCGGCGACGTTGAAATAGCGCAGCGCGCCATAGTTCATCGGATGCACCGCGGCGACATCGCGCAGCATCGCCTCGGTCATCAGCTTCGACATGCCATAGGGGTTGATCGGCGCTTGCGGGTCACTCTCCGTGATCGGCACCTTCGTCGGGTTGCCGTAGGTCGCGGCGGTCGAGGAGAAGATGAAGTGCGGGACGCCCTCCGCGACCGCGCTTTCGATCAGGCTGCGCGTGGCGGCGGTGTTGTTGCGATAATATTTGAGCGGGTTCTCGACCGATTCCGGCACTACCACCGAACCGGCGAAATGCATAATCGCGCGGACGTCGTGATCGCGGATCACGTCGCGCACGCCCGGATCCTCGACCGCGATGTTGACGAAGGCGGCGCGCGGATCGACCGCCCAGTCGAACCCCGTGACGAGATTGTCGATCACCACCACGTCATGGCCGGCATCGAGCAGCGCCAGCACGGCATGGCTGCCGATATAGCCGGCCCCGCCCGTCACCATCACCTTGCCGCCCGAAGTCCTGCCGCCAAGCGTCATGCCGATCTCCCTCTTTGCGCCCGACCTAGCGGCTTCCTACATTGGCCGCAAAGGAGACTGCATCCATGACCGAATATGCGACGCTTGCCGGTGGCTGCTTCTGGTGCACCGAGGCCGTGTTCAAGGACGTGATCGGCGTGGAAAGCGTCGAGAGCGGCTATATCGGCGGCACCGTGCCCAACCCGACGTACAAGCAGGTGTGCAGCGGCGAGACGGGCGATGCCGAGGCGATCCGCGTCGGATTTGATCCGCAGCAGATCAACTATGGCGACCTGCTCGACATCTTCTTCGCGACGCATGATCCGACGCAGCTCAACCGCCAGGGCAATGACGTGGGCACGCAATATCGCTCCGCCATCTTCCCGATGACGGTGATGCAGGAAGAGCAGGCGAACCAGGCGATCGCCCGGGCGCAGGAAGATCATGACAAGCCGATCGTCACCACGATCGAATATGCCGACGAATGGTATCCGGCAGAGGATTACCACCAGGAATATTGGAACGGCGAAGGCCAGCGGAACCCCTATTGCCTGGCGGTGATCCCGCCCAAGCTGCAGAAGCTGCGCAAGAGCTTCGCGGCGCGTTCCAAGGCGGCGACCGTCAGCGCGTGATGCCATGGCGTTCGACCTCAGTACGGCGCTGCTGAAGAAGGCGGAGGTCGAAACCGCGCGGCTGGTGGATTTCGAGTTCCGGTTGCGCGCGCGGACGATGCGGTTGCTGGCGGCGCGGATCGGGGACGATGCCGATGCGCTGGTCGCCCGCATCGTGCGCGCGGATGATGCGGCGATCGTTGCCGAGCTGGAGCAGGCGCGCGGGCTGCCAGCCGGGGCGCTGGCGGCGGAGTATCGACGCAGTGTTTCCGAGGCGCGGGCGCAGCTGATCGAAGAAATTGGCGATCCCTCGCCCTATGGGCTTGCCTGATCCCTAGCGGTGCGCGGCGCGGCGCAGGCGATCGTTGATCGCTGCGCCGATGCCGCTGTCTGGCACGGGGGCGATGGCGATGCGCGGGGGCGCGGCGGCGTCGGCGCGGTGGAGCGCGTCGAACAGGCGGGCGGCGGCCTCTACGGGATTGCCGGTGGCGGACAGGGTGTCGTCGCCAGTGATTTCACCGAAGCCGATCAGCCATTCGTTGTCCTCGCGCGCCGTTGCGTTGAGGCGCAGTGGCTTGGCGGGCGCGTAATGGGTGGCGAGCTGGCCGGGCGCGGTGACGTTCGTGCCGGGCGCGGCGGCTGCGAGGCCGAGCTGTTCGGCGGTGATGGGGCCGGGGCGCAGGATCGTGCCGTTGCCGACGATGGTGGATTCGAGGCCGGCGGTGGTCGGGCCGTCGTCGAGGATCAGCGGGATGCGGTTGCCGAGGCTGGCGGCGACGTGTTGGGCGCGGGTCGGGCTGATCGCATTGCTGGCATTTGCCGAGGGGGCGGCGAGCGGACGGCCAGAGGCGTGCAGCAGTGCCTGCATCGCGCGGTGCGCCGGCACCCGCAGCGCGATCGTGTCGAGGCCAGCGGTGACGAGGCCCGCGATCCCGGCATCCGGGCGTAGCGGCAGGACGAGGGTGAGCGGGCCGGGCCACCAGCGGTCCGCCAGCGCCAGCGCTTCATCGTCGAACACAGCGATCCGCTCGGCGGCGGCGCGATCGGGCAGGTGGACGATCAGCGGGTTGAAACTGGGCCGGCCCTTGGCCGCGTAGATGCGGGCGACGGCATCGGCATTGGTTGCGTCGGCGGCGAGCCCATATACCGTTTCCGTCGGCACGGCGACGATCCCGCCAGCCTGGATCAGCGCCGCCGCCTCGGTGATCGCAGCATCACCAAAGGGCAAAATTCGAGGGATTTGAGCCGTCATCGCCGGACGGTATAGCGGCGCGACACTGGAGAAGAACATGCCTTACACCGCCCCGGTCGCCGAGCAGCGTTTCGTACTTGAGCATATCGTGCGCATTGCCGAGCTTGCCGCTACGGAACGCTACCATGCCGCCAGCCCCGATGTGATCGAGGCGGTGCTGGAGGGAATCGGGCAGCTGGCCGAGGGCGAATGGGCGCCGCTGGCACGTGCCGGCGACACGGTGGGCGCGAAGTGGACGCCCGACGGCGTGGTGATGCCTGACGGCTACAAGGCCGCGTACAAGGCCTATGTCGAGGGCGGCTGGGGCACGATCGGCGTGCCGGAGGAATTCGGCGGGCAGGGCCTGCCGTTCGCGGTGCAATGCGCCGTGCTGGAGACGCTGGGCAGCGCGAACATGGGCTTTGCGCTGGCGCCGATCCTGTCGGTGGGTGCGATCGAAGCGTTGCAGCACCATGGCACGCCCGAGCAGCAGGCGACGTGGCTGCCGAAGCTCGCCACGGGTGAGTGGACCGGCACGATGAACCTGACCGAGCCACAGGCGGGCAGCGACGTCGGCGCGCTTCGCGCGACCGCTACGCCACGCGGGGATGGCACGTTCTCGATCAAGGGGACGAAGATCTTCATCTCGTTCGGCGACCATGACCTTGCCGACAATATCGTCCATCTGGTGCTCGCCCGGACGCCCGATGCGCCCAAGGGGACGAAGGGCATTTCGCTGTTCCTGGTGCCCAAGGTGCGCAGCGACGGCACGCCCAACGACGTTCGCGTCGTCTCGATCGAGCACAAGATGGGGCTCCATGCCTCGCCGACGTGCGTTCTGTCGTTCGGCGACCATGACGATTGTGTGGGCGAGCTGATCGGGCCGGAGTTCGGCGGCATGCGCGCGATGTTCACGATGATGAACAATGCGCGCCTCAACGTGGGCCTGCAGGGCGTGCAGGTGGCCGAGGCCGCGACGCAGAAGGCACTGGAATATGCCCGCGAGCGGATCCAGGGCGCGCGCGAGGGCAAGGCCGCGGCGATCATCGAGCATCCCGACGTTCGCCGCATGCTGATGCGGATGAAGGCGCAGACGCAGGCCGCGCGTGCCCTGGTCTATTACGCCGCGGGGCAGGTGGATCGCGCTAATCTGGGTGACGCGGCGGCGCGTGACCGGCTGGAGATCGCGACGCCGCTCGCCAAGGCGCATGGCACCGACATCGGCAACGAGGTCGCGAGCCTCGGCGTGCAGGTGCATGGCGGCATGGGCTATATCGAGGAGACGGGCGCGGCGCAGTTCTTCCGCGATGCGCGTATCACCCCGATCTACGAGGGGACGAACGGCATTCAGGCGGCGGACCTTGTAGGTCGCAAGCTGTCGCTGTCGAACGGGGCCGCGTTCGCGACGCTGATCGAGGATCTGCGTGGGGCATCGCATCCGGCGCTGGGCGAGCTGGTCGCGGCGTGCGACGCGGTCGGCCGGCGGTTGCAGACGGCGGACGCTGATGATCGGCTGGCGGCGAGCTATCCGTTCCTGACGATGCTGTCGGTCGCGACGTGCGGCTGGCTGCTGGAGCGTGAGGCGGCCGAGGCCGGGGACAATTCGTTCGGTAAGGCGAAGAAAGCTGTGGTCGCTTTCTACCTCGACCAGATCGTGCCCGAGGCGCTGGGCCTGCGCGCCGCGGCGGAGGCACCGGCCGCGCCGCTCTACGCGCTCGAGGCGGAGGCGTTCGCCGCATGAGCCTGCCGTTCAACCTTCCCGCCTATCTGGAGCGTATCCGACTGCCGGCGCGCGCGACGGTCGACCATCATGGCCTGTCGGCGGTGCAGCGCGCGCATCGGCTGGCGATCCCGTTCGAGAATCTTGATGTGCCGCTGGGGCGCGGGATCGACATTTCATCCGACGCGGTGTTCGGCAAGCTCGTCGTCGCGGGGCGCGGCGGCTTTTGTTTCGAGCATAACCGGCTGTTCCTCGATGCGCTGGCAGCGCTTGGGTTCGAGGCGCGGCCGCTGCTGGCGCGCGTTTGGCTGAACGGTGGCGGCGTGCCGCCCAAGACGCATACGCTGAGCCTCGTCACCTTCGGCGATGAGCAATGGATCGCGGATCCGGGATTCGGCGGCAGCTACACCCCGGTGATGCCGCTGGTGGATGGCGCCGAGGCGGAGGCGCCCGATGGCGCGACGTTCCGGCTGACGCGCGATGCGGAGCATGGCTGGATGCTGCTGCGCTATGGCCATAGCGCGAGCACCGACGGGCGCGGCGGCGGCGAGGGGTTCCAGCCGCAGTACAGCTTCACCACCGACACGGTGTGGCCGGCGGACCTGGAGATGGCGAACCGCTGGACGTCGACCGCGCCGGACACCCGCTTCACCACGCTGAAGGTGGTGAGCATCGTGCTGCCGCACGGCCTGGCAACGCTGACCGACCGGCAGTACCGCCGGCGTGCGGGCGAGGAAGAGACGGCGGCGGTGATCGAGGATCCGCGCGTCTATCGCATGCGGCTGAGCATGATGTTCGGCATCGACCTGTCGAAGGAGGATGTCGCCGCGCTCGGGCTGTTCTGAGCGGGCGTGTCGCGAATAGCCGATACATGAACGCCGCGGTCCTGATGGAGCCGCGGCGTTGGAGGATATGGGTTCCCGCCTTCGCGGGAATGCCGGGTTGGTCGGGGGTTACGCGTCGACCTCGATCACGCCGTCGCTGAGTTCCTCGGTGAACAGCGCCTTCACCACATCGTCGCGCGCCGTCAGCGTGGCGCGCTGGTTGACATAGCCCTTGTCCGTGATCTCGCCGGCATCGATCGACGGGGGCGTGCGCAGGATGGCGAAGCGGCGGATGCGGCGCGAGGAGCCGCCAGCGGTGGCGTTGAACGCCTCCAGCTTTTCCTTCACCAGCGCTTCAAGCGTCGGGATCGGATCGGCACCGGGCGATGCCTCGGCCAGCGTCTGAAGCGCGGCCTGCGAGGGCCAGGCGAGGATGGCGATATAGGGCTTGTCCTGGCCGGCGATCACCACGTCCTGAATGTACGGCGAGCAGGCGGCGCAGATGTCCGGGCGAAGCGTGCCGACCGAGACCCAGGTGCCGGTCGACAGTTTGAAATCCTCGGTCACGCGGCCGTCGAACACAAGGCCGAGCTCGGGCCGCTCGGGGTCGATGAACTTGGCCGCGTCGCCGAGCATGTAGAAACCTTCCTCGTCGAAGGCCGCTGCGGTCTTTTCCGGGTCATTGTGATAGCCTCTCGTGACGGTCGGACCCTTCACGCGAACTTCCAGCTTGGCGCCGTTGGGCACGAGCTTGAGCGTCGAGCCCGGCAGCGGCAGGCCGATCAGGCCGACGCGTTCCGATGCCCAGTGAACGACGGTGACGCCCAAGGTTTCCGTTGCGCCGTACATGGTGGTGAAGGGCATGCGCTCACCCGTCTCGGCGATCGCCAGAGCCTGCATGCGATCGTAGAGATCGTCGGACAGCGTCGCGCCGCCATAGCCCATGCCGCGCAGGTTCTTGAAAAACGCCTGACGGAGTGTGGAATCGCGCTCCATCGCGTCGGCCAGCATGGCGAAGGCGACGGGCGCCGAGCCGAAGCTCATCGGGGAGATTTCGCGCAGGTTCGCGATCGTCGTCTCGAACATGCCGGGGATCGGCTTGCCCTCGTCGATGTAGAGCGTGCCGCCGCCGGCGATATTGGCGTTGAAGTGGATCGTGCCGGCGGAAATGTGGTTCCACGGCATCCAGTCGAGCATGATCGGGTGATCGACCGGATCGGGATCATCGCGCAGCCCTTCGGACGCGGCGATCAGGTTCACGAACATGCCCTGATGCTGCGGCACGCCCTTTGGCATGCCGGTGGAGCCGGAAGTGAAGAGATATTTGCCGACCGTCTCGTGCGTCAGCGCGTCGCGCGCTTCTTCCACCGCCGGGGTGGCGGGCGTACCGGTCAGTTCGGAGAAGGGGATGGTGCCCGCACCGCCATCCATGGTGACGAAGGTGAGCGAGGGGTCGAGATCGCGCAGCGTGGCGAAGGCGCGTTCGAACTGGGCGGCATTCTCGGCGAAGACGATGCGCGGGCGCACGGTGTTGAAGCAATGTTTGAGCTTCGCGTGATCGGTCGAGATCAGGCTGTAGGCCGGGCTCAGGGGCGCGATCGGCACGCCGGCGGTGAAGCAGCCGAGCATGAGGATGCCGTGCGCGACCGAATTGCCGCTGATGCACATCACCGCGTCATTGGCGCCCAGCCCGCGGTCGAGCAGCCATTGCGCGACGCTGTCGGCGGCGGCCTTGCCTTGCGCATAAGTGACGCCCTGCCACGGGCCGTGGTTCGGCGCGCGCTGCATCAGCCACGGACGATCGGGGTGGAGCGCGGCCTTTTCCGCCATGAGGTGCGGGATCGAGCGCGGCGGCGTGCCCATGGCGTGGTTGGAGCTGATCAGGATCGTGCCGTCTGCGCGCCGTTCGACCGAAATGTCCGGCCCCTTCTGCGGGAGGCGCTTGAACGGTGGCTGGCTGGGCATGGCGGGGGCGGTTGCCATCGGGGTCTCTCCTGGTTTTGCCCCGATATAAGCCAGACGTATTAGTTTCGCCTAGCGCTGAATCGCCTTCGCCTTGCCGCCTTCGCGCACCGACACGCCGACGAGGACCGCGGTGGAGAGGAGGATCGAGGAGACGAGCGCGCCGACGGCGAGCAGCCCGTCGCTGGTCACCTCGATGCGCAGCGACAGGCGGGTGCGCCGTCCGAAGCGGAGCAAGAGTTTCGCGCGTTGCAGGCGGCGCGGCGACGGGATGAGATCATCGGCCATGCTCCATCAACGCGGCGGCACGGCGCGAGGTTTCGCCAGCCGGCCGCGCTTCAGATCCTGGCCCAGCACGCCTTGCCCACCGCATCGTAGCGGCGCATCGCGGCGACTTGATCTGCGCGCAGGCCGGTATCCACCAAGGCGGCCGGCAGCAGCGGATCGCGGTTGATTGCGCGGATCACCGCCTGGCCGAGCAGCAGCGTCTCGCGTGCCGCTTCCTCATCGGACATTGCGGGCAGGCGATCGAGGCTCGCGGCCATTTCGTCGATCCAGTAGCGATAGCCCTGCTCGAGCGCCGCGGCGGGCCACAAGGTGCGCCACGCCTTCTCCTCGGCCGGCAGGGCGGCGGCATCGCCGACGATCGTCGCATCGGGATCGAGGCCGATCGCGGTGAGTTGCGCAGCGAGATCGGGCAGCGAATCGGCGAGGTTGTCGGGACGCAGCCACGCACCCGAGGCGGTGCGGGCAAAGCCGTAGAGCGACAGCGCGCGCTCGCGCAGCCGCAGGCGGCGGCGGTCGGTGCGACCGAGATGATCGGCGAGCACCATCACCCAGCGGCCGTTCCATTCGCGCACCCGTGCCTCCGCATCGGCCCAGCCGCGCGCGCGCCGGCCGAGCGCCATGCCTGCCGGGCCGATCGCGTAGAGCCCGCGCTCCGCCTGTTCGACAATCCCTTCGCGGCACAGGCGCCCAAGCGCGACCCGCATCGCGGCACCGTCGACCTGCATGATCGCGGCGCGGCGGACGAGATCGGCCACTCGCATCGGCTCGTGCGAGGACGACAGGAAGCCCAGCGCGAGCACGCGCGCCGGGATCGGCCGACGCCAATCTTGTAACGTAAATTGACTCATATGGCGATCATGCGTTATATTCTCGCCTGCGTCACTGGTAGGATCCATCGTCATGAAGCCTGCGCCGCTTACCGATTTTATCTCCAAGGAAGAACTGGCCGTGCTGATGCGGCCGTCGAATGCGCGCGGCTGGTGGGTGGTGGCGGCGAACTGGGCAATCATCGCCGGAGCGTTCGCGCTGGCGATTGCCTGGCCAAATCCGCTGACGATCGTGCTGGCGGTGCTGCTGATCGCGGGGCGGCAGCTGGGACTTGGCATCATCGTTCATGATTGCGCGCATCATGCGCTGTTCGCCTCGCGCACGCTGAACGAGCGGGTGGGGCAGTGGCTGGCGGGCAATCCGATGAACACGTCGCTCGCCAAATATCGCAGCTATCACCTGAAGCACCATCGCTTCGCGGGGACGCCGCAGGACCCCGACATCGTCTTCGTCCACGCCTATCCGATCACGCGCGACTCGTTGAAGCGCAAATTCGCGCGCGACCTGACGGGGCGGACGGGCTTGCGTGACCTGATGCGCGAGCTGCGCCAGTTCCGCTTCGCGACGCAATGGCCGTGGCTCGTCTTCCATGCCGGGCTGTTCACGGTGCTGGCGCTGGCCGGGGGATGGTGGGCCTATGGCCTGTGGTGGGTGGCGCAATTGTTCGTCTATCCCGCGATCGTCCGGCTGCGGCAGATCGGCGAGCATGGGGTGGCGGAGGAACGCGGTGATCTCGATCCGCGGCGCAATACGTCGACAACGGTGGCGCGCTGGTGGGAGCGGCTGTTCGTCGCGCCCAACAATGTGCATTACCATCTGGAGCATCACCTGGCCGCCGGCGTGCCGCCGTATCGCCTGGCGGCGATGCACCGCCTGCTCGTTTCGCGCGGCTATTATGACGGCTATTCCTGCGTCTCGAACGGTTATGCCGAGGTCATTCGCCGTGCGGTTAAGCCGTTGCCGGCGGTTGCCTGACGCGCCAGTCGCACTTAGCCGCTCTGCGGAGCGGCGAAGTGGAGAGGATTGATGCAGGAATTCGACGGCTGGACGCCGACGGCGAGCGAGCAGCAGGACGATCTGGTCGCGGCGCCGCTGCGGCGGCTGGCGGCGCTGTTCGATCATGACGGGGCGCACTGGCCAGGGGGCGAGCTGCCGCCGCTGGCGCACTGGCTCTATTTCCTGCCCGAGGCGCCGCAATCGACCATCGGCGTCGATGGCCACCCTGCGCGCGGCGCCGCGCTGCCGCCGATCGAGGCGCCGCGGCGGATGTGGGCCGGGGGCCGGCTGACGTTCCACGCGCCACTGCCGATCGGCGCGAAGGCAACGCGGCGAAGCATCGTCACCGACGTGAAGGTGAAGGATGGGCGATCCGGGCGGCTGACCTTCGTCACCGTGCGGCACGACATCCTGGTCGATGGCGAGGCGGCGGTGGTGGAGGAGCAGGATCTGGTGTTCCGCGGCGACGGCAACGGCATGCCGCCCGCCGCCCCCGCGGACCCGCGCGAGGCGAGCGCGCGGCGCGAGATTGCCCCCGATGCGACGGCGCTGTTCCGCTTCTCCGCGCTGACCTTCAACGCGCATCGTATCCATTACGACCGGCAATACGCCGTCGAGCAGGAGCATTATCCCGATCTCGTCGTCCACGGCCCGTATCAGGCGATGCTGCTGGCCGACCATCTGCTGCGCACCCGCCCGGGCGAGCGACTGACGCGTTTCTCGTTCCGCGGCGTGCGCCCGCTGTTCGTGAACCGCCCGGCGGCGCTCAACCTCGCTGGTGAGGGCAAGGTGGCGCTGTGGACCACCGATCAGGACGGCTGCGCTTGCATGGAGGCCGAGGCGGAAATCGCGACAACGCCTGGGACACAATGACCAAGTGACGCGGCTGACGCGGGTCGCTACCCCCATGAAGTGACTGCGCTTCGCCGCCTTTTGGCGCAACGCCATCTGGCGGTGCTGATCCTCGCCGCGGCGCTGGCGATGAAGCTGCTCATCCCCGGCGGCTACATGCTTGCCGTGGAGCATGGCCGGCTGGCGATCACGCTTTGCCCCGGCACCGTGCCGGTGCCCAAGCCCGATCCGATGCCGATGGCGGGCATGCACGGCAACGGCGGCGGTCATCACGACGACAAGCCGGTGCATGCGCAGGCGGAGATGCCCTGCGCCTTTGCCGGCCTGTCGCATCAGGCGCTGGGCGCGATCGACCCGATCCTTTTCGCTGGACTGATCGCGTTCATCCTGGCTCTGGGTGCCGCCCCGTCACCGCCGCTGGCGATGGCGCAGGTGCGACGCCTGCGGCCGCCGTTGCGCGGGCCGCCACTTCTTCCTCTGACCTGATCCCGAGCGACGGGCGCGGCGCCGCGGGCGCGCGCCTGTGCCCCATCACGCCTCCGCGCTGCCGGCGCGGGGCGACCAGAGGTATTGTCAATGTTCCGCCTTCCCATGTTGCTCGGCGCGGTTGCGCCGGGCCTGTTGCTATTGCCTGCGTCGGCGCATGCCGAAGCGGCTGATTCCGCCGACCGCGACGTCGCCGGTCGCGACATCGTCGTCACTGCCGAGCGCGAGGGGCGCCGGCTGGATGCGCCATCCGACGTCGGCAGCCGGCTTGGCCTGACGCTGCGCGAGACGCCCGCCACGGTCGACGTGGTCACCCAGGAAGCGATGCAGGCGAAGGGCCTGCGCACTGCAGTGGAAGCCTATGGCAGCGTGCCGGGCGTGGTCGCCGGGCTGCTGCCGGGCGAGCCGGCGAGCGCCAGCATCCGCGGCTTTTCGACCGGCGCGGTCTCCTATCTGTTCGACGGGATGCGGATCGCGGATTCGACGATCCTCAACCGCAATTACGACAGCTTCAACTTCGCGCGGATCGAGGTGCTGAAAGGGCCAGCCTCGATCCTGTATGGCGAAGGGGCGCTGGCGGGGACGATCAACCTGGTGCCGAAGAAGCCGAGCTTCGACGCGCGGACAATCGACATGCTGGCAAGCTACGGCAGCTTCGACAGCGCGCGGATCGGGCTGGGGATCAATCAGCCGCTGGCAAGCAACGTAGCGCTGCGATCCGACGTGTCGGTGGCCCGCAGCGACGGCTATGTCGACGATACCGGCACGCGGACCATCCAGTCCACGTCGAGCTTGGTCTGGGCGCCCGGCGAGCGGCTGTCCGTCTCGCTGGCGTTCGACTATTTCCAGGATCGCGCCCGCACGCCCTATCAGGGCACGCCGCTGGTGCCGGCGAGCGTGGCGCGTGACCCGAGCGGGATCGTGACGGCGCCGGGCGGCTATGTGCTCGATCGCGCGATGCGGGATCGCAACTACAATGTCGCCGACGGGCGGATGGATTCGGACAGCTACTGGGGCCGTGCGCGGATCGCCTACGATCTGGGCGGCGACTGGACGCTGACGAACGAGGCGAGCCTGTATCGCGGCAATCGCGAATGGGAGAATTCCGAGGATTTCACCTTCAACCAGGGCTCCGGCCTGCTCGATCGCAGCACCACAGGGATCGCGCACGATCACGATTTCTGGTCGAGCCGTGCGTATCTGAGCGGCGATTTCTCGCTCGGCGGCATGCGCCATCGCATCAACATCGGCGCGGAATATGGTGAGACCCGCTTCGGCACCCGGCGCCGCTTCGGCACGGCGGCACCGGTCGATGCGTTCAACCCGGCGCGCGGCGCCTTCCCGGCGGACACGGCGGCGAACTTCCCGGGCGCCGGCAATCGCGCGGACTTCACCTCGCGGGTGAAAAGCTGGGCGGTGTTTGCGGATGACGCGGTGAACCTCTCGCATCGCTGGCTGCTGCTCGGCGGCCTGCGGTTCGACCGGATCACGCTCGACCGGCGAATCGACGATCTGAACCTTGGCACCACGCAGCGGTTCGGGCGCAGCTATGGCGCGCTGTCGGGCCGGATCGGCAGCGTCTATGACGTGGCGCCCAGGACGCAGCTTTACGCGCAATACAGCCATGCGGTGGCGCCGGTCGGCTCGCTTCTCCTGTCGAACGTGCTGCGCGCCAGCGTGGACCTGACGAAGGGCGATTCGATCGAGGGCGGGATCAAGACGAGCCTGTTCGGTGACCGGATGACGCTGACCGCGGCGGGATACTGGATCCGGCAGGACGGGATCATCACGCGTGATCCGGCACGGCCGAGCGTCCAGGTGCAGGGCGGGGCGCAATCCTCGCGCGGCATGGAACTGTCGCTGTCCGGTGCGATCACGCGCTACCTGTCGATCGACGCCAATGGCGCTTTGCTGAAGGCGCGATATGACGATCTGACCGGCGCGGGCGGCGTCGACCTCAGCGGCAACCGGCCGGTCAACGTGCCGCAGCGGCTGTCGAACCTGACGCTTTACTACGAACTGCCGGGCACGCCGCTGACCGCGAGCGGGGCAGTTCGGCATGTCGGCGATCTCTATACAGGCACCGACAATGCCATTCGCGTGGATGGCTATACGATCCTCGATGCGGCGCTGACCTATCGCGCGGACTGGGGGAGCCTGACGGTGCGCGGGCGTAACCTCGCCAATCGCTTCTACGGCTATTGGTCAGGCTATAGCCCGAGCCAGATCTATGTCGGTGCGCCGCGCAGCGTCGACGTGACGCTTGCGACGCGTTTTTGAGGGGGCGGAAATGAGCGACGCACTTGCCATGTCCCGCGCCTATCGGGCGATCTGGCGATGGCATTTTTATGCCGGGCTGATCGTCGCCCCGTTCCTGCTGATCCTGTCGGTGACGGGCGCGATCTATCTGTTCAACGACGAGCTGAACGCGGCGCTCAGCCCGCAGCTGTACCGCGTCGCCCCGCATGCGCAGAGCGTGGTGCCTTCGCGGATGGTGGAGGCGGCGCTGAAGGTGCATCCCGGCACCGTCACGCGCATCGACTTGCCGGAGCGGCCGGATCGATCGGCGATCGTCTTCATCACGCCCGCAAGTGGCGATCCGGTGCGCGTGGCGGTCGACCCCGGCAGCGGGCGGGTGCTCGGCTCGTTCGTCTACGCGCGTACATTGGTGGGCTTTGCCGACACGATGCACGGATCGCTGATGATGGGCACGGCCGGCGAGCTGGTTGTCGAGCTTGCCGCTTGCTGGGCGATCGTCCTCATCGCGACCGGGCTGTACCTGTGGTGGCCGCGCGGCTCGCAGCGGGGGATGGGCGGCGTGCTGTTCCCGCGGCTGCGGGCGCGGGGGCGGCTGTTCTGGCGCGACCTGCACGCAACCACCGGCGTGTGGGGGATCGCGCTGATCGCCTTCCTGCTGCTGACCGGCCTGCCCTGGGCGTTGGTGCAGGGCGAGGTGATGCAGCGCAGCGCCGGCGCGCTCGGCCTCGGCTATCCGGCGGCGCATCGCACCTATAGCGTGCCGAGCAGCCCGACGATGAAGGGCGCGCTTGGCGAAGCGGTGTGGACGATGGAGAAGGCGCCGATGCCGGTGTCACAGGCGCATGCGGCGCCGGGCCACGTCGGGCATGCCATGGCAACGGGCGGCACGGATGGCGATGCGGTGGCCGGGCTGGACGCGATCGCCGCGAAGCTCGCGCGGGAGCACGGGTTGGCGCGCGGATATCGGCTGTTCCCGCCGACCGATCCGACCGGCGTCTATACCGCGTACAGCTATCCCGATCGGCCGCAGGGGCAGCGCACGCTCTATTTCGATCGGTACAGCCATGACCTCATCGGCGAGGTGGGCTTCGCCGATTACGGGGTGGTGGCGAAGGCGATCGAGCTGGGCGTGCAGCTGCACATGGGCAACTACTTCGGGCTGGCGAACCAGCTGGTGATGCTGGCGACGTGCGTCGTGATCATCCTGCTGGTGGTGAGCGGCGTCGTGATGTGGTGGCGCCGGCGACCGCAGGGTGCGCTGGCCGCGCCGCCGCGCGTGCCGCAGGCCCGGATCGTGGGCGCGATGGTGATGCTGGCCATAGCGGGCGTGTTGTTCCCGCTACTGGGCGCGTCGCTGATCGTGGTGGTGGCGATCGAGTGGATCGTTGGCATGTACGCGCGGTGGCCGGTGCCGGCCTGAGCGCGCACTGGAAGCCGAATATCAAAAACCCCGCAAAGCCGATGGCCTGGCGGGTTTTTTAGATGGTGGGCGTGGCAAGGATTGAACTTGCGACCCCTGCGATGTCAACACAGTGCTCTACCACTGAGCTACACGCCCCCCGGGAGCGGGGCCATTAGCCGGACGTGGCGGCCGGCGCAAGCCCGTCAATTCAATCCGGCAAATTCGCCCACTTCGAACATGCGATCGACCTCCAGCACGAGATCGCGCAGGTGGAACGGCTTGGAGAGGACGCGTGCCTGCGGCATCGTCTTGCCCGCCTTCAGCGTGACGGCGGCAAAGCCGGTGATGAACATGACGCGCAGGTGCGGCCGAAGCTCGCTGGCCTTCTGCGCCAATTCGATGCCGTCCATCTCGGGCATGACGATATCGGTCAGCAGAAGATCGAACTCCTCCTCCTCGACCAGCGGGAGCGCGGCGGTGCCGCGATCGACGGCGGTAACGGCGTAGCCGGACTTCTCCAGGGCGCGGGCGAGATACTCGCGCATCACCTGGTCATCCTCGGCCAACAGAATTCGGATCATCAAACGGTCCCTGCCCTTCGATCGCCGAGTATCCGCAAACGTCTTAACATTTCCAGACGATTGGCCTCGGGAGTGTCCCGGATTGCGGCACTTCGACTTGTTCCATAGGCTGACCCGCAATGCGCCCTTCCTACGATCTGATCGGCGAGGTTCCGCCGGCAAGCCCCGTGATCCTTTCCGTGCCGCATGCGGGGCGCGACTATCCGCCGACGGTACGATCCTTTGCCCGGGTGCCGCTGGCGGCGCTGGCGGGGCTGGAGGACCGGCACGTCGATGCGGTCGCGCTGGCCGCGCGGGGCGTAGAGACGATGATCGTGCAGCGCGTGGCCCGCGCCTGGATCGACCTCAACCGGGCGGAATATGACCGCGATCCGCGAATCGACGACGGCGCCCCGGCAGGCCATCTGAGCGCGAAGGTGCGCAGCGGGCTCGGCCTGGTGCCGCGGCGGACCAGCGCCGCCGGTGAATTGTGGCGGCGCCGGCTGAGCGGCGAGGAGGTGGTGGCGCGGATCGAGAGCGCGCACCGGCCTTATCATGCGGTGCTGGAGGATGCGCTCAAGGCCGCACAGGCGCGGTTCGGCGTGGCGGTGTTGCTGGACATCCATTCGATGCCGCCGATCGCCGGCAGCGGGGCGCGGATCGTAATCGGCGATCGCTTCGGCCGGGCGGCGGCAAGCCGTTTCGTGGGGCGTATTCGC
Organism: uncultured Stakelama sp.; assembly: GCA_964390515.1. Classification (GTDB taxonomy): domain Bacteria; phylum Pseudomonadota; class Alphaproteobacteria; order Sphingomonadales; family Sphingomonadaceae; genus Sphingomonas. The sequence goes on from CAYMIU010000029.1 coordinate 30,363, forward strand.
GACGAGCTGGCCGGCTGGGGCATCGAATTCGCGCTGAACGCGCCCTATGCCGGCGGGCATATCCTGGAGCGCCACGGGCGACCGGCGGCGCAGATCCATGCCGTTCAGCTGGAAATCGACCGGACGCTGTATCTCGATTCGAGGCTCGACCAGCCCGGCACGGGGTTCGATGAAGTAGTGCAGCTGGTACGCGGGATCATCGACGTGCTGGCGGACGAGGCGATCGCTCTGCCTTCTTCCCTGGCTGCGGAATAAAAAAACCACCTCGGGCAAGGCCCGAGGTGGCCAAGGTTCAGGGAGGAGACACACCCGAAGGCATGTCATACGGTTCCGCGAAAGGGGGGACACGGAAACCGTACCTCAATAACTTAGGAAGCCGGCATTTGGTTTCAAGCTGATTCGCGAGCCGCTCGTCGCAACAGCAGAACGCCGGAGACGCTGTTCGCGGCCCCGGCGTTCATTGATCGCATTTCACTGGCGGCGGGACGAATCCGGCGCCGCCGAGCCGCTATCAGACCAGCGGGTTCGGCGCCGGGATCTTGCCCAGGTTCACCTGGCGCGCGAACACGTCACGCATCAGCGACAGCGAGAAGAGGTGCGCGTACAACAGCGGGAGCATGCCGTTCTTGGTCATCTTGCGCAGCTGATCGCCGCGCAGATCGGCGAGCTTTTCCTCGTTCACCATCTGGAAGCCGCGATAGACAAACGGCTGCGGGTTGCTCTCGTGCTGGATCGAGACTTCGCCGTCCATCAGCAGCTCGGCCTCGCGCAGGTCGTTCATGAACGCCGAGGTGCGGGCGCCGGCCTGCTCGAACTGCTCGTTGAACTGCAGGATGTTCTTCGTGGCGTCGCTGGGCTGGCCATCGACGAACAGCGGCTCGCCTTCGTCGAAGCGGCCGATCGTGTCCGAGGTGGGATCGAAGCAGAGCGACAGCTCCTCCGCATCCGGGCGCAGCCGGGCGAGAAGGTACGGATAGCGGCGCACGTAAGCCGGCACGTAGAAATTCTCTTCGCGCAGCTTGCCCTCGTCGTCGACGAAGACGTTGACGCCTTCGTTCAGGCCCATCAGCGCGATCGGGATCGCATCGTCACCGGCCGAGAAGACGATCGGCATGAAACGCTGCACCAGCGTGAATTCGTCCACCGTCACCGGCACGGCATGCTGCGTCGCGAGGAAGGCCGCCGAGGTTGCCGGGCGAACGCGGTAATCGGCGTGCAGCTCGCTCGAGAGCGGCTCCAGGCCGTTGTAGAAGAGCGGAAGTGGCGGCTGCGGCGCGGTGGCCATTGAAATCTCTCCGGATACTGGGCGGGCGGCCCCAGCCACCCGGATGAACCGGGCCCTATTCGCCCCCCGCGCGCGGCGCAAGCGTGACAAGCTTCCCGGGATTGAACAGTTCATTCGGATCGAACGCTGTCTTGATCGCGCGCAGGGCGGCCATGCGCGCCGGCGAGGATAGCCGTTCGAGCTCTGTGAGCTTCATCTGGCCGATGCCGTGTTCGGCCGAGATGGAGCCGCCGGCGGCAACCACCAGATCATCGACGAAGCGCGTGACGATCGGCGCCTCCTCCGCCAGCCAGCGGGCGCGATCCGCACCCCTGGGCGCGCGGACGTGGAAATGGACGTTGCCGTCACCGAGATGGCCAAAGCCGCTGGCGCGCGTGCCGGGGAAGCGCGCCTCGCACGCCGCCGACGCCTCGATCATGAAGCGCGGCATGGTTTCGACGGGGACCGAGATGTCGTGCTGTGCGGCCGGGCCCGTGGCGCGCTCCGCGTCGGAGATTGAATCGCGAATTCGCCAGAACGCCTCCGCCTGCGCCTCGCTGGCGGCGATCGTCGCGTCGGAAGCGATGCCGTCCGCGATGGCGGCTGCGAGCACCTGTTCGACGATCGGCTGAGGCGAAGCGTCGCTGCCCGACACCGCCTCGATCAGGACGTGCCAGGGATGATCGCCCGACAGCGGCGCGCGGGCGCCGGGCACATGGGCGAGCACCGCGGCAAGGGATTCGGCCGGCAGCAGCTCGAAGCTTTCCACCGCGTCGCTCGTCGTCTGGAAGCGGCGCAGCAGGGCAAGGGCAGCGTCGGGCGAGGCAAGGCCGACCCAGGCCACCGTGCGCGCGGTGATGGCGGGCGCGAGGCGGAGCGTCGCCGCGGTGACGACGCCGATCGTGCCTTCCGCGCCGATCAGCAGCTGCGTCAGATCATAGCCGCGATTGTCCTTCTTCAGCGCGGACAGGCCCTGGTACAGGCTGCCATCGGGCAGCACCGCCTCGATCCCGGCGACGAGCCCGCGCATCGTTCCCCAGCGCAGCACCTGCGTGCCGCCGGCATTGGTAGAGACAAGGCCGCCGATCGTGGCAGAGCCGCGGCTGCCGAGCGTCAGCGGGAAGCGCCGGCCAGCCTGATGCGCCGCCTCGTGCAGGTCGGCGAGGATCACGCCGGCCTCCGCCACGGCGAGGTTCGCCTCGGCATCGATGGCGCGGATCGCGTTCAGCCGGCGCAGCGACAGGATTGCGGCGCTGCCGTCCGGCGGCGGGGTCGCGCCGCCCACCATCGAGGTGTTGCCGCCCTGCGGCACCAGCGGCACGCCGGCCGCCGACGCTGCGGTGACGATCGCTTGTACCTCGGCTACGGTGGATGGCTGCAAGAGAACCGGGGCGTGGCCGTGCCAGCGCTGGCGCCAGTCCGCTTCCCACGGGCTGATCAAATCACGGTCAGTGACGATCGCCGCGGCCGGGACGAGCGCGGCGAGCGATTGCAGAAGACGGCTTTGAGAAGGTGTCACTGCCCTATATTCGCCGCAATTCATCCGATGTTCAAACAGTTCAGGCCACCGACCGCCCGATCCGATGTCATTCCTTTCCCGTCCCGCTTTGCCACTCGCGCTGCTTGCCCCGATCATCGTCTCGGCGAGCGGGCCGCGCGGCATGGAGAGCGCGGCGGTCGCGCAGATCGGATTTCGCGAGCGGGTGGTGATCCGCATCCCGCGGCTGCCGCCGCGCCGCGCGTCTGCCGACGAAGGGGTCACGTGGCACGAACGCAAGGCGCCCAAGTGCGTCGCGGCATCGACCCTGGCGAGCGCGGCGATCGCGGACACGGGCGACGTAGACCTGATCGTGACCGACGGGCGGCGGCTGCGCGCCAAGCTCGACGATGATTGCCCGACGCTGAACTTCTACACCGGCTTCTACATCAAGCGCGCGCCGGACGGGATGGTGTGCGCCAAACGTGACGCGCTGCGCTCGCGATCGGGTGCGCGGTGCCAGATCAGCCGTTTTCGGACGCTGCAGCCAAAGAATAGCGCGAAATAGCCGGGGAATTCGCCCTTTTTCTTGACAAGGCGGGCGCGATCGCGTCTCGCGCGCAAGATCAGGCGCGGCATCGACCCGCGCTCTTTTCAGGATCGCCATGAGCTTCGCCGACCTCGGCCTATCAGACGAACTTCTCCGCGCCGTTGGTGACACCGGCTATACGGAGCCGACGCCGATCCAGGCGTCCGCCATCCCGAGCGTGCTGATGATGCGCGACATCATCGGGATCGCGCAGACGGGCACCGGCAAGACCGCCTCGTTCGTGCTGCCGATGATCGACATCCTCGCGCACGGCCGGGCCCGCGCGCTGATGCCGCGCAGCCTGATCCTGGAGCCGACCCGCGAGCTTGCCGCGCAGGTCGCCGAGAATTTCGAGATCTACGGCAAGTATCACAAGCTATCGATGGCGCTCCTGATCGGCGGCGTTCAGATGGGCGACCAGGTGAAGGCGCTGGAAAAGGGCGTCGACGTGCTGATCGCGACGCCGGGCCGCCTGATGGACCTGTTCAGCCGCGGCAAGATCCTGCTCAACGGCTGCAGCATGCTGGTGATCGACGAGGCGGATCGTATGCTCGACATGGGGTTCATTCCCGACATCGAGGAGATTTGCACCAAGCTGCCCAAGCAGCGCCAGACGTTGCTGTTCTCGGCAACGATGCCACCGCCGATCAAGAAGCTGGCGGACAAGTTCCTCAGCAATCCCAAGACGATCGAAGTCGCGCGCCCCGCCTCCACCAACATCAACATCACCCAGTGGGTAGTGCCGGTGAAGGGATCGGCGTTCGACAAGCGCGAGCGGCTGCGCGATCTGCTGCGCGCTGAGGACGTGACCAACGCGATCATCTTCTGCAACCGCAAGACGACCGTGCGCGAGCTCAACAAGAGCCTGAAGAAGCATGGCTTCCGAGCCGGCGAGATCCATGGCGACATGGAGCAGTCGGCGCGAATCGCGGAGCTCGACCGGTTCAAGCGCGGCGAGATCAACATCCTGGTCGCGTCCGACGTCGCGGCACGCGGGCTCGACATCAAGGGCGTGAGCCACGTGTTCAACTTCGATGCGCCGTGGCATCCGGATGATTATGTCCACCGCATCGGCCGGACGGGGCGCGCGGGCGCGACCGGCACCGCCTATACGATGGTGGGGCCGGATGATGCCGAGAACATCGAGAATATCGAGAAGCTGACCGGCCAGAAGATCCCGCGGCTGGCGGCACCTGAGCCTGCTTCCGCCTCTGCGGCCGAAGCGTCCGAAGAGGCACCGCGGCGTGGCTCGCGGCGGCGGGGCGGGGCGAAGCCGGCAGCCGAAGAGCGTGCGGCACCGGCAGCACCTGCAGCGCAGGAGCCTCGTGCACCGCGGCGTGAGGAGAAGGCGCCGGTCCGCGCCCGTGACGAGCGGCGCGAACAGCCGCAGCGTGACGGTGGCGCGGCCGATGATGGCTGGAACGGGCCGATCCCTGCATTCCTGAGCGTCTCGCTCGGCAGCTGACGATGGTGGCATGGCGCTACCGGATCGCCGGGCGCGTCATGCGACTTTACTGGCGCGTCGCGCGGCCGCGCACGTTCGGCGTCCGCGCCGTGTTGCGGGATCCGCAGGGGCGGATTGCCCTGGTGCGCCATCATTATGTGGCGGGCTGGTATCTGCCCGGCGGCGGCGTCGACAAGCGCGAGAGTGCGGAAGAGGCGATCCGGCGCGAGCTGCGTGAGGAAGTGGCCGTGGCGGAGGCGCAGATCGCAGGGGTGCTGGGCGTCTATCACAACCGGGTGGAAGCGAAGGATGATCACGTGATCGTCTTCATTGCCGATGTGGCGCGGCCGGATGAGCTGCGCGCCGCCGATCCGCGCGAGATTGCCGAAGCGGGCTGGTTTGCGCCGGAGGCGTTGCCGGAAGGCACGTCGCCCGCGACGCGGCGGCGGATCGCGGAGCTGCTGGACGGGCGGCAGGGGCATGGGACGTGGTGAGCGAAGACGCATCACCCGCGTCGCCCTGCATCGGCGTGTGCCGGCTGGATGCCGCGGGCGTGATGTGCCTTGGCTGCTTCCGTACATTGGGAGAGATCGGCGACTGGTCGGGCGCCGATGCGGCGCGACGGCAGGCGATCGTCAGCGCGGCCGAGGAGCGGCGTCGCGAGCACGCCCTCGTTTCACCAAGGGGCTAGCCGGCGGCGGCGGACGGTTTCCACCGTCTCGACCGTATCGGCCTCGACTTCCCACGTGTGGTTCTCCACGATGGTCGATTCTACCGGGCGGCCGGCGGCGTCGCGCGAGGGGCGGTAGCGGAAGCGTTCGCGGATCAGCCGGCAGGTGATCGCATCGACGGTGGCGTTGCCGCTGGAGCGGGTGACCTCGCAATCGGGCACCCGGCCGGCGCGATCGACGACGTAGCGGACGCCGACCGTGCCGTTGAAGCCAGTGACGAACAGCTCCTCCGGAAGATCGGAGGTGCTCATCCTGCCGCTCAGGAAGCGGGGCGGGGTCTCGTCGGCGCCGCGGCCGCCCGAACCGTCCCCGTCGCCGTCGCCGTCACCGCCGCTGCCGAAGCCGTCACCCGAACCGCCGGCGCCGGTGCCGGGGCCGCGCACAAAGGCGGAGCCCGATGTGGGGTCGTTCTGGGTAAAGGGCTTGGGCGCGACGACCACGGGCGGCGGGGGCACGGGGATGACCACGACCGGCTCGGGAGCCGCGATTTCCGTGGCACGGCTGCGCAAATTCGGTGCCGATGCGCGCCCTTCCGGTCGTTTCGCGGCGAGCTTTGGTGCCGGAATGATGCGCGGTGGTGGCGGTTTGGGTGGCGATTCCGCCGAAAAGAGCTTCAAACTCTGCTCGACCGCCTCCGGAAACCGCACCGAGAGGCCGCGGATCAGCGCATAGCCAAGCGCCAGCTGGACCGCGATCGCAAGCAACGCGGCGACGACGCGGTCGCGGGTCCACGGGTGTCGATGCGGCACGGCATAGGCCATGTGCGGCTAAACGCATGACGCCGCTGAACGGCTGCTGGCCGAACCTCGCGGCCGGGCGGCGCTATTGCTGCTGGGCGGCGATGAGCGCGTCGTCGATCTCGCGCGCGCGGACCGCGGCGGGGCGATCGTTGATCCGCGCGAGATAGGCGTCGAGCACGTCGCTCTGCGGCAGCGAGCCGAACTGCACGCCCCAGCCGATGTGGCTGCCGACATAGACATCCGCCGCGGTGAAGCGATCGCCGGCGATGAACGGGTGTGCGCTGACCGCCTTCGTCAGGGTTTCGACCACGCGATCGAGATCGCCATAGCCGACCATCGCCTTCTGATCGTCATTCACCGTCACGCCAAGCGCGCGATCGGTGGTCGCGGCCTCCACCGGCCCGGCGGCGAAGAACATCCAGCGATAATAGTCCGCGCGTTCGTCCGCCGTTGGCGCCAGACCCGCTTCGGGGAAGCTTTCTGCCAGATAGGCGATGATCGCGCCGCATTCGGTGACGACGTGGCCCTTGTGGACGATGGTGGGCACCTTCGCCATCGGATTGGCGGCGAGGAAATCATCGGGCTTCGCCGTCCAGTCGACGAGCCGCGTCTCGTACGGTGCGCCGACTTCCTCCAGCATCCAGCGGGCGATCCGCCCGCGCGACATGGGGTTGGTGTAGAAGATCAAGTCCGCCACGGCATCTCTCCCGGCCGATTCTGTTGCGAACAGAATAGGAACAAAAATCCATCAACCGTCAAGGTTTTTGTGCAGGAAGCCGATGGTTCGTCCCCAGGCGAGATCGGCCGCGGCCTTGTTGTAGCGTGCAGCCGAGGTGTCGTTGTTGAAGGCGTGATCGACGTTCGGATAGGTGAAGGCCTCGACCGGCTTTCCGGCCGCCTTGAGCGCGGCGACCCATGGCTCGCCGGTCTGCGCCACGCGTGCATCGGTGCCGGCATAATGGAGCATCAGCGGCACGGATACGCGCGCGGCTTCGGACGGGGCGGGGGCCGGACCGTAATAGGAGACGCCGGCGTCGATCCCGCCGGCCACCGCCATGCGGTTCACGAAGGCGCCGCCCCAGCAGAAGCCGATCATGCCGACCTTGCCGTCGCTGCGCGCCATGCGGCGCGCCTCATCGGCGAAGGCACGCGCCTGGGCGAGCGCGAGATCATAGTCGACGCTGCCGATCAGGTCGCGCGCCTTGTCCTCATCCGCCGGGGTGCCGCCCTGCGGCGCGAGGAGATCGGGCGCGATGGCGATGAAGCCGTCGAGCGCCACCCGGCGCGCGACATCCTGGATATGCGGCGTCAGGCCGCGGTTCTCGTGGATGACGAGGACGACGCCGAGCTTCTTCTTGCCCCTGGGCATGGCGACATAGGCGCGCGCCGGCTTTCCGGCCTGCGTGCCGGTGCGCATTTCCGTCTCCAGCCGCTTGTCGGCCGGATCGATGATCGCGGCCGCGGCCGGCGAGGAGGCGATTCCGGCGATCAGCGCCTCCGCCGCGACCGCCGAGCCGGCGAGCGCGGTCATCTGGCGCAGCAGCGTGCGGCGATCGCGATGTTCGTGGGTGAAGGCGTCGTAAAGCTGGACGGCGCGGTCGCGCAGCGAAGGATCGGTCACACGTCTCTCCTCGAATCGGCCACCCCGGGGCCCGGCGGCAGGCTAGCGGGCGCGGCGTGGGGGTGGAAGGCCGACCCTCAGCTGCCGGACTTGGAGAGGATGAAGGCGAGGAGGAAGCCGGTGACGGCGATGAGGCCCGAGAATTCATGCGTCTTCTCGGTCGCTTCGGGGATCATCGTATCGACCAGCATGGCGAGGATCGCGCCGGCGGCGAGCGCGGTGACGGTGGAGATGATCGCGGGGCTGGCGCCGGCGAGCGCGACGTTGCCGATCATCGCGGCGAGACCCGAGGCAAGTGCGATGCCGCCCCACACGCCGAAGACGTAGGCGGCGCTGCGCCCCGCCTTCTTCATGCCCGCCGCGCTCGACAGGCCTTCGGGCACGTTCGACAGGAAGACGGCCGCGACGGTGACGGCGCTGACCTTGCCGCCGCCGAGCAGGCTGACGCCGATGACGACCGATTCCGGCACGCCATCGAGCAGGGCGCCAACCGCGATCGCGGTGCCGGAGCCTTCGCTGGCATGGGCCTGGCGCTCGTCAGGATTGGACCCGGAGCGCTTGCGGTGGCGCGCTCCCCGCCGCGAGATGATGACGTTGGCGGCGGTGTAGAGCGCCGCGCCGCCGAGGAAGCCGAGCGCGGTGGCGCCGAAGCCGCCCTGTTCGAGCGCCTCGTCCATCAGATCGAAGGCGACGGCGGAGATCAGCACGCCCGCGCCGATCGCCATGACGCCGGCGATCAGCCGCTGCGGCAGGGAGGCGAACCAGCCGATCGCGGCGCCGAGGATCAGAGCGGAGCCGCCGACTGCGCCCCAGAAGCCAGCCGCCCACATCGTGCCCATGCCCTCATCCCCTGCCGCGCCATGCGCCGGGGGTGCAACGCACGGGACGAGCAACCTCTCCCACAGGCGCAGGCGCGGGCGCTACGGCGTGAGCGCGAGCGTCATGAAGCGGTTGTGCGGGCTTTCGGGATAGCCGCCGAATACAGGACCATCGACGAAGCCGGCGGCCTCGTACATGCGGTTGGCAGCGTCGAACATCGGCGCGGTGCCGGTTTCGAGGCTGACGCGGGTGTAGCCGCGGGTGCGTGCGAGCGAGACCAGGTGGTGGAGGATCGCGCGGCCGACGCCGCGGCGCAGATGGCCGGGCGCGGTGCGCATCGACTTGATCTCGCCGTGATCGGGCGCGAGCTGCCGCAGCGCGCCGATGCCGAGCAACGTCTCGCCTTCCCACAGGCCCCAGAAGCTGATGTCGGGGCGGCGCAGCGCCTCCGCGCCCATCGCATGGGCATTGTCCGCCGGCGTCGTGCCGCGGGCTTCGGCGAGATGGTGCGCGATCAGCGCCACGACCTGGGGATCGTCGAGGCCGCCTTCGCGCATCTCCATCACAATTCTCCGATCATCCCGGTGATCACTTCGAGGCACGCGACGCCGAGTTTCGCCGACCGCTCCGGCGACCAGCCGTGGACCGGATCGGGATTGGGATCGTGATCCTTGAACGGCATCTCCAGCGTGACGCTGATCGCGCCGAACCGTTCGGCGACCTGGTTGGTCGACATCGACAGGTTCGCGCGGCCGGGCTGGGCGGCATCATAGCCGAGCTTGGTCTGGAAATCGGGCGTATGCGCGGCGAGGCGCTGCCCGAACTGAACGAAGGCGTCGTGCTGGCGCGGGGTGAGCGAGGGGATGCCCTCGAAGCCGGCGATGAAGTTCGCCGGGATCGCCTCGTCACCATGGACGTCCATCGCGAAATCGACGCCGCTCTCGTCCATCGCGGCGAGGACGTGGAACACCTCCGGGCTGCGATCGAGCGAGGCAGCGTGCCATTCGCGGTTGAGGTTCACGCCGGCGGCATTGGTGCGCAAATGGCCGCGGCGCGTGCCATCCGGGTTCATGTTCGGCACGACATGCACCGTTGCGGCCTGGAGCAGCGGGGCGGCGGCGGGGCTGGTGAGCCAGTCGAGCGCGCCGTCCATCCAATATTCCGCCATCGATTCGCCGGGATGCTGGCGGGCGTAGAGCCACACCTGCTTCGCGCCCGTGCCGAGGCGGAAATAGTCGATCGCCTGGCCATCGAGCGTGGTGCCGAGTTCACGATGCGTGACGCCCGGGCGGGCGGCGATGCGAGCGACGAGATCGGCGTGCTGCTCCATCGTATAGGGCGCGAAATACGCGAACCAGGCGATCGGCGCGTCGCCCGACCAATCGAATTCGAGCACGCCATCGACATAGCGCGTATCGATCATCCGCCACGCGCGGCGATCGGTGGAGACGCGGGTGCGATAGCCGGGCCAGCCGAAGGGATAGGCCGACTGCGCGGCATTGAGGATGCGAAAGGTGAGCCGACGGGCCCCGCCTGCATCGGCCACCTCCGCGCCGCTGAGGCCGGCGACGCGGAAGTAGAACCACTGGAAGAAATCGGACTGGTGATCCTTGACGATCTCCAGATCGACCCGATCGCCATCGATCGCGACGAGGCGAATGTTGCCGCTGTCGAAGGCGGCGTTGATGCTGAGACTCATGGCACCTGGATAGTGCGCCCACTGTCTCCGGGGAAGCCGGTGAACAGCGCGCGGGCAAGGCGCCGCGCGATCGCGGGCGTATCCGCATCGGCGGCGCTGGCGTCCGTCAGCGACTGTGCCTGACCTTCCCAGACGGCGTCGGCACCGTGGCGGATTCGCACCGACAATTCGGTGAGGATGCCCTCTCCGGCGCCCGAGCCGCCGACCGGGAAGCTGACGCCGCCGCCGAGCCCGACACCGCCGCCGCGCCCGCCGCTGATTCCGCCGCCGCCAAGGCCGATCGACACCGGCGAGCGGCGCGGCGGCAGCGGCCGTGCGACTCGGCTGAACGAGACGGTGGCGAGGAACTGGGGCGTCGCGCCGGGCGGCGGCGGGGTATAGCCGAGACGCAGCAGCTCGCTTTCGACCGCGGCGGCATAGGTCTTGTATTCGATGCTGGCCATGCCGCTGCCGGCGAGCGGCTCCACCGCGATCGTGCCGCGATCCGTCATCGCGTTGAAATGATAGCGGGTTGCCTGCACCGGGAAACGGTTCGGCCCGGTGGCGCATCCGCCCAGCGCGGCAGCCAGGCCGATCATGATCAATCCCTTGCGCATCGCCAATTCCCCTGTTGTTACGCAGCCATAACGCACGGCGCTGTCGCCCGCTCCGACTTGACTTGCAAGGGGGGTGGCACTAGGCGCGCACGCTTTCCGATCACGCCTATTATAAAGAAGCGAATCCGCCATGAAGATCCGCAACAGCCTGAAGTCGCTCAAGGACCGCCATCGCGACAACCGCGTCATCCGTCGTCGCGGCCGGACCTATGTCATCAACAAGACGAATCGCCGCTTCAAGGCCCGCCAGGGCTGATTCACGCGGCTGTCGCCGTGTCGAGGCCGACCGCCGTCGTCTTCGACATCGGCAACGTCCTGTACGATTGGGACCCACGGGTCCTCTACCGGCGCCTCATCCCCGATGATGAGGCGCTGGACGCGTTCCTGCGCGACGTTTGCACGAAAGAATGGCATTTCCAGCATGATGCCGGGCGGCCGTTTGCGGAGACGTCGGCGGAGCTGAGCGCGCAATATCCCGAGCATGCGCATCTGATCGCGCAATGGGGGCCGCGCTTTTCCGAACAGATCCCGGGGCCGGTGGCGGGCATGTCCGAGCTGGTCGCGGCGCTGGATGACGCGGGCGTGCCGCTTTACGCGATCACCAACTTCTCCGACGAGTTCTTCGCGCCGTTCCGCGCGCAGGAAGCGGCGATGTTCGACCGGTTCCGCGACATCGTGGTGTCCGGCGCGGAGCGGCTGGTGAAGCCGCATGCGCCGATCTACGAACTGGCGCTGGCGCGCTTCGGCCTGGCGCCGCACGAGGCGCTGTTCGTCGACGATCGGCAGGACAATGTCGACGGCGCGGCGGCCGTCGGCATGCATGCGGTGCCGTTCACGGACGCCGCGACGCTGCGCGCGGATCTCGGGCGCTTCGGGCTGCTCGACTAGCCGCTGCTGGCGGCTGAGGGATCAGCCGTAGCCTTTCAGCTCGTCGCCCACGATCCGCACGACGTGGATCACGTTGGTGGATCCCGGCGTGCGGAAGGGGACGCCGGCGGTGATGATCACCCGGTCGCCCGGCTCGACGATGCGGTGGCGCAGCGCCATGCGCTTGGCCTTGGCGACCATCTCCTCGAACGAATCGACGTCGCGGGTGTGGACCGCATGGGTGCCCCACAGGAGGCCCATGCGCCGCGCGGTCTCCATCCGGGGCGTCAGCACGAGAAGCGGGACCGAGGGCCGCTCGCGCGCGATGCGCCGCGCGGTGGAGCCCGAGGTGGTGAAGCAGATGATCGCGCGGGCCGAGATGGTGATGGCGATGTTCTTCGCCGCTTCCGCCAGCGCGTCCGCGGTGGTGGGATCGGGGCGGGTGACGGTGAAGCGCACGCGATCGCCGTGCATCGGATCGCGTTCCACCGCTTCGCCGATCGCGTTCATCATCGCGACCGATTCGACCGGCCAGTTGCCGGCCGCGCTTTCCGCCGAGAGCATGATCGCGTCCGCGCCGTCGTAGATTGCGGTCGCGACGTCCGACACCTCCGCGCGCGTCGGCGAGGGCGAGGTGATCATCGATTCGAGCATCTGCGTCGCGACCACCACCGGGCGGCCCTGGCGCCGCGCCGTCTCGACGATGCGCTTCTGCAGCGGGGGCACGGATTGCGGCGGCAGCTCGACGCCCAAGTCGCCGCGCGCGACCATCACGCCGTCGCACATCTCGACGATTTCCTCGAGCCGCTCGATCGCGGCGGGCTTCTCGATCTTTGCGAGGAGCGCCGCGCGGCCGCCGATGAGCTTGCGCGCCTCGGCGAGATCCTCGGGCCGCTGCACGAAGGAAAGTGCGATCCAGTCGACGCCCTCGTCGATCGCGAAGGCGAGATCGGAGCGATCCTTGTCGGTCAGCGCCGCCATCGGGACGACGACGTCGGGGACGTTCAGGCCCTTGTTGTTGCTCAAGGGGCCGCCGATCTCGACCGTGGTGACGATGCGATCCGCATCATGATCGGTGACGCGCAGCACCAGCTTGCCATCGTCGAGCAGCAGGCGCGCGCCCGGCTCGATCGCCTCGAAAATCTCGCGGTGCGGCAGCTCGACGCGGCTCGAATCGCCAAGGTCAGGATTGCGATCGAGCGTGAAGGTGGTGCCCGGCGACAGCATGACGCGCCCGTCGACGAAGCGGCCGACGCGGAGCTTGGGCCCCTGCAGATCGGCGAGGATCGTCGTCGGGCGGCCGAACTTCTTTTCCAGCGCGCGAATCGCCTTGATCACGCCGACCTTCGATGCCTGGTCGCCATGGCTCATGTTGATGCGGAACGCGTCGGCGCCCGCCTCGTACAGGTGCGAGATCATTTCCGGCGTGTTGCTTGCCGGGCCCAACGTCGCGAGCACGCGTACCTTGCGGCTGCGGGGGCTGATCGCTCTGGTCATGATATTCGTTCCTCGGCTTTGCCGCGGCCGGCCCTAGCCTCTATCTCCACCGGATCAACCGTGGAGAATGACATGGACCCGATCGACGCGATCGACGACCACACGGCAGCCGAGGCCTTTCGCCGCCTGGTGCGGCATCTGAGGCACCGGACCGACGCGCAGAATGTCGACTTGATGGGCCTTGCCGGCTTCTGCCGCAACTGCCTGTCGGACTGGATCGGCGAGGCGGGCGACCTGCCCAAGGATCAGGCGCGCGAGGCGATCTACGGCATGCCCTACGCCCAGTGGAAGGCGCAGCATCAGGCGGAGGCGACGCCCGAGCAATTGCGCCGGATGGAGGAAAGCGTGGCGAAGAACGCCGCCTGAACGCGATTTGCCGGTGCCGGGGCGAGCAGCGCGCTTGTTTCGCCCCCGCACTTTCTTCTAGGCCGCTTGCCGAATGACGCCCCCGCAGCGGGCGGCGCAACGGGGGGTGGCGATGATTCGAACGATTGCGATGGTAGCCGGCGTGATGGCGGCCGCACCGGTGACGGCGCAGACCGCAGGCCCGGCAGCAGCACCGGCGGCGACGCCAGCCTCGCCCGCTCCCGCCGCGCCCGTGCCCGCGGCGCAGAAGACCAGCTACATCCATGCCGGCGCCCTGCTCGCCCGCGCGGGCCAGCCGCCGCGCGCCAACAGCACGATCATCGTGCGTGCCGGCAAGATCGCCGAGATTCGCGACGGCTTCGCCGAGCCAGAGCCGGGCGCCGAGCTGATCGACCTCAAGGACAAGTTCGTCCTGCCGGGGCTGATCGATCTTCACGTGCACCTGCTGGGCATCGGCGGCGATCCGATGCGGGCGCGGCTGACCGCGCTCAACACCGAACAGGCCGACGACCTGCTTTATGGCGCGGGCAATGCGCGCACGACGCTGCGTTCCGGCTTCACCACGGTGCGCGACCTGGGCGGCGATCCGCGCGCGATCCGGGCGCTGCGCGATGCGATCGCGCGCGGCGACGTCGACGGGCCGACGATCATCAATGCGGGCGCGCCGATCTCCGTCACCGGCGGGCATGGCGATCCTCTGAACGGCATCGCCGAGCCGTTCGCCCATGCGATCGCGCCGACGGTGGAGAATACCTGCGACGGCGTCGACGATTGCGTCCGCGCGACGCGCCGCCAAGTCGGCCTGGGCGCGCAGGTGATCAAGATCACCGCGACGGGCGGCGTCCTCTCGAACGTGTCCGGCGGGCTTGGCCGCGCCTTCACGCCGGAGGAGATGAAGGCGATCGTCGACACCGCGCACGGGCTTGGCCGCAAGGTTGCCGCGCACAGCCATGCGGCCGAGGGCACGAAGGCGGCGCTGCTCGCCGGCGTGGACACGATCGAGCATGGCAGCTTCCTCGACGACGAGACGATCGCGCTGCTGCGGCGGACCGGCGCCTATCTGGTCCCGACCGAGATCGCACCGGTTGCCGCGCTGGCGCAGGCGCGCGCCGGGGCGCTGCCGGCGGCGACCATCCCGAAGGCGGAAGCGGCCGCCGCGGCGATGCAGGAAAGCCACCGCAAGGCCTACAAGGCCGGCGTGCGCTTCGCCTTCGGCACCGACAGCGGCGTTTCGCATCATGGCGAGAACGGCACGGAGTTCGCCCTGCTGGTCGACAAGGTGGGGATGAGCCCGACCGAGGCGATCCGAAGCGCCACGCTGACCGCGGCCGAAGTGCTGGGCCAGGGCACAACGATCGGCAGCATCGAGCCGGGCAAGAATGCCGACATCATCGCGGTGGACGCCTCGCCATTGGGCGACGTGCGCGAGCTGGAACGCGTGCGTTTCGTGATGCGTAACGGCGCGGTTGCCCGTCGCATCGGTGAATAGCGGCGGCGCATAGCGGCTGATCGCATAAGATTTGATCGCGGCGGCGGCTTTCCATAAAGGCCGCCGCCACAACCGACACGGTCAATTGCTCCGCCACTCGCACGTCAACCGCGCGAGGCTGGCGGCGCTTCAATTTCATGGGGGTATTCGATGGTCGAGGAACGTGGTGAGGGCATGGGTGGCGGCCAGGTCGCAGCCGAAGAGCTGCGCCTGCTGATCGAGCGCGCCGAGCGGCTCGAGGAAGAAAAGAAGGGCATCGCGGACGACATCAAGGACGTGTTCGCCGAGGCGAAGAGCCGCGGATACGACCCGAAGGCGATCAAGAAGATCATGTCGATCCGCAAGAAGAAGCGGGAAGAGTATCAGGAAGAGGAAGCGATCCTCGAGACGTACATGCAGGCGCTCGGCATGCTTTGATTCGATACCACGGCCGCCGCTTCCTCTGTCTCAGGGTAGAAGGGGTGGCCCCGGTTCGAATAAATCGGGTGGTCCGCCCGCGGCTCAGGCGGCTCAGGCGGCTTCGGCGGCGGCGGTGGTCCAGCCGAGGCGGGCGATGGTGATCGAGCGCTTGCCCGACAGATCCGTGCGGGTGATGATGAGATCGCGGCTTTCGATGTAGGTCATCAGGCGGCGAACGCGGCCGAGCGACGAGGTGCCGTAGGTTTCGGCGAGCGCCGCATCGCTGGGACAGGGGGCGCCTTCGCGCGCGGCCCTGGCGACGAGCAGGAACGGCCCGACCATCTCGTCCGGCAGGGCGCCGGCGAGCGCGATCGCCTCCGCCCATTGCGGATCGTGGATGTCGAAGATGCCGGCCCGGGCGCACGACAGGCGGCGGGTGAAATCGCCGAGGTCGACGCCTGAGCGCGACAGGCCCTGCATGCGGCAGCGGACCTGGAAATCCTGGAACAGCACCGAGGCCGGGCGGCCGGCCGATTCGGGATCCTCGACGATCGCCTGAAGCACGTTGGCGACGATCGCCGAAATTTCCTCCGGCGTGCGTTCCGGCTCCGAGGGGAGCGGGGTTGGGGCGGGACGAGCCATGTCGGCAATGATCTCGTCCGCGGGCACGCGGCGCGGGCGTGCCTCGAACGCCATCGGCAACTGGGGCGCGGCCTCCGGCTCCGGGGCGGCGAAGATCAGCTCCTGCAGGTCCGCCGGCGGGGCGGAGGGAAGCGGCGTCAGCTTCGGGCTGCCGCTGCGGGCGCTGGTTTCGACCGCGCCGATCTTCACCGTCAGCGGGCGGCGGCAGACCGCGGGCCCGAGCGCGAGAAACGTGCCGCGCGGCAGATCGCGGATCGCCTCCGCCTGACGGCGCTCCATGCCCAGCAGGTCGGCGGCGCGCGCCATGTCGATATCGAGGAAGGTGCGGCCCATCAGGAAGTTCGACGCTTCGGCGGCGACGTTCTTGGCGAGCTTCGCCAGCCGCTGAGTGGCGATGACGCCGGCAAGGCCGCGCTTGCGGCCGCGGCACATGAGGTTGGTCATCGCGGAGAGCGACGCGCGGCGAACGTCCTCCGCCACTTCGCCGCCGGTAGTGGGGGCGAACAGCTGCGCCTCGTCCACCACGACCAGCGCGGGATACCAATGTTCGCGCGGTGCGTCGAACATCGCCGACAGGAAGGTGGCGGCGCAGCGCATCTGCCCCTCCGCCTCCAGCCCTTCGAGGCTGAGCACCACCGAGGCGCGGTGCTCCCGCAGGCGGCCGGCGATTCGCGCGATCTCGCGTTCGGAATAGTCGGTCGCCTCAATCACGACATGGCCATAGGCCGGGCCGAGGGTGACGAAATCGCCCTCCGGATCGATCACCACCTGTTGCACCTGGCCCGCCGACCGTTCGAGCAGGCGGCGCAGCAGGTGCGACTTTCCCGAGCCCGAATTGCCCTGAACAAGCAATCGGGTGGCCAGCAATTCCTCAAGGTCGATCAGGACCGGCGCGCCCGAGGCATCGGCGCCCATGTCCACCGCTATCGTCATGAGCGTGCGTTTGGCCGAAACCGATCAGCAGGGGAAGATGTTTGCGAAAATGCGAGGGCCGCCATAGCGATACGAGGCAGCCGGAGAATGCGCGATGCACGAGCACAGGGCGGACCTCGAGGAACTGTCGCGGCTCCTGCTCGGCAAGCCATCATCGGCGCTGGAGGAGGAGGAATGGCGCGTCCTTTCCTCGATCGCGTCGGGGACGACGGGGGTGCGCGATGCGTCCGACGTGGCCGAGGAGCAGGCGACGTTCGGCGAGCGGCTGGCCGACCGGGTGGCTGCCGTTGGCGGCTCCTGGGGCTTCATCATCATCTTCAGCCTGGTTCTGCTGGGCTGGATGGTGCTGAACAGCAACGTGCTGGGGCGGATGGGACTGGTGTTCGATCCCTATCCCTTCATCTTCCTCAACCTGATGCTGTCGACGCTGGCGGCGGTGCAGGCGCCCGTCATCATGATGAGCCAGAACCGGCAGGCCGCGAAGGACCGGCTGACGGCTGCGCTGGACTACGAAACCAACCTGCGGGCGGAACTCGAAATCCTGCGGCTGCATCGCAAGATGGAGGACGGTGTGATCGCGCGGCTGGCGCGGATCGAGGCAATGCTGGCGGAAAAACGCAATGGCGGATGAGCGCAGCGACTTGAGCAGGGCACATATCCGGCGCTAGAGGCGCGCACATGGCAGGTCATTCCAAGTTCAAGAACATCATGCACCGCAAGGGTGCACAGGATAAGAAGCGTTCGGGCATGTTCTCGAAGCTTTCCCGCGAAATCACCGTCGCGGCAAAGATGGGATTGCCTGATCCGGACATGAATCCACGCCTGCGCGCCGCGGTGAACGCGGCCAAGGCGCAGTCGATGCCCAAGGACAATATCCAGCGCGCGATCGACAAGGCGAGCCGCAGCGACGCGGAGAATTACGAGGAAATCCGCTACGAGGGCTTCGGCCCCGGCGGCGTCAGCCTGATCATCGAGGCGCTGAGCGACAACCGTAACCGTACCGCGACGAACGTGCGCACCGCCGTCAGCAAGAACGGCGGCAACCTCGGCGCGTCGGGCTCGGTCAGCCATGGCTTCGATCGCATGGGCCTGATCAACTATCCGGCAAGCGCGGGCGACGCGGACAAGGTGTTCGAGGCGGCGCTGGAAGCGGGCGCGGAGGACGTGACGTCGAGCGAGGACGGCCACGAGATCTGGACCGCGCAGGGCGACCTCCACGAAGTCGTCAATGCGCTGGAGCCGGTGCTGGGCGAAGCGGAGAGCGCGAAGCTCGCGTGGCGGCCGCAGACGATGGTGTCGGTGGACGAGAATGACGCCGCGACGCTGTTCAAGCTGATCGACGCGCTCGACGATGACGACGACGTGCAGCAGGTGTGGGGCAATTACGAAGTGTCCGACGAGGTGATGGCGAAGCTGGGCTGATGGCCCGGCGATGATCATCCTCGGCCTCGACCCCGGCCTCGGCACCACCGGCTGGGGGGTGATCGCGGCGGAAGGGAACCGGCTGCGACACGTTGCCAACGGGCAGATCCGCACCGATCCCTCGATGCCGCTGCCGCGGCGGCTGGCCAATCTCTACAATGCGCTGATCGACGTGATCCGGGCGGAGCGCCCCGATGGCGCGGCGGTGGAAGAGGTGCTGGGCAATACCAATGCGCAGTCGACGCTGAAGCTGGGGCAGGCGCGCGGCGTGGTGCTGCTGGCGGCGGCGGGCGCGGGGCTCGCCATCGGCGAGTATCATCCCTCCACGGTGAAGAAGGCGGTGGTCGGCACCGGCGGCGCGGAGAAACGGCAGATCCAGGCGATGATGGGCGTGCTGCTGCCGGGCGCGAAGCTTGCCGGGCCTGACGCGGCGGACGCGCTGGCGGTGGCGATCTGCCACGCGCATCACCAGGCGAGCGCGGCGGGGATGATGCGGCGCGCGCGGCACGACTGAGGCGACTGCCCGGCTGCGCGGGTGTTGGCCGTTATTGGCGGAGCCGCTATTGCCGCGATCCATGACGGACAGCAGCCGGTGATCGCCTATCTGAAGGGCGTGCTCCACAGCACGACCGCCGACCATGCGGTGATCGAGGTAGGCGGGATCGGTTATCTCGTCGGCGCCTCTTCGCGCACGCTCGCGGCACTCGGCCCGGTCGGCGAGGCGGTGATGGTGCATACCGAGATGCTGGTCGGCGAGGATTTCCAGCGGCTGGTTGGCTTTGCCCGTGCGGACGAGCGCGACTGGTTCCGCCTGCTCACCGGGGTTCAGGGCGTGGGCGCGCGGGTCGCACTGGCTATCCTTTCCGCGCTGGAGCCGGGCGAGCTCAACCGTGCGGTCGCGGCGCAGGACAAGGCGATGGTGGCGCGCGCCAATGGCGTCGGCCCGAAGCTTGCCGAGCGGATCGTGCGCGAGCTGAAGGACAAGGCGGGCGGGATCACGCTCGGTCCTGCGGCGGCCGCACAGGTGGCGCCGGCGGGGGCGAGCGGAGACGCGGTATCGGCGCTGCTCAACCTTGGTTTCCGCCCGGCGGAAGCGACCGCGGCGGTCACGGCGGCGGAGGACGAACTTGGCGCCGGCGCGACGCTGGACGCGCTCGTGCGTCTCGCGCTGCGCAAGGCGGCGAAGTGAGCGGGGTGCGTTGCGCCCGTCCGATGACAGGCGGCGCTGGTATGCTCGCGAAACTGCGGTATCGAGCCGGCAATGAGTGACGACGACGATCGCCTGATCACGCCGGCGCGCCGGCCTGAGGATGCCGATGCGGCGCTGCGCCCCAAGCGGCTCGACGAATTCGTCGGCCAGGCGGCGGCGCGCGACAATCTGCGCGTGTTCATCGAGGCGGCGCGATCGCGCGGGGATGCGCTCGACCATGTGCTGTTCTTCGGCCCGCCGGGGCTGGGCAAGACGACGCTGGCGCAGATCGTGGCGCGCGAGATGGGCGTCGGTTTCCGTGCGACATCCGGCCCGGTGATCGCCAAGTCGGGCGACCTTGCTGCGCTGCTCACCAATCTCGAGGACGGCGACGTGCTGTTCATCGACGAGATCCACCGGCTGCAGCCCGCGGTGGAGGAAGTGCTGTACCCGGCGATGGAGGATCGCGCGCTGGACCTGATGATCGGCGAGGGGCCGTCGGCGCGCAGCGTGCGGATCGACCTGCCGCGGTTCACGCTGGTCGGCGCGACGACGCGGCAGGGGCTGCTGACGACGCCGCTGCGCGATCGGTTCGGCATCCCGATCCGGCTGCAATTCTACACCGTGGAAGAGCTGACCCGCGTCGTCACGCGCGCCGCGTCGATGCTCGATCTTCACATCGCGCCCGATGGTGCGGCGGAGGTGGCGCGCCGCTCGCGGGGCACGCCGCGTATCGCGGGGCGCCTGCTGCGCCGGGTGCGCGACTTCGCCAATGTCGCCGGTGTCGTCGAGGTGGATGCGATGGCGGCGGACAGGGCGCTCAATCGCCTGGAGGTCGACAAGCTTGGCCTCGATGCGATGGACCGGCGCTATCTGACGATGATCGCGGATATCTATCGCGGCGGCCCCGTCGGCGTGGAGACGCTGGCGGCGGGACTTTCCGAGCCGCGCGACACGATCGAGGAAGTGATCGAGCCATATCTGATCCAGCTCGGCCTCGTCGCGCGGACGGCGCGCGGGCGCGTGCTGAATGCCGGCGGGTGGAAGCATCTGGGGCTCGATCCGCCGAGCGGAAGCCAGGATGGACTGTTCGATTGAGCGGAGCCGCTGTCGCCCAGCGGCGTTCATTCATTTCAAGCAAGAGGATCACGATGTCTCACACGCCGCCCGTACCCCCCGGTAACCAGTCCCCCTTCCCGATCCAGGAACCGCCGCACGCGCCGACCGAGCCGGAGATTCCAGTCGCTGCTGCTGCTGGGTCAACTGCGCCTGAGAAAACTGCGCCCGAGAAGACGGGCGAGCCCGAAGCGCTGGTGAAGACCGCGGCCGAACCGTCGCAGTCGTCGGATGGCGAGGGCTGGGCAGCGCCCGAGGCGAAGCGCGGCTGGTCGCTCGGGCGGATCGTGGGTGCGGCGGCAGGCGTCGGCGCGGTCGCGATCGGCGTGGCCGCAGTGCTGTTCCCGCGCGAGGCACCGGCCAAGGACAAGCCCAAGCCGAAGCCGAAGGCCAAGAAGCAGGCCAAGTGACATCATGCTGAGCGCCGCCGGAACCTCGCAAGTGCTTGGTTTTTCCGGCGGTGCAGCAAACAAATGTTGCGTGGCACCCACGGCACCTGCCTGCTAGCCAAGCGCCCATGCCGCTTTCCGCCGCCGCCTCCGCCCGCGAGATCCTGGTCAATCTGCATGACGTGATGGCCGCGCGCACCAATGCGCAGGCCAAGCTGAACCAGGTCGTCGACATCATCGGCGAGGCGCTGGATAGCGAGGTCTGCTCGATCTATCTCCTGCGTGAAGGTGTGCTGGAGCTGTTCGCGACGCGCGGGCTGGACCCGGCAGCGGTGCACGTCACCAAGCTGGCGCTGGGCGAAGGCCTGGTCGGGACGATCGCCGAAACGGGCGAGGTGCTGAACCTCGATCAGGCGGCGAGCCACCCCGATTTCGCCTACAAGCCCGAGACGGGCGAGGACCGATTCCACAGTTTCGCCGGCGTGCCGATCATTCGGCGCGAGCGGTCCGTGGGCGTGCTCGCAGTGCAGCATGCCGAACCGCGGCGTTATGCCGATGTCGAGATCGAGGCGCTGCAGACCGTCGCCATGGTGCTGAGCGAGCTGATCGCGAACGCCGGCCTCATCGACCAGGGCGGGCCCAAGGATCGGCCGCAGCAATCGACCGCGACGGTGCGGCTACCCGGCCAGAAGCTGGTCGACGGCATGGCCGCCGGATACGCGGTGTTCCACCAGCCGCGGATCGTGATCGAGCATACCGTGGCGGAGGACATCGAGGCGGAGCGCCACCGCGTCTATGCCGCGTTCGATAAGATGCGCGAGCAGATCGACCGAATGACCCGCGAGGCCGAGTTCGGCGTCGGCGGCGAGCATGAGGAGGTGCTCGAGACGTACAAGATGTTCGCCTATGACGAAGGTTGGTCACGGCGGATCAACGAGGCGATCGACAGCGGGCTGACCGCCGAGGCGGCGATCGAGCGCGTGCAGCAGCGCACCCGCCAGCGGATGCGGCAGATCGACGATCCGTTGCTCGCCGACCGGATGCACGACCTGGAGGACCTGTCGAACCGGCTGCTGCGGATCGTTTCCGGCCAGATGGGCACGGCGGCGCAGATGGGCCTTCGCCAGGACACGATCCTGATCGCGCGCAACCTGGGGCCGGCGGAACTGCTGGAATATGATCGCCGGCGGCTGAAGGGCGTGATCCTGGAGGAAGGATCGCTGACCGCGCACGTCACGATCGTCGCTCGCGCGATGGGCGTGCCCGTGCTTGGCCGGGTGCGCGATGTGCGAAGGGTGATCGTGGAAGGCGATCTGCTGCTGCTGGACGTCAGCGAGGGATCGGTGCTCGTGCGGCCATCGACGGCGATGGAGGAAGCGTTCGAGGCGAAGCTGGCGCTGCGCCAGAAGCGCCGCGCCGCTTATGCTGCGCTGCGCGATGTGGCGCCCGAGACGAAGGACGGCCATCGCATCCGCGTGATGGTGAATGCCGGCCTGCGCGACGACGTGGCAGCGCTGGACGTGACGGGCGCGGACGGGATCGGGCTGTTCCGCACCGAATTCCAGTTCCTGGTCAGCGCCACGCTGCCGCAGCGCGAGCGCCAGCAGCGCTTGTACCGCGAGGTGCTGGACGTGGCAGGCGACCGGCCGGTGATCTTCCGTACGGTGGACATCGGCGGGGACAAGGCCCTGCCGTATCTGACGCAGGACCATGCCGACGAGGAAAATCCGGCGATGGGCTGGCGCGCGCTTCGGCTGGCGCTGGAGCGCAACGGGCTGATGAAGGCGCAGGCGCGCGCGTTGCTGGAAGCGGCGGCGGGGCGGACGCTGAACGTCATGTTCCCGATGGTGAGCGAAGCGTGGGAGTTCGACGAGGCGAAGGCGCTGTTCGAGAAGCAACGCGACTGGATCCACTCGCGCAACCGCCGGCTGCCGCTGGAGGTGCGATATGGCGCGATGCTGGAGGTGCCGAGCCTTGCCTATCAGCTGGACCTGTTGCTGCCGCAGGTGGATTTCCTGTCGATCGGCACCAACGACCTGACGCAGTTCCTGTTCGCGGCCGATCGCGCCAATCCCAAGCTCGCCGAGCGGTACGACTGGCTTTCCGCCTCTATCCTGCGTTTCCTGGCAAGCGTGATCGAGCCGTGTCGAGCGGCGGGGGTGCCGCTTGCCGTGTGCGGCGAGATGGGCGGGCGGCCGCTGGAGGCGCTGGCGCTGATCGGCATCGGCATCGATCGTCTGTCGATCACGCCCGCCGCGGTGGGCCCGATCAAGGCGATGATCCGGTCGCTCGATCGCGCCGCGATCACCGCGGAGATGACGCGCCTGCTGGCGGATCCGCCACGCGACATGCGCGGCGCCTTGTCCCGCTGGGCCGAGGCGCAAGGTGTTGAACTGGGTTGAGTTGCCCCCGCCGGGCTCCCCGCCGGGTTGAAGCCACGCCGAATTGCGGTGAACCGTCAAACGAAAGCGGTGTGGCTCGATTGACACAGGTTGCCTGCTCTGTGACACGTGCGGGGGCAAGGGTGGACAGGGTCGATCCGCCCGGAGCGGAGATCTGAATGACTGAGGCCGAGCGCGGCGAGAAGGCGACGCTCTTTCCCCAACCCGTCGGCGAGAGGCTGCGCGAGGCCCGCGAGCGGCTTGGCATGTCCTTGTCCGAAATCGCGGCGCGCACGCGCGTTCCGCTGCGGCACCTCGAGGCGATCGAGGCATCCAATTATGGTGCGCTGCCGTCTTCCACCTACGCCGTCGGCTTCGTTCGGGCTTATGCCCGTGCGGTCGGCGAGGACGAGGTGGCGCTGGCCCGGGACGTGCGCGTCGAGGCGATGAACGCGCCGCGCGAGAAGCCGCGCTACGAGCCGTATGAAGTGGCCGATCCGACGCGCGTGCCGAGCCGCGGGCTGGTGATCGCGGCCGCCGGCGTGGCGCTGGCGATCGTGGTGCTGGCGGTTTTGTGGTTCGCGACCAGGCAGGCATCCCCTACCGCGTCGCCTATTCGAGCGAGCATTGCCAGGGACAGATCGCGGCGGTCGAGGCCGATCTGGCGGTCGCCCCGCTGCCGGCGAACGTCGCGCGCCGGCCCTTCCGCCGAGTGACGACCCTGCCCCCGCTCGGCGGCTACGACGTGCTGATGCGCGTGCGCGACGGGGCCGGGCCGGCCGCGAAGGCCCTGGCAGGTCACGTGACGGCCTGCGTCCGTGAGATCTCCGGCAACGGCGAACGCCTCTTCGCCTGAGACAGGCTTGCTCAGATCGTCACGATGATCTTGCCGAAGACCTGGCGGGATTCGAGGCGCTCGAGACCCTTGGCAAAATCGGCGAGCGGCAACACCGTATCGACCACCGGTGTGAGCCCCCCCGCCATCTTGTCGAGGCTCTCGCGCATATTGGCGATGCGGCAGCCGAACGAGCCGGTGATGCGATATTGCTGCTGGAACAGCTGCATCAGGTTCATCTGCGTCGAGACGCCGGAGGTCGATCCGCAGGTGACGAGCCGCCCCCCGCGCTTGAGGCAGAGCAGCGAGCCGTTCCATGTCTCGGCGCCGACATGCTCGAACACCACGTCCACGCCCTTGCGCTTGGTCAGTCGCCGTACCTCGCCCTCGAAGCGCTCCTCGCGATAGTTGATCACGTGGTCGGCGCCCAGTTCGCGGGCCTTCTCGCCCTTTCGGTCGTCGCCGACGGTCGTGTAGACCGTGCAGCCGATGGCCTTGGCCATCTTGATCGCCGCGGTGCCGATGCCCGACCCGCCGGCATGAACCAGGATCGACTCGCCGGGCTCCAGCTTCGCATTGTCGAACAGCATGTGCTGGACCGTGCCGAAAGCGATGCCGGCGCAGGCCGCCTGCACCGCATCGACATTCGCAGGCACTTTCACGACGAGGCGGGCCGGCATGTTGACCAGCT
>CAYMIU010000030.1:0-55467 GCA_964390515.1 uncultured Stakelama sp.
GAATGAACGCCGGATACTCACCCTCAAACTGGATGAGAAACCGGGGGACCCTCACGTCTCGGCGGGACTGACGGACACGGCGGAAGAACGTGTGGGGCGCATCGCGCATCTCCTCTCGGATAAGAGCCGGATCGGCTCGCCCCCGGCGACAGCCGTCTCCCCTCTCTCACCGGCCCCAAGACAAAGAGGCGACCTCCAGTAGAGGCCGCCCCCGGGTCGTCGTCGTTCAGGCTGCTTCGCGGGCGACCGCGTTGTCCTCCCCGTCGCCGGCGTCCGCGTCGCTCATAGAAGTGCCGTCCAGAGCAGGTGTGCTCTCCGGCGCTGCCTCGGTAGCCTGAGCCGGTGTGAAGCGCATCGCCGTCGGCAGCCACGCACGCGCCAAGTGCTTCGTGCCGACCTCACCGATGAAGTCGCCAGCGCAGATCTTCTCGCACGCGGCGGCGAGGTCGGACTTCTTGGCGTTGCCATACCGCGCGGCGAGCGCCGGCCCGTCGATCTCGGCAAGCGCGTCGAACATGACGGGCTTGGTGACCTTGTCGAAGAAGTTGGCGGCTGTCGGCCGCCACCATGCCGCGACGTCGATGCGGAGCAGCTGCCCCAGATGATCGTGGAAGTCACAGCCGCTCGCGCCGGCACCGAGCACGCTCGCCTCGAGTGTGGAAGCGACAGCGTGTCCGAGCCACGCGGCGCGCTCATCGGCGCCAAGCGCCCGGAAGGCATCGAAGCGGGCGCTCGCCGTCTCCAGCATGGTCCAGCTGCGGTCGAGTGCTTGCTCCGCCTTGATCCTCGCGAGCGTTGCCGCGGCCTCCGGTGTCTTGAAGCCGATCACAGGCTCCTGAGGCGCTCGGGCGCTGAGCGACGAGCCGTACCGCTCGACCCCATGTCCAGGCTTGCGATCGACCATCAGGAAGATCGCTAGGTCGAGGGCGAAGTCCGGGTCGGCGGCGACATGGACGGCGAGGATGTCGCGGCGCTGGATCGCGAGTTCGTCGGTCAGCCGCTGTGACAGCCCCACTGAGCGGACCGGCGAGGCTGGCACTTCGTCGCCGATGTCACTCTCCATCACCGCCTCCGGTTCTTGGACCGGTTCGACATAGAGCGTCTGATGGAGGCGCGGGGCGCCGTCCGGGCCGAGCACGAGGAAGGCGCCCACCGTCGGTCGCAGCTCTTCGGGGAGGACGGGAGGCCTCTCGGTGATTGTCTCGATTGCCCTTTCGATGCTTTCGAGCGCGGTCTCGGCGACGGCACGCTCGTCCTCGCTACTGTTCTCGTCCTCGATCAGCGCAATCTTGTCCGCAGCGTCCGCCTCCAGGGTTGCGATCTGGTCCTGCTCGGATTCCGTCAGCGACGGCGGCGCGAGATCGACGCGCTGCAGGCCCTCGGTCTGCTGCCAGTCGACGTAGCGATCCAGCGTCGGACGCACCCAGGCGTATCCCGTTTCCGCCGCGGCGGCGGCGGCGGCGGCTTCCATCATCTCGCTGGCGAGGCGCTCGAGGATGGCGATGTCCAGCCAGCGCGTGGTGCTGTCGTCGGCGAACAGGTCGCGATCGATCCGCCCGCCAGCGGCGAGGTAGGCATCTTCCCCGACGAGGCGTGCTCGCGGGTCCGCGCCGGAGACGGTCGCCTGCGTCATCATGCGCCGGATGCTGTCCGGATGCGCACCGCCATAGCCTCGGCTCATCTGGTCGAACACATGGGCCTGACGCTCGTGATCCGGGGTGGAGGCGTAGGCCTTCGCTATATCGAGCGTGATCTCGCCATCGGCGAGCGCCTGGAAGACGACGGGTGCGAGGCTCGCCAGCCGCAGCCGGCCTTCGACGAACCGCACGGTGACACCGAAACGGCGGGCGACGCCCTCGACATCCGAGCCCTGCTCGATGAAGTGCTGGAAGGCGAGGCACTCGTCTGCTGGGTTCAGCGCAAGCTTCTGGAAGTTCTCCGCCAAGCTCGCTTCCGCCACGGCGCTGCCGAGGTCGTCGAGGACGAGGCAAGGAACGGCGAAGTCGGTCGGGAGCTTTCCTTCGTCGGCGAGAGCCTTCAGCGCGCTGTGCCGCCGTCCCCCGGCCTCGACGGCGTAGGTGCCCCTCGGCTTCTTGTTGGCGGTCACGATCAGGTTCTGGAGCAGCCCACGCGCCTCGATATCGGCACGGAGCTGGGCATCGGCTGCGGCATCGCTGCGGCGGCGGACGTTGCGCTTGGACGGCACGAGCTTGCCGAGCGCTATGGTCTGGATCATCGTCGGTCTCCTTGGTCACGAGCCTCGGGCGCGCCTGCGCCGGCTCGCGTCCTCGACGTCTCCTTTCCTCTGTGCGTTGTGCGGGGGAGTGGTCCGCCGTCAGGCGATCAGGCGGGTCAGACGCTCATCGACCGACGTCGCGAACGGATTGACCACGACGGTTCCGCGCCACGAGAAACCGTCGCTCATGTCCTCGGACAGGAGGAGCGTGCAGCCGGCTTCGGCGGCGGCGTTCACGATCAGCGAGTCCCAGAACTGCAGCTTGTGGGTTGTGGCCAGGTCGAGCGCCGACAGGAAAGCCGAGGCGTTGCTGTCCGCGGTTCCGAAAGCCTGCGCCATGCGCAGCACCGCGTCGCGCGCCTCGTCGCGTGATGCACCCGAGCGGGTCAGCACGACATAGAGCTCACCCAGGACCTGGACCGGCACGACGAGGGCGGCACGACCGCGCAGCTGCTTCAGGAGCATGCGGCTAGCGTCGATCTTCACTGCATCATCGGCATGCCGGTCAACGCCCGCGACATAGGCCAGCACGTTGGTGTCGAAGGCGACCCGGGTCACTCGTACAGATCTTCGCGGCGCCACGCCTCCGCGCGCCGGCGCGGCAGGGTGGCGACGAAGTCGAGCAGCGCATCGAGCGCGGGGCCCTGCCGGTCGAGATCATCGACCGGCGTGACCTTGGCGACCGGACGGCCGCGAGACGTGACGACGAAGGTCTCGCCGTCCTGCACGTCGCGCAGCATCTCGGAGAAATGCTGGTTGGCGTCGCTGGCGCTGATCGCACGTTCCATGGCCGGACCTTTCTAGTGGTAACGTCTAAATAGATGATGAGCGAAGCGCTGTCGAGCCGAACCCATGATCTCGACTATCTGCTCAACGCGGTCAGGATCTTCGGTGCCTTTGGAGCCGGTACGAACAGCCGGGTCTGGTACCGGATGATCTCGACGACACAGCCGAGCGCCTTCAGCTCGGGCAGGCGCGCCGGATCAAACCCTGTGAGCTCAAGCCGCTGCGACCCGCCGACGAGCGCCCGCTTAGCGTGCAGCTTGCCACCGTTGCCTACGGGGACAGTTCGCCCATTCTCGAGCACCGCCCTGACGAGATCGTCCGGCGCGACCACGGGCGCATCGAAGCCGAACCGACGGCCAAGCTCCGCCAGCGCCAGCGCAGGGATCTGCCTCCCGAGCAACGACTGTCCCGCCTCGTCGACGACCCGCACCACCTGGGCGAGTTCATCCGGCAGGGCATCCCAGATCGGCAGGAGCAGTCCAGTGACCAGGTGCATGGTCTCGTTCGACGTCGATGCGGTCAGTTCGTCTACCTCGGCGGTCCAGGCGGACGCGAACCTGTCGGCCGTGGCAGTGGTCCAGCGCGTGTCGGCGAACGCGTCACGATCGAGACGTTGGCGGCGCAAGGGACGAACGATCTCATAGCGCGGGCACAGCGTGCCGTCCTCGCTGAGCACGCTCCGGCCATCCAGGCGCAGGGCGCTGCGACCTGACTGTTCGTTGACGAGGAAACGGGCATCCTTCCGTCGTGCGAGATCCATCACGTCTTCCAACGACAACGGCCGCGGGCGGCGTTCCAGGCCTACCGTGAGCAGATGCGTGGTGGAACCGCTGGTGGCATCGGTCCGGATCACGCGATCCTGCTCCACGCGCAACCGCTCGACCGCCAGTGTCTCGACGCCGAGGTCGAGCGTACCCGCCTTGCGCGCCGCGTCTACGCGCGCCTCGACCAGACCGAGATACTCGTCGAAGATCGCGTTCTGGAGCGCGATGGGAAAGGCGAGGAGACGGTTCAGCCATCGCTGTATCGGCGGCAGGTCGTCGCGCAGACCGCCGTCCTCAGCGGCAAGGCGGAGCCCCGAACGATCCTCGAAGTCACCCAGCGTCGTCGATTGAAGCTTCCCGGCATAGAGCAGGCGGTACCAGGCGATCAGCGCATCCTTGGCATAGTCGTTCTCGAGATTGTCGGCGGGGTCGAACAGGTTCTGGCCACCGGTCTGCCGTTGCCCCCGAGTGAGCGCGCCCAGCGTATCGAGGCGGCGAGCGATGGTCGAGATGAAGCGGCGTTCGCCGCGCACATCGGTCGTCACGGGCCGGAACAGGGGTGCCGATGCTTGTGCCGAGCGGTGGGTACGGCCGAGGCCCTGGATGGCCGCGTCGGCGCGCCAGCCGGGCTCGAGGAGATAATGGATGCGGCGCGCCTGGTTCTTGGCGCGCACGCACGCGTGGTAGCTGCGTCCCGTTCCACCGGCGTCACTGAAGACGAGCAGTCTCTTGGTGCCGTCCATGAAGGCCTGGGACTCAGCGAGGTTTGACTTGGGCGTGCGGCGTTCGAGGCGCTGTGCGCTGTTGGCATCCACGACGAGGCGGCGGGTGCGCCCGGTCACCTCGGCGACCTGGGAGGTGCCGAACCGCTCGATGATCGCGTCGATCGCCGGGAGGGCGCAGAGTTGCTCGACCAGAGCATCGCGCGCGGCCAGTGCGGCCTGGCTGTGCACTGGACGACCGTCTTCGTCGGTCATCGGCTCGGAGCGAACCGTGCCGTCCGCATCGGTGAAGACGCGCATCTGGCGGGTAGGAAAGGCGCCGAGCAGGTAGTCGACGACATATTCGCGAGGGGAGAGGTCGATCTCGAGCGCTTCGCGCTCAGCCGGATCGAGCTCGGCCAATCGCCGCGCGAGCATCGCCTCGGACGTGGAGACCAGCTGCACCACAACGGCGTCGCCGCGGCCGAGGTCGGCTTCGATGGCAGGCAAGAGGCTCGGCAGCTTGGCGGACAGGAGCAACTGCGCGAAGAAGCGCTGCTTGACGCTCTCGAACCGCGACAGCGCAGCCGATTTGGCATTCGGGTTCAACGTCGAGCCGGAGACGGTATCAACGACCCGGGTTTGCTCGAGCGCGGCATTCAGGTTGCGATGGATGATCGCCCAGGCCTCGGCATAGGCGTCGTAGACCTGGATCTGCTCGGGGGTGAGCTTGTGCTCCAGCAGGTCATATTCGACCCCGGCGAAGGACAGCGCACGCGCCGTGTAGACCCCAAGCGCCTTGAGATCGCGGGCGACCAGCTCCATTGCCGCGATGCCGCCCTTGCGGACGCCGGTGATGAATGCCTCGCGGTCAGCGAATGCCGTTCCCGGTCCCCAGAGCCCGAGGCGTGTCGCATAGCTGAGGTTGGCGATGTCCGAGGCGCCCGTGGCCGAGACGTAGAGGGCGCGAGCGCGGGGGAGATGGTTCTGCAGCCGCAGGCCCGCTACGCCCTGCTCCGATCCTTTGACCCGGCCTCGAGAGCCTTCGCCACCCGCCGCGTTCGCGAGCGCGTGGGCTTCGTCGAACGCGATGACACCATCGAACGCCGCGCCTGCCCAGTCGAGGATCTGGCGAAGGCGGGTCGCGTCCTCGCGGCCGGACCGCAGTGTCGGATAGGTCACGAAGAGGATGCCGGCATCGAGCGCGATCGGGGTACCCAGCTTCCATTGTGAGAGGGGCTGGACGTCGAGTGCCATTCCGCCGAGCGCGCCCCAGTCGCGCTGCGCGTCCTCCAGCAGAGCTTCGTTCTTGCTGAGCCAGATGTGGCGGCGCCTTCCCCGCTGCCACTGATCGAGAATGATCCCGGCGATCTGGCGCCCCTTCCCGGCGCCGGTGCCATCGCCGAGAAAGAAGCCCGCGGCATAGGCAGCTCCCTTATCGGAGACCTCGAGCAAGCTACCCTCCTGGGCCGGATTGAAGCGCCCCGGCAGGTCTCGCTCGAACGCGGCACCGGCGTAGACGAGCGTCTCCAGCTGCGCCGCCGATAGCAGTCCCTCCGTGACGACCTTGGCGGGCAGCAACGGCGCGTAGACCGGTCGCGGAGCGGCGATCGAGCCCATCGCCAGCGACTCGACGAGCGGCGTAGGATGATCCCGGGCATCAGGAAGGCTGAGCCGGCTGGGCCGCCATGGCAGGTAGATGCCGGCCGGGTCGCCGGTCGGGCTCGGTTCCTCGAGCGCAATGACCCGCAGCGGCCGGGCCTCGGCATCCTGGTGCTCCGACTTCGGGAGCGTGGGCGCGCGTGATGCGCCACGAACCTCCCGGAAGAGCGACATGCCCGTCGAGCGGGACGGCGAGGGCGGAGGTGGGGAGGCCGGCGGGGTTGCGCGGGGAGGAAGCTGATCGATAAGGCCAAGGGCATCAGCAAGGTCCTCGATGTCCCCGACCAACGGCAACCCGCCGCCAGTGACCCGGTCCCAGACCGCCAGCCGCACCGCGATGCCGGTGCCGTGCTTGGCGTAGAGGCCGCGCCTCAGCGTCAGGTCCATGCGGCAAGTCCAAGACGAGCCAAGCAGACCGCGACTGGACCAGGTCGGCATCAGCGCCACGATTCGTCCGCCGTGGGGGAGGCGTTTTGCAGCACCAAGGAGGTGGCGGTCGGCTGCGTGGCGATCTTCTCCTCGTCCTTCGGAACGAGCGAAGGGAGGGTTCATGATAACGACAGTCGCGCGGTGGCCCGGCGGGAGCAGGTCGTCGATCAGCTCTCCGTCATAGCCGGTCACCTGAGCGTCGCCGAACGCCTCCCGCAGACACTGCCGGCGCACCGGGTCGATCTCGTTGAGGATGAGGCGCGCCCCTGCACGCGCGGCCGGCCAGGCGAGCATCCCCGTTCCGGCGGAGGGTTCGAGCAGCGTGTCCGCCGAGGAAAGCGCGGCGGCCCGCCCGAGGAGCCACGCGATCGGAGCAGGCGTCGAGAATTGCTGGAAGGCGAGCTGCTCCTCGGTGCGGATGCTCTGCGTCGGCAGCCGGTCGATGAGGGCTGTGAGTGCGGCGAGCGCCCCGGGATCGTTGGCAGGCTCGCTCCACGCGGGCGAGGTGAGGACAAGGATTTGCGCCAGCTCCAGCGCGTCATAGGCATGGCGTATCGACCGATGGTCGCGCGTACTCGCTTGCGAGCAGGCCGACTGGAGCAGCTGCCTCAGGAGCCGCTGGTCGATCGGCTCGCCGGCCTGCAGATGGGCAACGAGGGCATGAGCGACCTTGATCACCGGCTCGGTGGCCGGCGTGGGTGACAGGGTGAGTGCGGGCATAAGGAATCTCCCGCCCGACCGGCCTCATTGCCGGCATCGGGGCACCACGGCCCCGCTGCCTTTCCTCTCCAAAGCGTCAGCGTCGCAGAACGTCGTTCCAGTCGTCGCCCGAACACGGAGGGTAGTGCGCCTCGACCACGCGCCGGCCGAAATGTTCGCGCGCCAGCATCTCGGCCCGCTTTCCGCCCGCATCATGATCGAGGAACAGAACGATCTCCTCAACGCTCGGCGGGAGCTCGATGCGGGAGAAGCGCTCGGTGCCGAGGGTCGCCCAGCACGGCAGGTCGAACAACGACGTGGCTGACAGTGCCGTCTCGATGCCTTCGGCCAGCCCGAGGCGGCGGGCAGCCGGCGTGAGACGGACAAGCCCGGAGCCAAGCCGACCCAGCGCGGCACGCCGGGGTTCACGACGCGTCAGCCGTCTGCCGTCTCGAGACAGGAATGACCGATGGACGGCGATAAGGCCCGTTGCATCGGTAACGGACGCGATCATCGCGGGCGAGAAGCGGGTGAACGGCTTCGGCCCGAGTGGTGTGCGCGGATGGAAGCGAAGGGCAGGGGTCGGCGTGATGCCTCGGCCGGCAAGGTAAAGCTCCGCTGGGGAGCCGAGCGCCACACGTGCCTCGGACCATAGCTTCTGGGCGGCTCGGCGGCTCCGATCGTCGGGCGGATCGTGCCGCTCGGCGGGAGACCAGCTCGCCGTACCCGGAAGTCGCAAGGCGTGCAGTGCCTGGAGAACCGCGCCGTTGTCGCAACCCGCAAAGCAGTGAAACAGCAGGCGCTTCCGGCCTAGCCTGACGCTGAGTGACGGCGTCCGGTCGCCATGCGCGGGGCAGCGGCACATGCCGCCGCTCGGTCCCCAACGTCCGCCGAGCGACTCGACGATGGCGCGTCCGCTGTCGGCTGCGCCTGCAAAGTGATGGTCATGGTAGCTCATCGGCGTCTCGCATCTTCGTGTGCAGGCCCCGGCCGCCGCCTCCTCTCCAGGGCTGCTTCGCTGCTTTCCTACAGCAGCATGTTCGCACTATGTTCCGATTCGAGGAGGAAGGGAAGAGCCATGCGAGGACACGATGACCCGAATTCTTACTGCCAGCGTGAGCGCCTTCCCGCTCTTCTTGGTCAGCCCGCCGGCGCTCGCCGAGCAGGTGACACCCTCGGTTGAAGCGCCATTTGAGAACAGCGTCGACGAGGGAATTGCGCCACCACTGGCGTTCAAGCTCGTCGAGCACAGGACGGCCGGGCCCGCGCCCTTGCTTCCCGCCCGCCAAAGCCGCTTGGCCATCGCACGCCCAACCTCGCGCGCCCCGTTGACGAACCAAGCCCGCACCCATGTGCTGGCCTTCATCCGGGCGGCCGAGATGCGCCACGCACTGCCGCTTGGGCTGCTTGAGGCTCTGGTCGAGGTTGAATCCGCATTCCAGCCGGGTGCGATCAGCCGGGCCGGGGCAATGGGGCTGTCGCAGCTGATGCCCGCGACAGCGCGCGCGCTCGGCGTCCTCAACCCCTTCGACGCGCGCGCCAATGTCGATGGCGGTGCGCGGTACCTGCGAGCGATGCTCGACCGCTTCGGGTCAATCAAGCTTGCGCTCGCGGCCTATAATGCAGGTCCAGGTGCGGTCCTGCGCTCGCGTGGAGTGCCGGCCAACAACGAGACGCCAGGCTATGTCGCAAAGGTCCTTGCTGCTTGGTCCTTCGGTGGTGCCCGATGATCCGGGCAGGCATTTGGTCATCAGGCGCCGTGCGCGACAAGGTAGGCCGTCACCTTGCCGTGAACCTTTCGCCTAGGACGCCTTCCTGCGCGCAGGTCGAACACGAAGCGAGGGTCGTGCACGACGATGCGGCCGAAGCGTGTCGGGCTGAGGCCCGCGTGGGTGAGGTATTCCTCCACTTTCTGCAGCAGTTCGTTCTCCATCGACACCGACTCGCTTTACATCGTTCTTGTTATGTTCCATTCTCTCTCCGGTTTTGTCTAGGATGATTCCTATGATGCTCGCGCAAATTGAAGATCCCCGCACAGCGCTCCAGCGTCTGATCGACGAGCGCAAGGAAGACTATGCGGGCCTGTCGCGCATGCTTCGGCGCAACGATGCGTACATCCAGCAGTACATCAAGCGCGGAACGCCCAAGCGGTTGCACGAGGAGGACCGGCGCGTTCTCGCGGCTTACTTCGGTGTCAAAGAGGCCGTCTTGGGCGGACCCCAGGAGTGGGAGCAGCCGGCCTTGCAGCAAGTGCCCGTACTCGACGTCTATGCGTCGGCCGGACATGGCGCTGCCGATTTCGGTGAAGCGCGGCGCACGACCATCGGCTTCGATCTGCGTTGGCTGCGCGACCGCACCAAGGGGTCTGCCGATGGCCTATCGGTCATCCAGGTAAAGGGTGATTCCATGGCACCCACGCTTGCCGATGGCGACGATGTGCTCGTTGACCGGAAGGACGGTGTCGGGCGACTTCGGGACGGCATCTACGTGCTGCGGCTCGACGACAGCCTGATGGTCAAGCGGCTCGCCCGCAATCCATCGGGCCGAGGCATTTCGATCAGGAGCGACAATCCGGATTATCCGAGCTGGCAGAACATCGAGCTTGGCCGGATCGACATCGTTGGTCGGGTGCTGTGGTTCGGCCGCACCCTGAGCTGATCGTGGTGGACTGAGACATGGCCATGAAGCAACTCAGCCTGCATGTCGTCGGCGCGAACCATCCGAATGCCGATGGCAGCAATCGCCGGTTCGAGATCCTACTCTGTGTGCCGGGTGAGCCGATCGAGCTTGTGCCCGAACCCAAGAACCCCGTCGATCCGAGCGCCATTGCCGTCATCAGCGCCCGTCATATTCAGATCGGCTACCTGACGGCGGATCGCGCGCCCTGGATCGGCAGCATGCTACGCAATGGTCGGGAGCTTCAGGCAGTGTTCCAGGAGGCGACACAGCCTGGAGCAGCGATCAGGATCGGGTTCGACGGAGAAGTGCCCGTCCTGCCCCGGTGCGACCGGAAGCGGCACGCCGAAGTCACGACCGAAGAGGTCGATTTCTGGCCCGACGAACTACCGCCGGACGATTGATCATGCCCAGAAGAAAGCTCGACCGCGGCATTCTGCGAAACGTCGCCAGCACAGACTCGAACTCCGCGCCTTTCCGATCGACGGCTGGTGAGCCGCGTGATCGCCGGGCTCGAAAGCAACCAGCGACCGAGACCGTGCCGGACCATGGCGACCAGCAGGAAGCGTGGGCGATTGCGGCCGAATTGATCACTGATCTGGGCGTGCATGACGCAGTCGCATGGGCTGATAAGTATATGCGGGATCTGCATCGGAAACGGGATTGGCGGGGCATGCAACGATGGGGAATCGTTGGGTCTGCTCTGGACGAGCTGGTCAGCGCCAACTTGCATTAGGGGCGGATCGGACATGCCTCGGGACCGGGAGTCCGACGCTATGCGAGTCGATACTTCGGCCACGATGATGCTATGCTGCCGTCGAGGTTCCGTAAGCAGCCATCGGAGGATCGGCGGTCATGGATTCAGAAACACTCAGGGCCGCCGCGAGACTGGCGCGAGCGCGAAGCACCCCGCCGCGGTCTGTCGATCATCGGGACGGGCTTGAGCGCCTTGGCGCTCGCCGCGCGTTGGAGCAGCTCGCGAGGGATCTGGAGATCACAGCGGATCATGAGGAACGGCAGAGGCGGACAAGTCGCTGACCGTCGGGCTCGCATCGCCTCACGCCGGCAGGTCGTGGACATGTGGCGCCGCCGGCGGACAGGTTGTCTTTAACGGGGATCCTCCGCGGGTGGTGGATCATCCAGGAGGTAGCGGTTCTTTTCCCAAGCGCCGGCGGTGGCCGCTCACGGTTGTCAGGCGTGACCAGTGACCGCGATCAACGGATCACTTGCACGGCCATCGGCGAGGACGTCCGCGGTGATGTGGCGGAACCCTGCGCGCTCGAGGTAGAGCCGGACCAGCGCGGCGTGTCCGTTGATGTCGAGCGACCGCCAGATGGCGACTGCCTTTGTCGGGAAACACCGGTTCGAGAAGCTGACGATGAAGGGGGCTTCCCGCACCAGCACCCTGCGCACTTCAGTGAATACGGCGACGGGCTGCTGGAGGTACTGAGCACCGGCACAGCAGAGGGCACCGTCGAAGGATCGATCCTCCAGCGGCAGCGTGGCGTCGCGATTGAGATCCTGCACGAACCAGCGATCCAGCCGCGGATTGGCGGCGAGCTCTTCGGCGTTCATGCCATGTCCGACGACAGGGGCGTAGGTCAGGTCGGGCGGCAGGTGGCTGACCCAACTCGACATGAGGTCGAGTACCGGCTTGTCCTCGGGCAGCAGCCCTCGATAGTGTGCGGTCAGCGACGCCACCGCCCCCTCGTCAATGTGCGTGACCAGCCGCGGAGGGGCATAGAAAGCGAGATCATCGCCGGTATCCTGCTTCGTGAAGGCGCCAGCGGGCAGCTCGGGGAGCGGGTTCATCACGGCGCGCGGTCCTGCTCTCTCAGCCAGTCTGCATAGGGTGTTTTGGCGACCATGTGCCGATTGAGGTCAGGCGTCCCATCATGCCACCATACGGGCCCGCGCTCGCCCAGCGCCACCTTGGCTTGGTCGACCTGCGCGCGGGCCTCGGCAAGGCGTGCCTTGTCGTCCGCGCGCAGCGCAATCCGTACGGCGCGTCTCGCCGCCATGAGTTCGCCCACCAGGGCTGCGCGCTGAGGCTCTGGCAGCGACGGGCTTGAGCGTCGCCACAGGCGCCCGCGGACGACGAAGTAGCGTCCATCGGGTGTGACCGGATAGTCCTTTGCGGTCACGCTACCGTCTTGCTTGAGGTTGTCGACGGAATCAGGCGAGGGGAGCTTTCGCCAGGCTCGTGGGACGAAACTCCGCCGAGGAGTGCGGTGAATGTCGTCGGCTGAAAGCCACGGGCATCTACGCCGACGTCGAACTGGCGCGGCAACGGCTTCAACTTACCATGACTGTGTCCATGCAGGTTGATCGAGCGGCGATGCTGCTTGTTCCAGCTCCTGAATGGGTAGTGGCAGAGCACCAGCGAAACGCCGGCCAGCGTGAGTTCGGCGTAGTCCTGAACGCTCGCCCAGCCGGCCGCTTCGCTGGTCCCAGGATCGTCATTGTTGCCCCGGACGAGGTGCTTGATTCCGTTGAGCCGAGCCAGAAAGGCTGCCACGTCTGCCGAACGGCGTGCGACGTCACCGAGGTGCCAAACCTCGTCGTCAGGGCCGACGGTTTCGTTCCAGCCGGCAACGATCGCCTCTTCCATTGCCGCCACACTGGTGAACGGTCGGCGGTGGATGTTGATCGTGCGATGATCACCGAAGTGCGTGTCGGCGGTAAAGAAGATAGTCATCGCGGAAGGCTCAGAGCATCTCGAGCGGGCCACGCCTGCGGGGGCGCGGGAACGCTGCGTCCAGTGTTGCAAGATCAGCGTCCGAAAGGATGAGATCGGCCGCCGCGCGATTCTCCCGCACATGTTCGATCGAACCTGCCTTGGGAATGGCGATGACGCCGTTGTGGCGCATCGCCCAGGCGAGCGCCACCTGCGCCGAGGTCGCGCCGATGTTGCGCGCGATCGTAGCAAGGGTGCGGTCGGCGAGGAGCCGCCCCTGTTCGACCGGGCTGTACGCCATGGCCGGAATGCCGTGATTGGAAAGCCAAGGCAGCAGGTCGTGTTCGGCCCCCCGCCGCGTGAGATTATAGAGGATCTGATCGGTCGCGCAGGCACCTCCACCCGCCGCGACAAGCTCTTCCATGTCGCCGGTGTCGAGATTGCTGACGCCCCAGTGGCGGACCTTACCCTGTGCTTTCAGCGCCTCCATCGCCTCGACCGTCTCAGCAAGCGGCACCGAGCCGCGCCAATGAAGCAGGTACAGGTCGAGCCGATCGGTGCTGAGCCGCTTCAAGCTTGCCTCGCACGCGCCGGCCAGACGAGTGCGCGAGGCATTCTGTGGGTAGGCCTTGCTGACCAGAAACAGCCGGTCGCGCACCTCGCCGAGCGCTTCGCCGATCAGGGATTCCGCCGCACCGTCACCATACATCTCGGCGGTATCGATAAGCGTCACGCCGCACTCAACGCCCGCACGAAGCGCCGCAATCTCACTTGAACGGCGCTCGCGGCGCTCGCCCATCATCCAGGTGCCCTGGCCAAGCGCCGGCACCTTCTCCCCGTCAGGCAGCGTCACGGTCTTCATCATCGTCTCGCACAAAGGAAACGCTGAGAAGCCAACGTCGCAGCGATCGATCCGGCGCATCGACGCGCCTGAAATGTCGTTCGTCATGTCCCATCTAGGATGCTCGACATCAGGATGGGTCAGCAACATGGCGGGCGGGTGGACGCGCGACGGCGCTATCCAGGATCAGATCGACGACACGGTGACCCACGCCGTCCAGTTCGCGCGATCACGCCTTCTCGGAGGCGAGAGTGAAACGCACTGCCAGGAGTGCGGCGAGGAGATCCCCGAGGCCCGTCGCCAGGCATTGGCGGGCGTCCGGACGTGTGTGCAGTGCCGGTCGCAGCGCGACAGCCGGCCTGTTCGGTCCGCATTTAACCGGCGCGGCAGCAAGGACAGCCAGCTGCGCTGAGGTCGTCGCGCAGAACCGCCGTGGTCTATCACACTGACTTCGGCTTCCGCGCCTTGGGCTTTGAAAGCGGCAGCTCGGCGAGGGTCTTTCGGACGACCCCTGCGAGCCAGTCGCTGTCATCCCACCGATCCGGATCGACGAGCAGGCAGGGCTTCGCGCCGGGATAGGGCGGCGCTTCCTCGAGATCCGCCGCCAGCGTCCGTCCCCCGACTGTCGGCTTGATGAAGAGCTGGCCGTCGCAGATCATCCCGAACATCTTGCCGTCGCAGTAGAGGCCGTACTCGCCGAACATCGGCTTGGCCGAGACGTCGCCTGCCGCGGACAGCTGGTCGACGATGAACGCGACGGTGCTTCTATCGGAGGTCATCAGGCCACCATGTACGCCGCAACAGGCGCATCAAGGGAGAATCGCGTTCGAAGATCGTCTTCGGTCACGATCTCGATAGCCGAGCCACTTTGCCGTAATTCCTCCGCACGGCGGTACGGGGCGCTAGCATGAGCAAACCTTCCGAACGGCTGATCCCTGCTGACGACGAGCATCGTGGACGTTGTACCGACCGATGCGACGACGCGCGCGCCCAGTTCGGCAAGCCATTGCCCAAGGGAGGCGTCGCGCGGCGCGCCAAGGATTGCGACTCGGTGCCCCTTCAGCGGTCCAGCCGCAGCCGCTTTCGGTGCCGCGCCGCCGCGTGGGTTCGTCGGCTTCAACCATCCTGCCAGGTCGATGCCGGTGTGATCGATCGCCTTCACGATCACCATTCCTGCAGCGCGTGCGTCGCTCAGCGCGTCGTGATGCTTGTGTCGAACACCAAGGAAGCGGGTGAGCACGTTCAGCCGGTGGCTGGCAAGTTCGGGCCAGGCGCGTTTCGCGACGCGCACGCTGTCGAGCCACGTTGTCTCGATCATCTCGCGCCGATGAACACGACATGCCGCTGCAAGCGCGCCTTTGTCGAAGAACGAGTGTGCCACGGTCGTGCGGCCGGAGAGGTGTCCATCGACGGTCGCGTGTATGTGCCCGAAGGTGGGCTGCCCAAGGACGTGATCGCAGCTGATGCCGTGGATACGCATGTTGAACGGCGAGAACTCGTCGCAGGGATCGACGAGTGTCTCGTAGGCGAAGACCTCGCAGCCATTGCGGAAGCCTACGATGCCGATCTGGCAGATGCTGCTGACACGCGAACACGCGGTCTCGACATCGACGACGACGAAGTCGACCGGGGGCGCGGCACCGCACGGGACCGCGGCGATGCCTGCTTGCAAGGGTACCACGACGTTCATCAAGGGGAACATACCAAGTCCGGCGTGTTTCGACAGCTGCATGTATCGCGGGCACGAACCGCCAGCGGAGCCTAGTCGACTTAACGCCCGGCGACTCGCAGCTTCTGAGAACGTAATTTCGCGCAGCTAAGTCGCCGCTCCAGACCGCAAGTTGCTCAACGCCGCCAAATGCGACGCTATGCGGCGGCATCGTCGATATGTTCTAGGCGTCGGCGGGCGAGAGACCCTGCGCTCCCGCCTGCGCGAAGATCTGGCTTCCTGTACTTCTTCAACACCCGGAACGACGACAACCTCGAGCCCAGCGATCAGAATGCCGTTCACCGCCGTTAGAGGTAGCGGCTCTGCGAGCGATCGTGATCACCCGGAAGACACGTCGCGTCGCGTAAATCGCAACGATCCGGCTCAGCATTCCGACACCGTAGCTTTTCTGACGCGGCTGAAATCTCCTGAGTGAGCACTGGTCTCGCAAAAGATCGATTTTGATGCGCTACCATGTGAGAATGCCTAGCAGGGGTCATGTGCGTATCAAAACACATTCTCGATTGCTGGTGCCCGTGCTAGGCACGCGAGATGAGTTTTGAGAACGCTTCATGCTGATCGGCTATGCCAGGGTCTCGACCCCCGAACAGGATCTGACGCCCCAGCTTGACGCATTGCGCGACGCGGGTTGCGAACGGACCTTCAGCGACAAGGCAAGCGGCGCCAAGGCGAACCGCGTCGGCTTGGCCGACGCGCTCTCCCATGCGCGACCCGGCGATGTGTTAGTCGTGTGGAAGCTCGATCGCTTGGGCCGCACGATGAAGGGTTTGGTCGATCTAGCCGCTGATCTGGCCGAGCGCGGCATCGGGCTCCGATCGCT
Source organism: uncultured Stakelama sp. (assembly GCA_964390515.1). Classification (GTDB taxonomy): domain Bacteria; phylum Pseudomonadota; class Alphaproteobacteria; order Sphingomonadales; family Sphingomonadaceae; genus Sphingomonas. Next base: position 16,021 of record CAYMIU010000030.1, read on the forward strand.
GACTGATGGGATCGACACAGCGGGCACTGCCGGCAAGCTCGTCTTCCACATCATGGCCGCCATGGCTGAAATGGAGCGCGACCTTAATCGCGAACGCACAACAGCCGCCCTGGTGGTCGCGCGGCGCGAGGGGAGGGTGGGTGGCCGGAAGACGGTGATGACGCCCAACCGGCTCGCGGCTGCTCGCAAGCTCTTGGCCTCGGGAATGCCGATGCGTGAGATCGCGCCTGCGATCGGGGTCTCGGTCCCGACCTTGTACCGCCACTTCCCGTCACCGGACCCGGAAGCCATCAACGCCGAAGGCTGAGGTGCGAAAGGGCAGATCGAGACAACTAGCTCTCAGAAATATATCCGCTATGCTGGATATATGGAAAGCGACTCGGCCATAACTGCGTTGGGAGCGCTCGCGCAAGCGACGCGCCTCTGCGTCTTCCGTCTGTTGGTACGGCATGAACCGGAAGGCATGGCAGCAGGCGACATCGCTCGTCAGCTCGAAGTGCCGCAAAACACCATGTCCGCACACCTCGGCGTTCTAGCGCGCGCTGGCCTCGTGCGATCCGAACGACGCAGCCGCTCCATCATCTACCGCGCCGATCTAGACAGCCTGCGCGCGCTCACGCTGTTCCTCGTCAAAGACTGCTGCGCCGGCAATGCCGCGCTGTGCGCGCCGCTCGTCGCCGAACTCACACCCAGCTGCTGAAAGGACGCCCCGTGGCCGTCGATATCGTCATCTATCACAATCCCGAGTGCGGCACGTCGCGCAACACGCTGGCGATGATCCGCAATGCCGGCATCGAGCCGCATGTGGTCGAGTATCTGAAAACCCCACCCTCACGCGTGCTGCTGGTTGAGCTGATCGATCGCGCCGGGATCACTCCCCGCGATCTGCTGCGTGAGAAGGGCACGCCCTATGCGGAGCTGGGCCTCAGCGGCACGTCGCTCTCCGACGACGCGCTGGTTGACGCTATGATGGCGCATCCGGTCCTCATCAACCGGCCGCTGGTCGTCTCGCCGCTCGGCGTGAAGCTGTGCCGACCTTCGGAAGCGGTCCTCGATCTCCTGCCCGAGCCGCAAAAGGGTGCGTTTGCCAAGGAAGACGGCGAACAGGTCGTGGACGCCTCGGGTCAGCGCATCGCCTGATGCTGCTCGCGCTCGCTATCTTCGTCGTCACGATCGCGCTCGTCATCTGGCAGCCCAAGGGCCTCGGCATCGGATGGAGCGCGATGGGCGGAGCTGCGATCGCGCTGCTCATGGGGGTTGTCTCCCTCTCCGACGTTCCGGTGGTCTGGGGCATCGTCTGGAACGCGACCGCGACATTCGTCGCGATCATCATCGTCAGCCTGTTGCTCGATGAAGCCGGATTCTTCGAATGGTCGGCGCTCCACGTCGCCCGCTGGGGCAGGGGGCATGGTCGCCGGCTGTTCGTGCTGATCGTCCTGCTCGGCGCAGCGGTATCCGCGCTGTTCGCCAATGACGGCGCGGCGCTGATCCTGACGCCGATCGTCATCGCGATGCTGCGGGCGCTGGGGTACAAGGACAAGGCGACACTGGCGTTCGTCATGGCGGCGGGGTTCATCGCCGATACCGCCAGTCTGCCGCTCATCGTCTCCAACCTCGTCAACATCGTTTCGGCCGACTTCTTCCGGATCGGCTTTGCCGATTATGCCTCGGTGATGGTGCCGGTCGATCTGGCGTCGATCGCCGCGACGCTGGTCGCTCTGCTGCTGTTCTTCCGGCGCGACATACCCGCCAGCTACGATGTGGCGCAGCTCCGCGCGCCCGCTGATGCAATCCGCGACCGTGCCACATTCAAGGCGGGCTGGGTCGTCCTCGCCCTGCTGCTCGCCGGCTTCTTCCTGCTCGAACCTATCGGCGTGCCGGTCAGCGCCGTCGCTGCTGCCGGTGCCATGCTCCTGCTGGTCATCGCCGCGCGCGGCGATGTCATCCAGACGCGCAAGGTGCTGGCCGGCGCTCCGTGGCAGGTCGTGATCTTCTCGCTCGGCATGTACCTGGTCATCTATGGTCTGCGGAACGCAGGCCTGACCGACTACCTTGCCGGCTTGCTCGATCACACCGCGCAAGGCGGCGTATGGGGCGCGGCGTTTGGGACCGGGATCATCGCCGCGCTGTTGTCGTCGGTAATGAACAACATGCCGACCGTGCTGGTGGGGGCGCTGTCGATCGACGCGACGCACGCCACGGGCGCGATCAAGGAAGCGATGATCTACGCCAACGTGATCGGTTGCGACCTTGGACCAAAGATCACGCCGATCGGCTCGCTCGCGACGCTGCTGTGGCTGCACGTCCTAAGGCAAAAGGGCATTCGGATCGGCTGGGGCTATTATTTCAAGGTCGGCGCGACGCTGACGATCCCGGTGCTGTTGGTGACACTCGCCGCTCTCGCCATAAGAGGGCGTAGCGTGGAAGGTACGCTAAACAACGCTAAGGGAGAACAACCGAGGAACGCTTAGGCGGCGCGGCTGTCCGGCGGAAGATTGAGGGCCTTGCGGCCAGCGGAAGCGGCTGCACGATCCCAAAGGAAATCGCCGGAAAAGGCAATATGCTCCCAGCCAACCGGTGACGTATGGACAAGCAGATCATCGGGGACCGGGACCGCTGCCGATCGCAGATGCTGGGCGGCGTCGTCCATGTAGATCGTGTTCCAATAGACGATCGCCGCGATGACCAGGTTGAGGCCGGATGCCCGATATTGTTGAGCTTCATGGCTGCGGTCGATGATGCGGCCCTGGCGGAAGGTGTAGATCGCCTGCGTCAGGGCATGGCGCTGCTCGCTGTTGTTGAGGCCGGCATGGCATCGCCGGCGCAGATCGGGATTTTCGAGCCAGTCCAGCATGAACAGAGTCCGTTCGATCTTCCCGATTTCCTGTAGTGCGACGTCGAGCTGGTTCTGCCGTTCGTAGGCGGCGAGCTTTCGCAGCATGACCGACGGCGCGACGTGGCCAGCCTTGATCGACCCTACGAGGCGCAGTACGTCGTCCCATTGTTCATTGATGATGTCGGTGCGGATACGCTTGCCCAACAACGGGGCGATGGACGGATAGGCCGAAACCGGCGCGATCGGCGCAAGCCGCCTGTCCGGAAAGTCGCGCAGGCGCGGGCAGAAGCGAAATCCCAGCATCGCGCACAGGGCGAAGACATGGTCGGTCGCCCCGCCGGTGTCGGTGTAATGCTCGACGATCCTGAGATCGGTGCCATGGCTGGTGAGGCCGTCGAGGACATAGGGCGCTTCATGCGTGGCGGCCGAGATCACATTGACGTGGTAGGGCCCGCGCTGATCGGAAACATGGGTGTAGAAGCTGAAGCCATGATCGACGCCATAGCGGGCGTTGATGTCGCCGCCCGATGCGCCGCGCTTCGCGCCCCTGAAGAACTGACCATCGGAACTGGACGTTGTGCCGTCGCCCCATACCCGCGAGAATGGCAGGCGGTGGTGCGCGTTGATGAGAACGGCGAGCGCCGCGCGGTAGCTCTCGTCGCGGATATAGGCGTCATGGGTCCACAGGAGTTGATCGCGCGTGACTCCCTGGCTCGCGGCGGCCATGCGCGACAGGCCGAGATTGGTGGCGTCGGCGAGGATGGTGGCGAGCAGCGCATTTTCATTGGGACATGGCTCGCCGGTGCGCAGGTTGGTGAACGCCGAAAGAAAGCCAGTTTCCTGCGCCACCTCATGTAGCAGTTCGGTGATACGGATGCGTGGCATCATCGCATCGAGCCGGTCGGCCAGCGCTTCGGCGTCGGGCGTTGCGATCGTGCGAACGGGGGATATCTGGAGGCGGTCGTCGCGGTATCGCACACCCTCCAAAGCGTCGCGCTTCAGGCGCTGGGCGAATTTCTTCAGCCGCCAGTCCAGTTCGCGCCCCCGCTGTTCGAGCCATTCGCTGGCTGTAGGGGGCAGGCCAAGAGCCGATACGACCGGTTTCGCCTTTGCTTCGCTGAGCAGGTAGCTGTCGAACCGGCGGTATCCCGCCGATCGCTCCACCCAGACATCCCCGGAGCGGAGCTTGTTGCGCAGATGCGCGATCGTCGCGATCTCCCAGAGCCGTCGATTGATCTTGCCGTCGTCGCCCACGACGATTTTCCGCCATTCCTTGCGGAAGGGCATCGGAGCGTCGGTAGGCACATCGCGCTTGCCCGACCTGTTGACGTCGCGCAGTATCTCAATGGCGGCGATCGTTTTCGCGCTGCCCTTTCCGGCCCTGAACTGCAGCGCTTCAAGCAGATCAGGGGCGAACTTGCGCAACGTCGCATAGCGGTCGGCCGCGACCGTCAGCGGATCAAGATTGGCGGTTTCCGCGATCGTCGCCACTTCCGGTCTGGCCTTCAGGAGGGTGTGCCATCCTACCGAGGCGTCCAGGACCTCCATCGGGTCTTCGCCGGTATCGACCGCATCGGTCAGCGCGTCGATCGTCCTGCCAAAGATCAGCATCAGCCGCGCCACGTTCTTCGACGTGGTGGCATAGCTGCGTGCCTGAGCGTTTTTCGCGCGGGTGAAGATGCTGCCGATCAGCTTGTCCGCCATTTCCAGGGCGTTGTCGGTCAGTCGTTCTTCAAGATCGAGCAGGAAAGCGACAAGTGTGGCGCGTCGGCGGGAGGGGATATACCGCTCAATCATATAGGCAGGAGAAGCGCGGCCTTCCCTGACATATTGCCGAAAGCGGTCCGCATGGATGCGGCCAGCCACGTCCGGAGAAATGCCGATCTTCCGCACTTGCCGCAGGCGGTCGAGGATCTGGCGGATGTGATCGGGCTTAGGCGCAATGGGAATGGTCTTGAGCAAAGCGAGTTGGCTCGTGCCGCCGGCGTCGTCGAAGAGCTGATCGAGGGCGTTGACCTGTTCGGTGCTGAGATCGGCGATCAGAGCATAGGCAGCTTGCTTGCGCGCACGCGCGCGTCCCGCGCTGCTGGTGCGTTCGATGGTGGAGATGGACGGCAGCAAAATCCGGGCCTCGCGCAGGGCGGTGACCACGCCCATCGCAATCGTCATCCCCTTGTCGGTCGCCCATGCCGCTTTCGCGGCCGCTTCGATCATGAAGGGAATATCCGCACGGGTCGCCCCCCGAAGGCCCAAGCGCACCGCCAACTCACGGGCATGATCCGTCATTGTCTGATCCCGCGCCGCATAGTTGGCCAGGTCGGTTACGTGCAGACCAAGTTGCTCCGCGACGAAAGCGGCGAGATCATGGGGTATTGCTCCCCTGTCCTGTATCAACTGCGCAAGCGTGATACCCGGGTGCCGCAGGAGCGCGAGTTGCAGCGCCACGCCCAACTGGTTCCGTCGCTCCCGTCGCGCGCCGATGATCTCGATATCCGAAGGTTCGAAGGTGTAGAGCCGTGCCAGGCGGTCGCGATCGGTCGGGATGGCGAGGATCTGATCGCGCTCGCGCTCGGTCAGGAGTTGATGCTTGCGCTTCGTCATGCCGGTTCCCGTCCACAGAAGGTCATCTGCGCCTATGGACAACCATGAGTAAAGAGACATAGTATGTGGACGGATGTCGATGGGGCGAAGCGGCTGTCCTCCATAGCGTCCACAGAACGACCGTTGGGGAGACGCACGGCATGGGCGATATTCTGGGCTATGCCCGCGTCAGCACCGGCGATCAGGATGTTTCGGGCCAAACCATGCGACTGGAGAAGGCGGGCGCCATCAAGGTGTTTACCGACGTCATGTCGGGCAAGAGCATGGAGCGGCCCGGTCTGGCCGAACTGATCGCCTATGCGCGTAAGGGTGATACCCTAGCGGTGGTCCGCCTCGATCGGCTCGGGCGCTCGTTGGCCGAATTGCTCGCCACGGTCGAGACGCTACGCGGCCAGGGCATCGCTCTTCTGAGTCTTGAGGAAAAGATCGACACATCGTCGGCCGCCGGCGAACTCATCTTCCATGTGTTCGGGGCCATTGCCCATTTCGAGCGACGGCTGATTTCCGAGCGGACCAGGGACGGCATCGCTGCCGCACGCGCCAAGGGCAAGCAGCCTGGCCGTCAGCCGCTCGACATGTCCAAGGTGGATGCCGCGATCAAACTGGTTGAAGCCCGTATCTCGCCGACCGAAGCGGCGCGGCAACTCGGCATCGGCCGATCGACTATCTATCGCGAAATGCGCCGCCTTGGCGTGGAAAGGCCTGCCTGAATGTCCAGACCGAAATCCGCTCACGATCTTTCCGGATTGATGAAGTACTTGGGCCGTGCGCCCTGGGACGAGATGATGGACGAGATGCTCGTCGCGCATCTTGGCCCGGCCTGCGATGCGATGGATCTTGAGCCTGATGATATATTCGACATCATCGGCGATCATTGGGAGGCGCAGCTGTGGGGCTGTGCTTTCGAAGACTTGCTCACACAGGAACTCGAGCCTGAAGGCCTCAATCTCGTCGATGAGTATCTCAAGCGCCGGGGCTGGAACGAGAAAGCGCCGAACAAGGCTTACATGCGCGCACTGCGCGATACGGTGATGTCGCTCTATGAGGTTAGCGAGGTCGTCCCCGGGCAGTCGATGACCTTGCGGGATCTTCTGCGCGATATTGCGCCGGTCACGGTGCGCGAACATAGCGCAACGCAGACCCTTGTTAACTGGGACAAGATCGCCGCACGGGTCATCGAGGTGAATGGCCGCCATGGGATTTCCGGCGCCTTATTACCGTTCAGCCCGGACGGCGCCGGGCGAGTGATCGAGGCCTTTTCCCAACTTGAAGACGATGGGCCAGGTACTGACCGACTGTCCCCTCCCGAAAGGGAAGGCCTCCTAAAAGCGTCAGGTCCGATTTTCACCAATATCTGGTTGCTTGATTGTCTGGGCAAGGCCATGTCCGGCAGCGTGCCGGAAATGGTCAATGCCGATGGCGATGATCTTGTGTTCCACCGTATCGTGTTCCCCCTGGCGAAGGGCGTGATCGGCAAGAGCGTGGTTCGCAGGCTGAACGCGGCGCAATGGCTGGAACCTGCGAGCGATACGTTCTGGAACTGGCTGGCGCCAGTGACGAAGAACAGGAAACCACGAACGACCAAAGGCGGGCAGGCTTTTGTGACAACCATGGAGGACGGCACACCTGTTTTTGCCAATGTCGAACTGGTGGGTCGCAAACTGATCGTTGAGGTCAATAGCGCCGCCCGCGCGGAGCAAGCGATCACGCATATGCGCGAATGGCTAGGTGATTGCGTGAGCACACCTATGACCGAAATTCGGACTATGGCCCAGTTCATGGCCGATGACGCCGCCCGCGCTCCGCAGGAAGAGCCGCTCGATATCCCGTCGGACGAAAGGGAGCGCATCGTTCATGAGATGCTGACACGCGAATATACCAAAACGCTTGATGAAGCGGTGCCCGCCCTCGGCAACAAGACACCGCGGGCTTTGGCCCGTACAAAGGCAGGCCGGGCGAAAGTTGCCGACTGGCTAAAATATATAGAGAATGGTGCGGCAAAATCCGGGACTGGCGAGCCAATGGCCACCTATGATTTTACGTGGATGTGGCAAGAGCTGGGGCTGATTGACTTCCGCCGTTGACCGCCCTCACATCGCCGTTCTGGTATTGTTCGGGTTTAGCGTTGTCTGGCGTACCATCCACGCGATTCCCTCCATAAGGCTCAGTCTGTAATGCCCCTCCGCACGCTTTCCGATCCTGACCATCTGCCCGCGCTCGATCGCCGCTATGCGCTCGACCGGCCCGCCTTCGGGTTGGGGGCTGGTGATCCGCCCCCACGCATCCTGCTCCTCTACGGCTCGCTACGGGAGCGGTCCTATTCCCGCCTGTGCGTCGAGGAAGCGGCCCGCCTGCTGCAATTCTTTGGCTGCGAAACGCGCATCTTCGACCCCGCCACGCTGCCGCTGCCCGATCAAGTGGCGAAGGACGATCACCCGGCCGTCCACGAACTGCGCGAGCTGTCGATGTGGTCGGAAGGGCATGTGTGGTGCTCGCCAGAGCGTCACGGGCAAGTCACCGGCATCATGAAGCTGCAAGTCGATCACCTGCCCCTGTCGATGGATGGGATGCGCCCGACGCAAGGCCGGACCCTTGCCGTTATGCAGGTGTCGGCCGGATCGCAGTCGTTCAACAGTGTGAACACGCTGCGCGTGCTGGGTCGCTGGATGCGGATGGTGACGATCCCGAACCAGTCGAGCGTCGCCAAGGCGTTTGAAGAGTTTGACGAGGCCGGTCGGATGACGCCGTCGAGCTACTACGATCGGATCGTCGATGTGATGGAAGAGCTGGTGCGCTTCACTGTCCTGCTGCGTCCCCATGCGGCCCAGCTTGTCGACCGCTATTCTGAACGAAAGGAAGCCGGCGTGCCGATCGACGCGGCAAGCGATCTGTCGAGCATCGCTACCGCTCCACAGTAACTCAGGCTGCCTGGTGGCGAACTTCGTTCGTCGGTCGGCCGGTGCATTTCGCGAATAACGCGATCGCCTGATCGCAAACGAGGCAATGGCCTTCGCAGCAATCGTGCATGAGGAAAGCCACGAGGTCCGACAGCGCCGGAAAGATCGCGCTGTAGATGATCGACCGTCCCTCGCGACGGCTCACGACCAAACCGGCCTGTTCGAGCTGGCTCAGGTGAAAGGACAGGCGCGAGGGCGGCGTACCACCCAGCTCCTCGCCGATCGCACCGGCAGACCGGCCGTCCGCGCCCGCCACGACCAGCAACCGGACGATGCGCAGACGGGTGGCGTTCGAGATGGCGGCGAACGCGGTCAGCGCTTGATTCTCTTCCATGGCCGGTCCAATGGTTCAACACTATTTGAAATATAGTCGCCCTGTTGGACGGCATAAAGAGGCGATCGATGAACCTTAACCGGGTCGCCGCGAACGGGCCAGCTATGGCTCCCGTATCGCGGTCGTGCAGTGCGAAGCTCGCCGACAGGCTGCTAATGCTACTCATTCGCCTCGTTTTAGATAGCGCGCCTATCGCACTGCTCGTTGCGATCATGCTGGTTTCCCCGGCCAGCGCCCAGACGACCGCGCCGGTGCAAACGGCATGGCGGCTGCTCGATTACGTCGCAGTGGACTATCCCGAAGCGGTGAAGGGCGGCCAGATTGCAAGCCCGACCGAATTTGCGGAAATGACGGAGTTCTCCGCCTCGGCGCGCGAGCGGATCTCCGGCCTGGCGTCCTCGTCAGCCAAGGCCGATCTGATGCGGCGGGCGACGGCACTGGAGCGGCTGATCGCCGCCAAAGCCCCGGCCGATGCGGTAGGAACGGCAGCGCGCAGCCTCGCGGCAGACCTCATCGGCGCCTATCCGGTGCCGCTCGCCCCGGCTGTCGCACCCAATTTCTCGCGCGGGCAAGCGCTGTTCAACCAGAACTGCGCGAGCTGCCACGGCATGACCGGGGACGGGAAGGGGCCGAAGTCGGTCGGCCTCGATCCCCCGCCGATCGCATTCATCGACAAGGCGCGCGCCCGCGAGCGCAGTACGTTCGCCTTCTATCAGGTGCTGGAACAGGGCATCGACGGCACCAGCATGGTGAGTTTCGCTGATCGTCTGCCACAGGATCGATGGGACCTCGCGCTCTATGCCGGCACCTTCGCCTTTCCTACCGGCAAGGTCGCGGAAGGTGAGCGCATCTGGAAAAGCGACGCCGCGCTGCGCGATCGGATCAACATGGAAAAGCTGGTCGGCATGACGCCTGCCGCGCTTGCCGCTGACATCGGTGAGGAACGCGCCGATGCCGTGATCGCCTATCTGCGACGCAACCCATCCGTGGTGGTGCCTCAGGTCGCTGGCACGCTGACGGTTGCCCGCGCTCGTCTCAACGAAGCCGTTACCGCCTATGCAAAGGGTGATCGCAAGGGCGCGACCAATCTTGCGCTGTCCGCCTATCTTGACGGGTTCGAGCCGGTCGAACCGATGCTGTCGGCACGCGACAACGCGTTGATGGTCCGAATCGAAGGGGCAATGGGCGCGCTGCGTGCCGCCATCGCCAATGGCAAGCCGCCCACGACGGTGCGCGACCAGGCACGCGCGCTCGACAGCCTGTTCGGTGAGGCCGAAACCGTGCTCGCACCCGAACAGGCGTCCGGCGCATCAAGCTTCTTTGGTGCTTTCACCATCCTCCTTCGGGAGGGTCTGGAAGCGCTGCTGATCGTCGTCGCCATGCTCGCTTTCCTGCGAAAGGCGGAACGCCGTGATGTGACGCCCTATGTACATGGCGGCTGGGTCGCAGCGCTGGTCGCCGGTGCTGCGACGTGGGCGATTGCCACCTATGCCGTCGAGATCAGCGGTGCGAGCCGCGAACTGACCGAAGGATTCGGCTCGGTATTCGCCGCGCTGGTGCTTCTGTGGGTCGGGATCTGGATGCACGGCAAGAGCAGCGCCGACGCATGGCAGCGCTATATCCGCGAGAAGCTGACCACCGCGCTCAATGCGCGATCGGCGTGGTTCCTGTTCGGCCTGTCGTTCGTGGTCGTCTACCGCGAGGTGTTCGAGACGATCCTGTTCTACGCCGCGATCTGGACGCAAGGAAACGGCGGTGCCGTCCTGGCGGGTGCTGGATCGGCCATCGCAATTCTCGCCGTCATCGCCTGGCTGATGATGCGCTACAGCCGCACGCTGCCGATCGGAAAGTTCTTCGCCTACAGCTCGGCGCTCATGGCGGTGCTGGCGGTGGTGCTGATCGGCAAGGGCGTCTCGGCACTACAGGAGGCCGGTTATCTGCCGGTCAATCCGCTGAGCGGATTCCCCCGCATCGAAATCCTCGGCCTCTATCCGACGACGGAAGGGATCGCCGCGCAGGCGGTGATGATTGCGCTGCTGGCGCTCGGCTTCGGCTTCAACCGACGTACCGCCAACAAGGGAGCGAAGGCATGAACCCCGCGATGCTGCGTGATCGTCTCGAAGGCGGACAGATCGCCATCTACTTTGCCGCCGTGGTCCTCGGGGCGATCATCGCCCTCATCGTGCCGGGTACGGCATCGTGGGAGGTCGCGATCAATCCGGCGCTGGCACTGATGCTGTTCGTGACGTTCCTGCAAGTCCCGCTTGCCGAACTCAGCCGCGCCTTCGGCAAGGTGCGCTTCCTCGGCGCGCTGGTTGCGACCAACTTCATCGTCGTGCCGTTGCTGGTGGCGGTGCTGATCCCGTTCGCACCTGCCGATCCGATGGTGCGGCTCGGCGTCCTGCTCGTGCTGCTGTGCCCGTGCATTGATTACGTCGTCACCTTCGCCCACCTCGGCCGCGCCGATGCAAAGCTGCTGCTCGCCTCGACGCCGATCCTCCTTGTCGTCCAGATGCTGCTCCTGCCGCTCTACCTGCGCCTGTTCCTGGGTGCGGACGCTTCGCGCCTTGTTCAGCCCGGCCCGTTCCTGCAGGCCTTTTTATGGCTGATCGTCATCCCGCTTGCGCTGGCGATCGTCGTCCAACTCTGGGCGCGACGCGGTGGAGCCGGTGAGCGCGCATCGGCACTGCTCGGCCTGCTGCCGGTGCCGGCAACGGCACTGGTACTGCTGATTGTCATCGCTGCGGTGATGCCACAGCTTGGGCAGGCACTACCGGCCGCGCTCGGCGTCATGCCGATCTATGTCGCATTCGCCATTGCCGCCCCGCTGCTGGGCTGGGCGGTGTCGCGGATCGCAAAGCTGGAGGTAGAAGCGGGGCGGGCATTGGCGTTCAGCGCCGCGACCCGCAACTCGCTGGTGGTGCTGCCGCTGGCCTTGGCAGTGCCGAGTGCCGTGCCGTTGCTGCCAGCGATCATTGTCGCGCAGACCTTGGTCGAACTGGTTGCCGAACTGGTGTTCATCCGGGCGCTGCCCCGGCTCGGGACAACGGCCTGATGAGTACCTCCCGAGTGGTTTGTAGCATCGGCTAAAGTCATTCAGTTGGCGGCTATCGCAGCAAGGTAGATATTGAGAGTGGCCGATAAGGCGTTTAGACGATGAGGATGTCGTGTGCGTTCCGCTCGGTTCTGAAGATCGTCCGCACCACGGTTTTCCTGCTGTTAGCAGTGATGTTGCTGGTCCGGCTCGGTCCGCTTTGCGAGACAGCGGCTATGGCCGCAACACCGGCAATGCTATCGACTATGGACTGCGACATGCCGTCCGGCGAAGCTCCGGCCAAGAAGGCACCACCCTCGGCCTGTGCTATGCCATGCGCTGCGGTTCCTGGTGAAACAGCGCATCAAGTCAAACCCTTATCATTCGTAAGGCTGGCACCCTGGGCCGTTGCACAAACCGGCCTCCTCGGGCTCGCGCGCGCGCCTGCAACGCCCCCTCCGCAGACCGTGTGATCTCACCAGTTCACACCTAGTTTTCGGAGAAACCAAATGACCAAGTTCAAGCTCATCAGCGCTGCTTTTGCCCTAACACTCTCGACCGGCGCCTTCGCGGCGGTCGCGAATTGCTGCGCCGACATGGCCTGCTGCAAGGATGGAGCTGATTGCTGCGACAAGGGTGACAAGGCCAAGCATGCCGATGATGCCGATCACGCTATGCCGAACATGAAGTAAGTCGGCGGATGGGGGCGGGAAACCGCCCCCATCTTCATTTGTCCTCGGGTGAAGACCGCGTAAGCCGCGGCAGCCTCGGCCCCCGTTTGACGGTGTCCCGCCATGGCCGCGTTGGCGACGGCAAGGCGACTTGCAGCGCAGCCGCCCTTCCTCGAACGCCGTCCATCGTTCTAGCCATTTCCCTCGCGATCGTCGCCAGTGGCTGTCGTGCGGCGATCCGCTGGCGAAGCTCTGCATCGGCTTCTTCCGTCCAGCGCCACCGCTTTCGTGCCGTCACCGCGTGCCTACGGGTGCAGGTGCCCTGTGCCCTCGCAAAGGATCGGCTGCTGCCTGGATCGTACACTGCTCAATCCCGAACCGTTTCATGCCACCCTGTTCTTTGGATCGCGGTAACGCAGCAGGCGCAGCGCGTTGATGACAACCAGCAAAGTCGAACCTTCGTGAACGGCCACCGCCGGGCCGATCCCAAGGCCGAGGATTGTCGCTGGCACGAGGAAAGCGACTACGCCTAGGCTTACGAACACGTTCTGGCGAATGATCCCACGCGTCTGTCGGCTAAGGCCCACCGCGAACGGCAGGTGCGCAAGGTCATCGGCCATCAACGCCACGTCGGCCGTCTCCAGCGCGACGTCCGAGCCGGCAGCGCCCATCGCGATGCCCACTGTCGCGTTGGCCATTGCCGGCGCGTCGTTGACGCCGTCTCCCACCATTGCGACCTTGTCGGTTTCCGCCATCTTCTTGATCGATGCGACCTTGTCCTCAGGCATGAGGTCGCCCCAAGCTTCATCGAGACCGACATCCCTGGCGATTGCCTCCGCAACCTTCTGGTGATCGCCCGAGATCATGATCATCCGGGTGATGCCCATGCCGCGCAGACGCTCCAGCGCAGCCTTGGCTTCGCCACGCGGCGTATCAAGCAACCCGATGGCACCAAGATCGCGATCGCCTTTCCTCACCACCATCGTCGTGCGACCGTTCTCGCGCAGCTCTGCCACGGCGGCGGTTGCCGCCGCTCCCAGCGTGGGGACGCCCTCTGCACCGAACATTTCGACCTTGCCGATCCACACCGTTTCACCGTCGACGGTCGCAACCACACCGCGACCGGTAAGGCTCTTGAGGTCGCTCGCAGCCGGTATCGCGTTGTCACCAAGCCTGTCTCGCCCGTCCTTGACGATTGCCTGTGCCAACGGGTGATCGCTCAGGCCTTCAACGGCGACGGCAACCGCCAGCAGGTCGGTTTCGCTCGCGCCATCAACCGGCACCACGTCGGTGATGCGAGGACGACCTTCAGTCAGTGTCCCCGTTTTGTCGAATGCGATAGCCTTCAACGACCCAAGATTTTCGAGCGCCGCACCGCCCTTGACCAGCACACCGCCCCGAGCGGCACGGGCCACACCGGACAGAACGGCGCTCGGCGTCGCGATAGCCAGCGCACACGGGCTCGCCGCGACCAGGACTGCCATTGCCCGATAGAAACTATCACGGAACGGCTCGTCCACCACCACCCAGGCGAAGAGCAGCAGGACGGTGAGGATCAGCACGGCGGGCACGAAAATGCGCTCGAACCGGTCAGTAAAGCGCTGCGTCGGCGATTTCTGTGTCTCTGCCTCGCTGACCATCTTCACGACCTTGGCGAGCGTGCTTTCGCTTGCCCGACGCGTCACCTCGATTTCGATCGCGGCACCTCCGTTGATCGTGCCAGCGAAGACACGGGAGGCAGCATCGACGGCGTCAGGCTTCGCGCGGGCCACTGCGACATCGGCGACAGGTGCCTTGTCGACAGGAATGCTTTCGCCCGTCACGGGCGCCTGATTGATTGCGCTCGAGCCCTTGATGACAAAGCCATCGGCCGGGAGGCGTTCATTGGGGCGGACGATCGCGACGTCGCCAACCTGTATTTGTTCGGCCGGGATTTCTAGGGTTTGCCCGTCGCGGCGCACCGTCGCGGTCTCGGGAGCGAGTTCGGCCAATGCCTCAATCGCGCGTTTCGCGCGGCCCATCGCGTAATGTTCGAGGGCATGGCCGATACTGAAGAGGAACAGCAGCAGCGCACCTTCCGCCCATGCGCCCAAAGCAGCCGCACCGGCTGCCGCGACAAGCATTAGCGTATCGATCTCGAACTTCTTGAGTTTCAGGTTGTCGATCGCCTCGCGCAGCGTGAAGAACCCGCCGAAGCCGTAAGCCGCGATGTAGAGGGCGGTCGGAAGCCATTCCGGCGTCCCGGCCACCAGTTTTTCAATGGCGAAGCCGATTCCCAGCATTGCGCCACAGGCGAGCGCGAAGATCAGCTCGGTGTTCGGTCCGAGAAAATCAGCATGGGAGTGGTCATGCCCGTCACCCGGGCCATGCTTCTCCTCGCCGGCAGCATGGCCGCCGGGGCCATGATCGTGGCCGGCGTGATCGTCGGTTGCAAGCTGCTTGGATTGCTTGAGACCGAGCCCGGCAAGCGCGTCAACGATCGCGCTTTCGGTGATCCGCTCACGGTCGAATTCCACCCGTACCGTGCCGGCTGAACTGGCGTCGGCCTGAAGGACGCCAGGGATCGCACAAAGCGTCTCCCCGATCGTCCGGGCGCGGCGTTCGTGGCCGATCCCCTTCACCTCCCAAGCGGCGTGGCCATATCGCCCGCTGATTTCGGCGCCCGCCGCGCGGACCATCTCGCGGACGCGCGGCAGCGGCAGCGCCGCAGGGTCGAAATGGATGCAGAGCTTTGCCGGGACATCCCCTGCGGCGGGCAAGACATGCGCGCGATCGACGCCAGGCTTGGCGCTCAACGTCGAGATGAGCCGGCCGACGCAGGCATCGGCCTCATCCGGCACTTCAGGAAGGAGGACAGGTATGTCGAGTTCGAGTTTGTCGGTCATGCGGTCTTGTCCTCGTCGCTTTTGCTTTCGGCGCGGGCGTCGCGCAGGATTTCGATGCCGCCCTTGATCGCGATCAGCGCTGTCGCGAGCCCGACCACGAGGTCGGGCCAGTTCGTCCCCAGCCAAAGGACAAGCGCGCCGGCTATCAGGATGCCGCCATTCGAGATGAAATCGTTGAAGCTGAACGTCGTCGCTGCCCGCAGATTGACGTCAGGCTGCTTGATCCGCTGAAGGAGCCGCAGGCAGATATAGTTCACGACAGCGGCAACGGCCGACATGGCCATCATCGTCGGACCAATCGGCTCGCTGCCCTGAATATATCGGCGGCCGACGTCGAGAAGGATGCCGACAGCAAAAAGCAACAGCATCACGCCCGAAGCTGTGGCCGCACGGGTCTTCCAGACCGGTCCGTGGCTGAGTGCCACGAGACTGAGGGCGTAGACGGCCGTGTCCGACAGGTTATCGACGCCATTGGCGATCAGGGCGCTGGAATCGCCGATCAGGCCAGTGGCGAAAAAACCCGCGGCGATCGCCGCGTTGAGCAACAGCACAATCCAGAGCGTGCGACGCTCGTCGGAGACCTGCCCGTTCTGTGAAGCAGTCATGCCATGATTTCCTCAATCAGGAGGAGCGCGAGGAAGCCGACAAAGAACATCGCGCTGATAAGCGGCGAGTCCGGCTTCTCGTGCGCCTCGACCAGCAGTTCTTCGGTGACGAGGTAGAGCAGTGCCATCAGACCGAAGCTCAGGAATCCGGTGATCCACACCGGCGCCAACAACGCCACCGGCTGCGCGACCAGCGCGCCGATCGGCACCAGCAGTGCCAGCACGCAGGTCAGTCCGATCGCCTTCATCTTGCGATACCGGCCTGCCAGATCGTTGGTGAGGGTCAGGGCCAGGAACAGCACTTCGAGGGTCAACGCGACCGCCAGCAGCGTGCCGGCCTTCTCGCCGGCGATGAACGCGAGGCCGAGGACCAGGCCGTCTATCGCAAGATCGAGTCCGATCGCGGCGAGGAGCGCGACAGGTCCCTCAAACCGGTTTTCCGCGGCCTTGAGGCCGAGCATCACGGCGACGCCAAGCGCCCCGCCGATCAGCGTGGCGGTCGGAGACCCGCCGTGCTTCACCAGCGGCAGGATCTCTGTCGCAGCGGCGGCGAACACCACGCCGGCCGCCAGGTGCTGCATGGCCGCGACCAGCTTCTCCCCTGGCGTGCGCCACCCGGCGATGAGTGCCCCGATCATGATCGCGAGCATGGGGATCAGGGAGAATTTGAGCGCTGCCATCGTCAGGCCCGTTCAATCCGAGCGCGATCAGTCATTGCCGCGTTTCCTTTCTGCACACGACGGGACGCTGCCCCGCCGCCTCAATCCTGATTTCGTTGCCCGAGAAGGTCGCGCTTTGGGCGCCGCCAACATATTGCAGCCCCTGCGAGGGCGCGGTGAGGACGATCGGCGCAGCGCGAGCGTCGCTCCGCAACTCCACCGTCAGACCTTGGTCTTTGAAATCGATCAGAAGCGCCCGATTATCGTCACACCGATAAGGGTGACGACCGGGTGTGCCATTGGGGACACCACTGTCGCTGGCATGAATCTCCTGCTCGGTCGGCGGCCCCTTTCGGGGCTGTTCCGAGCAGCCCGAGAGGATGACCAGCGCCGCACCCATGCTCAGGCTGGCGGCCGCAGCACGAAACGCTGTCATTTCCGCCTCCGCTGTCCATTTACCCCGGCACGGACAGGCGGGGTGCGATGCTTTGACAACGGCGAAGCAGACAGACGCCGAAGATGGCGCTCAAGGCACTCGTCAGATCGGACCAGGCTAGCCTGAAGCTTGCGACGCATCAGTGCCGCCAATGGAGAGGCGAGAAGGCCCGAAAAACGCAAGCTATGCCGCAGACGCGTGCCCGTAGAGTCCCCTTCCAACGCATAGGCTTCCTCAAACAGGAGGAACTTGGCGACGCCGGCGGTCCAGGCAAATGCCAACGGCTTGTCGGCGCGGATGATGTCGGCCTTCGACGTCATGGACCTGTCGAGTCCGCCGATGCGGAATGTGTAGGTAGCATCGCCACCAGGGACAGCGGCGCCGGAGAGCTGAATGAAGGGCTTCCAACGCGGATGCCCGGCAAAGTCCGTGAGAACCGTCCATACGCGCAGCGGCGGTGCATTGAGGGCCGTCACATTATCGATCGTCGTCATCTGTGCGCCTCCCTTTCAGATTGGAGCGAATGGGAGGGCGGTTCCCGCCCTCCCTGCCGATCACGCAGGCTGCGGTAGCGGAGCGGCATCGTCCGGCTCGTCGACCTTTATCGCCTGGCTTCCGAACCGTGCGTAGAGCGTCGGCAGCACGAACAGCGTGAGCAACGTCGCCGAGATCAGGCCGCCGATGACGACAGTCGCAAGCGGCTTCTGCACTTCGGCGCCGGCACCGCTCGCAAACGCCATCGGCACGAAACCGAGACTGGCGACGAGCGCCGTCATCACAACGGGGCGAAGCCGTTGGAAGGCACCCGCATGCGCAGCTTGGGCCCGGTCCATCCCCGATCGCATCAGGTCATGGATCGATGACACCATGACGAGGCCGTTGAGCACGGCGATCCCCGACAGTGCGATGAAGCCCACCGCGGCGGAGATCGAGAAGTCCATGCCGCGCACGAACAGCAGCAACACGCCTCCCACCAGCGCGAACGGCACGCCGGTGAAGACGATCGCGGCATCGCGCACCGATCCCAATGCCCCGTAGAGCAGCAAGAGGATCAGGACGAAGCACGCGGGGATGACAAGCTGGAGCCGCTGGCTGGCAGACTCCAGGTTCTCGAACTGCCCGCCCCATTCGAGGTAGCTGCCGGCAGGCAGACGTACGCCGCTGGCGACCGCAGCCTGTGCATCCGTCACCACGCCGCCGACGTCGCGCCCGCGCACGTTCGCCTGAACAACGACGCGACGCTTGCCGTTCTCGCGGCTAATTTGGTTCGGCCCGTCTACGACGCCGATGTCCGCGACGCTGGACAGCGGCACATAGCCGCCACCGGCGACCGGCACCTGCACCTGTTCAAGCCGCCCCAGATCGGCGCGTTCGGCATCCGACAAGCGGATAACGACCGGAAACCGCCGATCGCCCTCGAAGATCATGCCGGATTCCCGTCCGCCGAGGGTGGCGGTGATGGTATCCTGCACGTCCTGAGCAGTGACGCCGACCCGCGCCATCGCATCACGGTTCACGCGGATGTCGAGCATGGGAAGGCCCGTCGTCTGCTCAACCTTCACGTCCGCCGCGCCCTCTGTCTTGCGCAGAATGCCGGCGATCTGTTCGGCGGTGCGGTTCATGCTGGCGAAGTCGTCGCCGAACACCTTGACCGCAATATCGCCGCGGACACCGGCGATCAGCTCGTTGAACCGCATCTGGATCGGTTGTGTGATCTCATAGGCATTGCCGGGAATTTGGCCGAGCTTGCCTTCCAACCGCTCCACCAGGGCTGCCTTTTCCAGCTTGGGATCAGGCCATTGGTCGCGAGGCTTCAGGATGACGAACATGTCGGTTGCGTTCGGCGGCATCGGGTCGGAGGCGAGTTCGGCCGTGCCCGTCTTGGAAAAGACGAACCGGACCTCCGGTTGCTTCGCTACCATCCGTTCGATCGGCACCTGCATCGCCTGGCTTTGCTGAACCGACGTTGCGGGTATGCGCAGCGACTGAATAAGCAGGTCGCCTTCGTCGAGTTGGGGGAGGAACACCTGCCCGAGTGTCGTGAAGGCCAGCGCCGCTGCGACGAGACTAAGGACGCTTGCCCCGATCGTGATCGTGGGCCGCTTCATCGCCTTGTCGAGGCCCGGTTCGTAGCGTGCCTTCAACCAGGCAATGATCCGACCGTCCTTCTCCTCGACCTTCTTCGAGAGCCAGATGGCGATCGCTGCGGGAACGAACGTCAGCGACAGCACGAAGGCGAAAAGCAGCGCGATGATGACGGTGAGCGCCATCGGTCCGAACGTCTTGCCTTCCACGCCCGTGAGTGTGAGCAGCGGCACATAAACAAGGATGATGATCGCCTGCCCGTAGACCGAAGGGCGGATCATTTCCCGCGCCGCAGTCGCCACCGATTCCAGTCGCTCCTTTACCGTCAGCAGCCGTCCTTCATGATGCTGTTGCTCGGCAAGGCGTCTGAGCGCGTTCTCGACGATGATGACCGCACCATCGACGATCAGGCCAAAGTCGAGCGCGCCGAGGCTCATGAGGTTCGCCGACACGCCGAGGCGCAGCATCCCGAAGCCGGTCAGCATCATCGTGATCGGAATGACAGCCGCGGCAATCAACGCGGCGCGAAAGTTGCCGAGCAGCAGGAACAGCACGACCACGACGAGGAGCGCGCCTTCGCTCAGGTTCTTTGCAACCGTCTTGATTGTCGAATTGACCAGCGCGGTGCGGTCGAGCACCGGCTGCACCACCACGTCGGGCGGCAGCGAAGCATTGATCTCCTTCAAACGATCAGCGACCGCGGTCGCGACGTTGCGGCTGTTCTCGCCGATGCGCATGACCGCAGTGCCAACAACAACTTCGGTGCCGTTCTCCGACGCCGAGCCCATCCGGATCGCCTGTCCTGTGCGGACGCTCGCAACCTGATCGAGCGTGATGGGCACGCCCTCCCGGGTTGCGACAACGGTACGCGCAAGTTCGTTGGCATTACGCACCAGCGCATCAGAGCGGACCGCCAGACCCTCGCCATTGCGATTGACGAAGCCGCCGCCCACGCTCGTATTGTTGCGCTCCAGAGCGGTGCCGAGATCGGTGAGCGTAATCTTGAGTGAGGCGAGCTTCTGCACGTCGGGGACGACGAGGTACTGTTTGGAGTACCCGCCGATCGAGTCGACGCCGGCAAGGCCGGGCGTGTTCTTGAGCAGCGGCGTTACGATCCAGTCCTGCGCTGTGCGGAGATAGGTTGCCTTGTCCTCCTGGCTGGTCAGCCGCTCGCCTTCAGGGGTGATATAGCTGCCATCGGGCTGCTGTCCGGGTTCGCCAGGTCGATGCTTGTCATCTTTCCGATGATCGAGGCGCACGGTCCACATCAGGACCTCACCAAGCCCGGTTGCGATCGGACCCATCTCCGGATTGACGCCATCGGGCAGGCTCTCCGCAACGCCTTGCAACCGTTCGCCGACCTGTTGGCGGGCAAAGTAGATGTCGGTGGATTCGTCGAAGACTGCGGTGATCTGGGCGAAGCCGTTGCGGCTCAACGAGCGGGTGTTTTCAAGGCCGGGAATGCCGGCAAGGGCCGTTTCGATCGGAAACGACACCTGCTTCTCGACCAGTTCGGGCGAGAGTGCGGACGCACGGACGTTGATCTGAACCTGATTGTTCGTGATGTCCGGCACCGCGTCGATCGGGAGCCGGTAGAGGGACCAGCCACCGATAACGGCAGCGATGGCGGTGAGGAGCAGGACGAGCCAGCGCTTCTCGACCGCCCATGTGACGATGCGAGCGATCATGACATCAATCCTCGTGCGCCGCTTCGCCCTTGCCGAGTTCGGCCTTGAGCGTGAAGCTGCCAGTAGTGGCGATCTGCTCCCGACCGGTGAGGCCGGAGCGGACGATGACGGTGTCGCCGGCAGCATCGCCGAGCGTGACCGGGGTTGCCTGAAAACCCTTGGGCGTGCGGACGAACACGACCGACTTGCCTTCAACCGTCTGGACGGCTGTCGTCGGCACGCGAATGGCCGAGCTTCCGCCACTCCCGCTCAATTGGACCGAGGCACTGACGGGCTCGCCTACACGCCATTGGCCGCCTCGGTTGTCGAGCGTAGCGATAACTGGCACCTGCCGTGTCTCCGGATCGAGCGCTGGTGACACGAAGCTGATGCGCGCACTCGTCTGCCGCCCAGGCGCCGTCACCATCACCACATTGCCGGGCCGAACCCGTCCGGCATCTTCTGGCTTCAGGTTAAGGGCCAGCGACACCCGTCCGAGGTTCGCGATGCGGTAGAGTTCCGTGTCGGCTGCAACGGTTTGCCCGAGCACGACGGGGCGAGCGATGACTTGGCCGCCAATGGGAGCGACGATGCCGAGCCGATTGAGTCCACCCCCGCCGCCACCTGCGGCAGACACCTGGCTTTGTGCCTGCCGGTAAGCGATGCTGGCTTCGATCGCCGCAGTGCGTGCGGCGATCAGATCCTGCTCGGGTGAAACGCGTTGCGCGAACAGCCGCTGCTCGCGCGACAGGTTCGAGTTGGCGAGTGCGAGCCGGGCGCGCGATGCCTCGACCTCGCCCTTGAGTTGAGCCGCTTCCCGGCTTTCGATGATCGCGATGGTCTGTCCGCGCCCGACCGACTGGCCAAGGTTCCGGGTCAACGCCACGACCCGCCCGCCGATCGCGGCCGAGACGACCTGCGTCCCTTGCGGATCGCCTTCAATCGTTGCCGGCAGTTCGATCGTACCGGCACCACCCGTGATGGGGCGTCCGATCTGGACGCCGGCAGCGGCGATCTGGTCAGGCGAGAGCGTCACGACACCCTCGTCGGCATGAGCCGACTCACCGCCACCGGCTTCGGTGCCGACTTCGGTTTCAGCTTCAGCCGCGTTGCCGCCTTCCGGGCTGCTACCGCAGGCCGCAAG
The DNA here is from genome assembly GCA_964390515.1 of uncultured Stakelama sp. Lineage (GTDB taxonomy): Bacteria > Pseudomonadota > Alphaproteobacteria > Sphingomonadales > Sphingomonadaceae > Sphingomonas. Next base: position 37,935 of record CAYMIU010000030.1, read on the forward strand.
TAACAGGGCAAGGCCGAGCGGCAGAACGCCGCCCGTCAGGATGGTCTTCATCGATCGGTTCCCCCGGAATTGGAAGTGGGCGCGGGGGCGGTCAGTCGCTCCAGCCGCGCACGGGCATTCTGATAATTGGCGAGCGCTTCGATCGCGGCAATGCGCGTTTCAGCGAGAGTGCGTTCGGCATCGAGCAGGTCGAGTTGGCCGAACTTGCCCTCGCGGTAGCCGATACGGGCAATCCGGGCCGCTTCCTGTGCCGCAGCCAGCGCCGGCCCCGCCGCGGTGCGAGCCGTGGTCGCGGCGTTCGCTGCCTCGGCTTGTGCATCCGTAATTGCTTGTTCGACATCGAGGGCGGTCACGCGTCGCACCGCTTCCGCCCGTGTCCGCTCCGCGGTGGCCTGAGCAATGGCAGCGCGGCCATTGTTGAACACCGGGATCGGAATGGAGATCGAAAACACTGCGGCAGTGTCGTTCGTCGCTTCCAATCGGCGCAGCGCCGGCCCGACGTTGATGTCCGGCACCCGGTTCGCGCGAGCAAGCCTGATACCGGCATCGGCGATGGCGAGATCGGCATCTGCCGCCGCCAGCGCCAGCGTGCCCGCCGTCTGCGCCGGAGCCATCGGCCCGAAGGTTGATGGGGGAAATCGGTCAAGAAGCCCAACGTCCAGCGTGCCGTCGATTGGCCGCCCGATACGTCGTGCAAGGTTCGTTCGTGCCGCTTCGGCGAGCCGTATTAGTCGCTCGACATTGGCATCCGCATTGATACGCGCGACGTCGGCCCGTTGTTCTTCAAGCGGCGATGCGCGCCCTGCCTGGACCCGAACTCCCGCTCCTCTCAGCACCTCGGCTGCAATCCGGGCTTGATCACGTGCCGTTACCAGCCGGCGCTCGGACGCGACGGCTTCGACATAGAGCTGTGTGACCTGCACCCGGATATCCGCCGCGACGATCGCAGCCTGCAACTCGGCCCGCGACACCTGCGCGCTGGCGACCGCCACGCGTGCCCTCCGCTTGCCGCCAAGCTCAATTGGGATCGCAACGCCGACCGTCGTCTCGGCACTGCGTAAGCCCTTGTAAGGGCCGGAGCCGACGATGTTCTCGACTTGGCCCTGGACAACCGGATTAGGCCGTAGACCGGCGACGCTGCGGCCTTGGCGAGCCGCCTCAATAGCCGCGGTTGCCGCTTCCGACGCGGGTGCCGAGCCGCCCGCGGCCAAAACAGCTTGGTCGAGCGTGTATACTGGCGCAGCGGACGCTGCCACCGGCGCCTGTTGCGCCTGCGCCACTGAGGCGCACGACGCCGCGGCCAGCAAAGCCGCGAATAAACGATGCATGATTGAAGGACTCCTGACGCAACCGGGTATCCCGCGACGTTTTTCGCGGGGGTCTAGGGTTCGTCAGGCCTGTGGTGGACGGAGAGCTGGATCGCCTATGAGGCCCGCGCCATGCGCCTGCTCCCAAGACATACTTTTCGCAGTCTGGCTAATAGCGTTCGGAACGACGTCGGCCGTAATCGGCACGCCGATATGGTGCCCGTGGCACCCTCCATGATGGTGCGGGTAGCCCTTCTCGGAATCCGCAGGGACTTGGTCACCATCACCATCGACGTGAACAAGGGTTGATGCTGCAGACTCAGCCGACGTTTCGAGACAAGTGATTGGCTCGGCGGCATGCACGGCCGCGCCCAGCCCCAATGACGAGGCGAGCAGCAGGCAAAGAACAAAGGCGAGCAGCCGACGCATGTGAGATTGGGTACCAGTTACCGGTTAGGATGTAACGACATAGTTGCCGAGCGGTCGTGCCTCTTTCCGATTGACCTCAACTCGGTCCTGGCTTGGCCGATAATCTGGAAGCCACCCCAAAGCCCCAGTGTTGCCATCAATCCGGCGACGATCAGATCAGGCCATGCCGTTCCGGTCCCGAACACGCCCGCCGCCGCCATCACGACAGCGATGTTACCGATCGCGTCGTTGCGCGAGCAAATCCACACCGAGCGCATGTTCGCGTCGCCTGTTCGAAAGCGGTAGAGCATCACCGCGACAAGTCCGTTGGCGACCAGCGCCGCGACCCCGACGACACCCATGACCTCGGCGTGAGGCACAGTGCCGTGGAAGGCGCCCCAGCCCGCCGCGAGCAGAACATAGAGCCCGAGCACGGCAAGCGTCGCTCCCTTCAGCATCGCTGCCCGCGCACGCCAAGCTATCGCCATCCCGGCGACGCCCAAGCTGATCGCGTAGTTGGCGGCATCACCGAAGAAGTCGAGCGCGTCGGCTTGGAGCGCTTTCGACCCGCCCGTGATGCCGGCGACGATCTCGACCGCGAACATACCGCCATTGATGGCGAGCGCGATCCACAGCGCGCGCCGCCACTTCGGGTCATTGAGGGTGCCCGCCTTGTCGGACGCGCAGCTCGTGCAGGCCATGTTCGCCACCTCGATAGAATCGATCTGGCAGCCTATATGCACCCTCTAGTCGCTAGAGGGTCAAGCGCTATGTCTGAGAAACTGACGATCGGAAAGCTGGCCTCGGCGACGGGCACCAAGGTCGAGACGATCCGATATTACGAACAGATCGGCTTGCTGCCGGCACCAGCGCGGTCGGCCGGCAACTATCGGACCTACGAGGGCGAGCATCTGCGGCGCTTGTCTTTCATTCGTAAGCGTCCGGTCGAAACCGTTGTCGGCAATGGCCAGTTTCGGGATGCGGGTGGCGGCACCGGAATGACCGATTGTGGGTGGCAAGGCGAATGGCGACTTTCTCGTATTCATCGCAGGCCGCAACGGCTGGCTTACCCGCTCTTGATCTGTCACCTCTCGCCGTGCCGCTCACGCCCGGCAAAGCCGCCGAATGGCCGTTAGATCGGCCAGGGTAAGCGTGCGATAGCTCAAGCGCACGATCCCGGCAGCCTCCCACTCCTTCAGCACCCGATTGACGCTTTGCCGCGAAGCACCAAGCATATGAGCGGCCTCCTCCTGCGAGAAGCGCAGCACTGGCGCATCGCCCGCCTTGCCGTCTGCATTGATAATCTGGACAATGATGCGCGCGAGGCGCTCAGGCAACGGCAGCAGCACGGTGTCGTCCATCCGGCTCAGCGCCGCCTTGTAACGCTGACCCATCATGGCAAGGAACTGCCGTAGATAATCGGAGCGGTTGTCAATCAAGGCGTGCAAGGTGGCAGCGGGGACCATCAGCATAGCGCATTCCACGGCCGCCACCGCATCATTACCGCGCGGTTCGCAGGTGAACAGCGATGCCTCGCCGAACCAGTGCCCCGGCGTCACCAGACCCAGCACGGCTTCACGGCCGGCAGGGCTGGTGACACTCAGGCGAATGATTCCGCGCTCGACGCAGAACAGCGCATCGGGCGGCGAGCCGCGCCCGTAAAGCGCCTCGCCTCGCGCTAGCACGCGCTGCCGCGCATGGCGGCGCAGTAGGGCATCGAGCTCCTCATCCAGTTTTCCCGGTTCGGCCAAGCACACCCTCCGCGCCGCCAGATCGTTGAAGCAACGGCCATGTGGTTACAACAAGCGGCGCACACGGCAAGAGCGCGACCCGCTCACCCCGCCAGCGCAGCTTTCAGACTGTCCCGCCGCGCCTTGAACATCGGAATGTCGTCGTAAGGGATGTCGGGATTGGTGCCGTTCCCCAGATGATCGAGACGGCTCCTCACGATCGGCAGCTGTTCGGGGCTGGGATAGATGTAGAACCGGTCTTCCTCGATCGCCTTGAAAGTGATCGCAGCCACTGCTTCGGGCGTCAGCGTGCCGTTGGCGAGATCCTTGGCAGAGACCGCCTGCGTGGCCAGCTGCGATCGGGTCGGTCCGCTGTCATTGACGAGATCAGCGGGGCGATTGCGGTAGCACTGGCTGATGTTGGTGCTCACATAAAACGGGCACAACACTGCTGCCCGAACTTGCCGTCCGATCAGATCTAGATCGTGGTAGAGACATTCGGACAAGGCCAGCACCGCGTGCTTGGAAACGCTGTAGATACCCATGCCCGGCGCGGTCACCAGCCCGGCCATGGATGCGGTGTTGACGATGCAGCCCTGATAGGCCACATCGGCAGCGGCTGCCGCGAGCATGCGCGGGGTAAAGCTGCGCACCCCGTTGGCGACACCATCGACATTGACGCCGAACAGCCACTTCCAGTCCTTTTCCGTGCTTTCCCAGATCGGTCCGCCCGATGCGACACCGGCATTGTTGAAGAGCAGGTTGGCCGGGCCGAAGTTCTGTTCGGTCGCAACCGCCAGTGCCTCAACCGAAGCCGCGCTGGTCACATCGGTCAGCACGCCGATCGCCTCGGCTCCATCTGCGCGCAGGTCAGCAACGGCCTGCTCCATCGCTCCGGCTTCGACGTCGGCGATCACCACATTCATGCCGCGCCGCGCAGCCTCCTCGGCCATTGCCTTGCCAAGGCCCGAAGCCCCGCCGGTAACCACGGCCACGCCGCCTTTCATGTTCATCATCCTGCCTTCCTCATCGTTTCATGGTGTCTCTTGCCAACAGCATCCCGCTGCTCTGACCCGTAGCTGTAGGCAAAAACCGGATCGGTCAGATCGATCGCGGGTATCGCCTCGCTCTCGTAGAAATAGTCCTGACTGTGCTGCCATTCAGGCGTGTCCCCGCGCCGGGGCAGCCGGTCGAGGCTGCGCAGCATATAGCCGGGGTTGAGGTAATCGGTATCGACCCACGGCTTCAGTTCCATGCCCTGATCTTCGGGCCTGAGCACCGGCATCACGCTGCTTGCGCCGCTTTTGTGCATGTGATCGAGCAGCCGGCACACGAAGCCCGCAACGAGATCGGCGCGCAAGGTCCAGCTGTAGTGGCCATAGCCATAGATCCATGCCATGTTGGGAATGCCGGTGAACATGATCCCGCGATAGGTCACGGTCTGCGCGAAATTGACCGACGCACCATCGATGCTGAACGGGATATCGCCCATCACCGCCATCTCGAACCCGGTGGCAGTGATCACCACGTCAGCATCGATGCGCTCGCCGGAGTCCAGCACGATCCCGGTTTCGTCGAAGGTGCTGATCGTATCTGTCACAACCGAAGCTTTGCCCGCCGCAATAGCCTTGAACAGATCGCCGTCCGGCACAAATGCCACGCGCTGCTGCAAAGGGCGATAGGGCGGAGTGAAATGCCGTTCGACATCAAAACCTTTCGGGAGCAGCGCCTGAACCCCTCCGATCAGCATCGCCTTGAGCTTATCAGGGGATGATTGCGCGCGGTCGAGCAGATCGGCCCGGTCGCGCACCACCTTGCGCCGCATGATCTCGTGAACCCAGGCAGGGTCCACATCCAGCCTGCGCAATTCCTCGGCCAGCGCGTCAGCATTGCGACCGGCGGCAAAATAGGTCGGCGTGCGTTGTAGCATGGTCACATGCGCGCAGCGGTCGGCCAGTGCCGGGATCAGGGTTGCCGCAGTCGCACCCGAACCGGTCACGGTCACGTTCTTATCGGCCAGATCGACATCCTCTGGCCAGTGCTGGGGGTGGATGATCTGGCCCTTGAACCTGTCCATGCCCGGCCATTGGGGCGTGTAGCCTTTCTCGTGCCGGTAGTAGCCCTGGCACATCCACAGGAAGCTCGCCTCCATCTGCACCACATCGTTGGCGCCCTTGCGTTCAACCGTGAGCCGCCAGCTGGCCGTTTCGCTGGACCAGTCGGCAGAAGTTACGCTGTGGCCATATCGGATAAAGGGACCAAGGGACGCATCGGCAATCGCATCGCCCAGATATTCGAGGATCTGGTCGCGCGAGGCGATCGGCTGCCCGGTCCACGGCTTGAAGCCGTAGCCGAAGGTGAACAGGTCGCTATCTGACCGGGTGCCGGGATATTTGTGGATCAGCCAGGTGCCGCCATGGCCCTCAAGCGCTTCGAGAATGGCAAAGCTCAGATCCGGGCAATGCTTGCGCAGCAGGGTTGCGCTGCCGATCCCGGAAATGCCCGCGCCGACGATGATCACATCGAACTTTTCGGGTTGCTGCGTGCCTGCTGCGATATTCTGCCGATCCGACACCATCTGCCTCTCCACTCCTTTTGGGCGCGGCCTGTCCCCGGCCTGGCGGCGTGCTAGACCGAGCTAGCAGGCAAGACTGTCGCCTTTGGGCATTCTATCGGATTGCGAGCTATCCTCCCCTCTAGGTGGGCAAATCAGAAGCGGATGTTATTGCCGCTTTGGGGTCGCTTGCTGAATGTCGGCTTCTGGCGGAAAATCGCAGATAGCTGCCATCGGCGCAATGGGTCCTCACGCAGCGTCGGGGTCACTGGAACGAGCCGCCTTCCACGCCCATGGCAGGAGCTCGTCGAGGCGGTTGATGGGATGGCCTTTGCCGATGCGGTCGAGGACGTCGGTCAGCCAGACCTGCGGGTTCACGCCGTTGAGCTTGGCGGTCTCGAGCAGCGAATACATCGCGGCCGCCCGCTCGCCGCCGCAATCCGCGCCGGCGAACAGCCAGTTCTTGCGCCCGACCGCGATGCCGCGCAGCGCGTTCTCGGCAAGGTTGTTGTCGATCTCGAGCCGTCCGTCCTGGGTGTAGGCGAGCAGCGCTGGCATCAGCTTGACGGCATAGCGCAGCGCCTCGGCAAGCGGTGAGCGCGCCGATGCCTGGTCGAGAACGCTGTCCGCCCACGCAAAGAAGTCGAGGGCAATGAGCTTTGATGCTGAGCGCTGGCGCAGACGCTCCTTGGGAGGTTCACCCTCGATCAACCGTTCGACCTCGTAGAGCTGCGCGATCAGGCCGAGTCCCTTGCGCGCAGCGGATCGATGATCGGCAACAAGCACATCGTGCAGCTTGCGCCTCGCATGCGCCCAGCAAGCGACGGGGGTGATGGGACCCGGCTCCCGGCCTGGGTCGTAGAGCGCGTTGAACCCGGCATAGGCATCGGCCTGCAGAGAGCCCGCAAAGGCCGCAAGATGCTCGCGCGGCCGCTCGCCCTTGCGATCAGGACTATAGCGGAACAGGGCTGCGGGCCTGTCTGCCGGGCTCCATCGGCGGTTATCGCGCAGATAGACCCATAATCGCCCGGTCGCTGTCTTGCCCGTGCCGGGAGCCAGCACCGGCACCGGCGTTTCGTCGGCGTGGAGCTTCTGGCTCGCCATGACGTGAGAGCAAAGCCGCTCGACCAGCGGATCGAGCAGCCAGGTGACCTGACCGAGCCAGTCGGCCATCGTCGAGCGGGGAAGTTCGACGCCCTCGCGCGCATAGATCTGCGACTGACGGTATAGCGGCAGGTGATCGGCAAACTTGGCGACGATGATGTGCGCCAAGAGGCCAGGACCGGCGCGGCCGCGCGGGATCGGCAGGCTGGGCGCAGGTGCCTGGGCGATGGTATCGCAGCACTGGCAGGCGGCCTTGGGCCGGACGTGGCGCACCACGCGGAAGCTTGCAGGCACATATTCCAGCACTTCGGTGACATCTTCACCCAGAACGCTCACCGCGCCAGCGCACGCTGCGCAGCGATCCATGCCCGGTGCCGGGTGCACGAGCACATCGCGCGGCAGATGATCGGGCAGCGGCGCGCGCTTGGGTTTGCGCCTGGGCTTGCCCGGTTCGACCTCGTCCCGATCGACCTGGCCGCGCACGACGCACTCGGCATGAGCCTGTTGGGCCTCGACATCCTCAAGCGTGAGTTCGAGCTGGTCGGCAAGCTGCGTCAAGCGCTCGGACGACTGGCCGAACTTCATCCGCCGAAGCTTGGCAAGCTGGGCTTTGAGCTTCTCGATCTGAAGCGTCGTCAGCTTGATCGCGTTGCGCGCGGCACCGAGTTCGTCGCGCGTCGCATCATGTGCTTTGCGCTCCTGCGCCAGCGCCTGTTCCGAGGTGGCCAGACGCTCCTTCATCGCCTTGGCAAAGGCCCGAAGTTCGTCCGGATCGGAGGGCAGTTCCAGGTTGGTGGCAGACACGAACAGCGGATAACATGACGGGCGATCTTGACCAAGCCGAAGGCAGGAAAACGGCACCCGATTCGCTAGATATGCACAGGTCGTTTGGGCGGCTTTGGCGCCACCGTTCGCCGCCAGTCCATCGCCTCCAGAAGCAGCGAAAACTGCGCCGGTGTCAGCACCACACCGCCATCGACCAACGGTGGCCAGACGAAGCGATGACGCTCGAGCCGTTTGGCGAAAAGACACAGACCCGTGCCGTCCCACACCAGCGCCTTGAGGTAGTTGCCGCGCTTGCTGCGGAACAGGAAAACATGCCCGCTGTAAGGATCGAGCCGGAAGACTTCGCTGGCAAGCACGCTCAGGCCCGCGAAGCCCTTGCGCATATCGACCGGCTTGCTGGCGAGATAGACCTTGGTGCCCGGCGGCAGGCTCAGCATGACACCGCCTTCAGGGCACGCAGAACCCGGGCGAGCGCCTTCTCGTTGACGAAGCTGTCGACGGTCAGCCGCGCACCGTTGCCAAGCTCGATGGCAATCGTGCCTGCTCGTGGCGGCTCGGGCGGCGGAGATGCCGCTACATCGGCCACCAAAGGACCGACCGACGTCTCTGGCCTCTCAGGGATGATCGCGGCAGCCGAAGTGATCGCTGTGGCCTCGACGAACTGGCCGCATGGGACAAACTCCAGCGCATCCCCTGCAATCGCTTGAGCTTCGCGCCGGTTGGCACGCCAGTTGTAGATCAAACTCTTGGCGATGCCATGCCTGCGCGCGACCGACGTGACCGTGACATCGGGGCGCAAGCTCTCCGCGACGATTGCGGCCTTCTCCGCATCAGAATAGCGCCGCCGCCGCTCCGTCCGCACAATCACGCCGCCACCGTCGGACACAGGATCTCCTTCTGGAGTCCAGAAAGAACTCCCTTCAGGAACCGTCCTTCATCGCTCAGCGGCAACCCCGCAACTCGTGGTTGGCCGGACGCTTACTTTCATTCGTCGCTCGCGCGATCTTGGCTTCTCGATCGATCAGGTACGCGAGTTGATGGGGCTCGCCGATCGTCGCGAACAATCCTGCATGGCCGTCGATGTGATCGCCAACCAGCACCGGGACGCCATCACGCAGAAGATCGCCGACCTGACCGCTCTCGCGGGCGAACTGGACGCGCTGATCGACTCCTGTAGCCGCAACACCGTGGCCGACTGCAGGATCATCGAAGCCCTCGGCCCTAGCGTGGAGACCGGTTCGCATGAAGCGCTCCGGCACCCCCGAGACAGCAACGCTGAAGCCTGATGCGCTAAACGGTTGATCTAACCTGTTCCCTTTACGTTCCGTCGCACGTTACAAGGACGCGAAGGGAATCATAATGCTGCCACTCATGCAGCCGGTCCCGCTCGCCGACGTACCGAGGGGGACCGTTCTCCGCATCGTTGGCGCAGCAGGAGCCGGCTTTCCAAGCCCCGCCCAAGACTGGGAGGATGACGCGATAAGCCTGATCGAGCTGCTTCGGCTCGATCGTGCGGCGAGTTTCGTGTTCCGGATCAGCGGCAGCAGCATGCTGGAGGCTGGTATCCACGATAACGACGTGGTGGTGGTCGATCGCGACATGCGTCCTGCAGAAGGCCACATCGTCATCGCCATCGTCGATGGCGGGTTCGTCTGCCGCCAGCTCGTCCACCGGCGCGGCGCCGCGTTTCTCGAAGCGCGCAACAGCCAGCAACGCTATGAGGCGACCCCGGCAGACGGGGTCGAGATATGGGGCGTCGTGCGGACCGGCGTCCGCGACTACCGGCGCTAGGCGATGTCGTGGGCCATCGTCGACGTCGCCAACTTCTATGTGAGCGCGGAGCGGCTGTTCGATCCGAGCCTGCAGGGTGTGCCGGTTATTGTCCTGTCCAACAACGACGGGTGCGCGGTCGCCCGCAGCGAGGAAGCGAAGGCGCTCCACGTCCGGATGGGTGAGCCGGTCTTCAAGATCCGCGATCGTATCAAGCGGCACGGCATCCAGCTCCGGTCTAGCAATTATGAGTTGTATTCCGACCTGAACCGGCGGTTCAACGCCGTGATTGCCGAGCACTCCGATACGGTGGAAATCTACTCGATCGACGAGAGCTTCTTCCGCCTGCCCGTGCTGCCGAATGGGCTCGGCGACGTGAGGACGGCCCGCCAGGTCCGCGACGACATCGCTCGATCGGTCGGCTTGCCGACCAGGATTGGGCTCGGCCCGACCCGGACGCTGTCGAAGGTCGCGAACGCGCTCGCGAAAGCGACCGAAAAAATTTGGGGCGGCGTCGTCGACCTTCACGACGTGGAGCTGCGCCGGCGTCTGTTCGAGCACTGGCCGGTCGGTGAGGTATGGGGGATCGGAGGCGCGCTCGAAGCGCGGCTACGACCGTTGGGCGTGAAAACGACCGCGGACCTGGTGGCATTGCCGCCCGCGGTCGCGCGTGATGTCGGCACCGTCGTGCTGGAACGTCTGGTGCGCGAGCTGGGCGGGACCGAATGCGAGGATTTCAAAGTAGCCCCCGAACCGCTCAAGGCGACCGCGGTAACGCGGCAGTTCGGTGAGCCCGTCACCGCGCTACCCGAGCTGTGCGAAGCAATGGCGCGGCGCGCGGCGCGCGCGGCCGAGAAGATCCGTGCGCAGGGGCTGGCTGCCGGCCGCCTGATCGCCTTCGCACACGGCTCCCGGTACAGGCCGAACCCGCCATCGGCCTCGCGAACGGCGCGGCTGTCGCCTCCGACCAACGATCCCCGCGTCATCGTCGGGATCGCGGGGAAGATGATGGAAGCGATGTTTGAGCCCGGCGGGGTGTATACGAAGTGCGGCGTTCTGCTGGAAGACCTGACCCCGGAAGGGGAGGGGCAAGCGGACCTGTTCGCGGCACCCGACCCCAAGGCGCCGGGGCTGCTCGCCGCCATGGACGGGCTCAACGCGCGCTTCGGGCGCAACACCGTCGTCCTGGCAGCGCAAGGCTGCGGAGCACGATCGTTCGACACCAAGCGATCGCAGAAGAGTCCGGCGTGGACGACGCGGATCGAGGAGATACCGGTCGCGCGCTAGGCGGCGTCGATCCCATCGGTATACCCAGCATCCATGTGCAATCGTGCCCGCATGTCGAACGATCCCGAAACCCTATGGGGCTCGGCCGCGAAGCTGTTCAGCGAGCGGCCCCGCGACAACCGGTTTGACCCTCGCGAGCTGCGCCCCAAGAGCCGGAACTATGTCGTTCGCGAACAGGGTGGGGAACGGGCCTGGGACGTGATGACCTGGGACGTGCTCGGCGGGAAAGCGGCATGGCCGATGACCAACGTGCGCCAGCTCGGGCTTCCACAATGGCGCAGGCTCGCCGAGAAGCCGGAAAACCGGTGTCTGGTCCCGCTCACCGAGTTCTGTGAGTTCACCCCGGACAAGCATGACCTGGGCGACGGCAAGCCTCCACTCAAAGGGGAGATGTGGTTCGGCGTGACCGATCAGCCGGTGTTCGCGGTAGCCGGCTTCTGGCAGCGCGCGGAGGGCGGGAACGGCTTCACCATGGTGACGTGCGACCCGAACCCTCTCGTCGCGCCGATCCATCCCAAGGCCATGATTACGATCCTGGAGCCCGAGGACGTCGATACCTGGCTGCGCGGCTCCTATGACGAGATCGTCGCCCTGCAGAAGCCCTATGACCCTGCCAAGATGACTGTGCGCGGGCCGGTGTTCCCGACCCGACGCGACGAGCGCTAAGGCGCTCGCCGGTCCCCTAGCGGCTCCGGTCCTTGCCGCGCTCAGGCTGCGGGGTGGGCGGGGCGGAAAGCTGGCCGGGTGCGCTCTCGAGCGCGGTGCCGGTCCTGATCCGATCGGCGACGAGCTGGCGGGTGGATTCGCCTACGGTGTTGACCATCCGCGCGCTTTCGCCGCGCTCCTGCGCCTTTTCCATCGCGGCGTCGACGATCGACTGCGCGGGCGCGAGACGCGGATCGGCGTGGTTCTTCTCGGCGGTGTTCTTCAGGAACAGCTCGGCAAGCCGTTCCTGACCAGGGGAAGCACCGGGCGGCAGGATCGGCCGCTCCAGCGATCGGATGGCGCGCTGAAGCTGTGCTGGCTGCTGCGAGTTGATCTGCACGCCGAGCGCAGCGCCGATTTCACGCACGCGTTCGAGCGGGGTCTGCTGGGGCGTGATGACCGCATCGACCTGACGGACGCCGAGATAGGTGAGCAGGTGCGATTGATAGATCGGCCCCTTGGCGTGGCGGACATAAGCCAGCTCGGTGCGCGCGTTGGCGATCGTCGCGGACGGCGCGCCCTCTTTGACGAGACTGCGCAGCCGGTCGGCCGCCTGCTGGCGGGCAGCGGGGAGGTAGCGTTCCAGCTCCTCACGCGCCTTGCCGAGCGTCACCCGGTAACGCTGCCCCTCGGGTGGGGCGCGCTGGGGCAGCAAGGCGATCCCGGCGGGGCCGATGCGCGCCTCGGGCGCGAGGTCGCGCCGGATCGCCGCCTCGGCGAACACCGCCGCCATGGGTCGGTGATCGCCGGTGAGAAAGCCGTGCCGGGACGCATCCATCCACGCGGTTTTGTCGATCGAGGCGATCCGAATTGGGTGGCCGGCATCGCGCGCGATCTGCGCGGCGTGGTGGCGCATCGTCCGCCCGTTGCCCTCGCGAAAGGGGTGGATGGCGTTCATTTCGTTGATGTGGTTGCCGAGTCGGTCGAAAAACTCGTCGCGGGCGAGGCCCTTCAGGGCGTCGCCCGCGCCGATATCGGCAAACCGCTTGTCGAGTTCGCGTGCGATGTAGGGAACGTGCGCGAAATTCGATCCGCCCTTGGCAATGTTGACGCTGCGGTCCTGGCCCGCCCATTCGTAGAGGTCTTGGAAGAGATGGCGGTGGAGGGCGCGATAACCCTCCGCCGTCGTCGGAAAGGTCAGGCGCGCGGCTTCCGCGCCGCGCGCCTGGGTCAGTCTTCGCTCGGCTTCGGTAAGGGTCTTGTCGTCCGTTATCCCGAGCCGGTTCCGAAGCGTGTCCGTACCGGGATAGGTGTAGGGATCGTCTGCCAAGGTCAGGCTGCGATCTGGCTGGTTCCTGGCTTGTAGAGGCCTAGGATGATGGACGGCATGAGCGACGGCGGCACGCCCTCGTCCAGCATCATCGCGAACATCGCGTCCTCGTCGCCGGTCGGCGTCATGTCCTCGATGACGAGATTAGCGCGCGCCTCGGCGACGTCCTCACGCCACAGCGCGACCTGCTCGGGCGTGCCGCGCTCGAAGGACATCGAGCGGATACGGCCTCGAAGCATCTCAAGATCGATCTCGGCCATGGCGTATCCTTTCCTTGTTAATCCTACGCTCAATGGCGCGATTCCTCAACAAATCACTGCCTAACCCGGATGGGTGGGGTATCCCGAACCGCATTCGCAGAGGCGCGGTTCGGGCCTCGAATGGTTAGTATTCGCTGGCCAGCATAATGGTGAGCACGCGTTTGGTCAGCCGCTCGTCCCACGGCGCTTCGCTGCCGTAGGTGAGGCTCGGGTCGTAATAATCGATCTTCCAGAACACGGTCCGGGCTAGGGCCCCGGTCCCATCGGGCCGGTCTTCAGTCCACGCTCCGCTCGCGACCTTGTAGACCGCACCGAAGTCGTGCTCGCCATAGGGATCGTTGTCGCCGTCGAACCGTGAAAAGCGGGTGATCGCGACCAGCGCGGCGAGACGGTCCAGCTCGTCGAGAGACTGGAACCCGATGGTGACGTTGGCGAGGCTGGCGATGCCGGGGTTCTGGCGGGCCGCGTCGTTGAGGCGGCGGATGGTGTCGATCTGGTCGTGGGTCGCCATGGCTTGATCCTTCCTTGTTGGCATGGGCCGCAAGGCCACTCGGCCTCACGGCCCTGCCTGTCCGGCGAGGACGGGATGGGGAGGGGGAGCGAGAATCTTGGAAAGCTGGCGCGGGCGAGCCGCCCTAGCGCGGCCGGCCCTCAGGCCGGGTGCCGTGCTCGGCGGATTACACGGGCGGCAAGATTGTCGTTCGGGAACGAAAGGGCGGCGCCCTTGGTGTTCCCCGCGGCGAAGCCGCCATCGGAACAGCGTCCGCCCCGGCGGTCATTACGGAGCCGGTCGCCAATCGGAGATCGCGCGGCTATTCAGGCGCCCTGATTTGGGAGAACACCATGAACAATGCCGAACTTGCCGAGACGCTGGTTGCGAACCACAACCTGAGCAAGGCCGATGCCCGCAAGGTCGTGGACGATCTGATGGCCGCGATCGTCGCGGCCGCGGCGAAGGGCGAGGAGGTGTCCTTGTCCGGCTTCGGCAAGTTCAAGATCAAGGACAGCCCGGCGCGCGAAGGGCGCAATCCTTCCAACGGCGAGACCATTCAGATCGCAGCCTCGAAGAAGCTGACGTTCGTCCCCGCCAAGGCGGTCAAGGATGCGCTGAACGGCTGAGCCGTGTGTGGCTGCGCCGATCGCGCAGCCACCTTCGCGAATACGCGACTTTCTGCTTTCGTTCTCGGGGCCGATGATTCAGAATCCGGCCATGCCGATCATGCCGGAACATCGTTGGCTCTACCCGATCGACTGGCCGGAGCTGTCGAAGATGATCCGGTTCGGCCGGGCCGGGGGTCGGTGCGAGCATTGCCGGCGCCCGCACGGGGCTCGCGTCTTCCATCTTGGTGACGGGCGCTGGTGGGATGCCGATCGCCGCCAGTGGCGCGACGGACGGGGACGCCGCATCCGGGTTGCCGGTGCGGACATCGCCGCGATCGTTCGGCTCACCCGGGTGTATATCGCCTGCGCGCACCTGAACCATGATCCGACCGACAACGGACTGCGCAACCTGGCCGCGCTTTGTCAGCGCTGCCACATGATCCACGACGCGGCCGAGCATCGCCGGCGCCGCTGGTACAACGCCTATCGGAGGCGCGCGCTCGGAGATCTGCTGGCGCTCCTCGATAGAATGCCGGTCGCCACCATGCAGGGTGTGCCACGTGGCACACCTCTCCAGCAGCTCACTGCGGCCTGATCCTTGTCGCGACACAACGTCGCCACGGCGCCGCCCGGCCTCGTGTCGGGCGGCGCCCCGCGGACCTGAAAGGGCTGCGGGCGCGCCAGCCTATCAGGGCTGGCGCGCCGGCGACGGGGCCGCTCAGCGTGCATCGGAGCGGGTAGGGGGTCCGATCGACACCGAACCCCCGGCCCTGCTGTTCAGGCCATTTCCTCGTCGGTCATGTCCTCCTGTTCGCAGCCGTCCTCGTCCATGTCGGTGTCGAAGTTCTCCGGCTCGCGCTCGGCGCGGTCGAAGGCACCAATCCGCATCGGGGCAGGAAGCCAATGGGCCGGCAACCGCTCGGACACGTTCACGGCAAGGTCGACCTTCTTCTTGATGGTGGCGCAATTCTCGGCGCTCGGCGCGCCCACTTCCTCGCGCAACAGGTCGATCAACGCCGCACGGCGCATCTTGTCGAACAGGCCGATGGGGGCGGTCCAGCGCGACGCGATGTCCACGCCGCTCGCGCGCGCGATCTGCTCGAAAATTTGGTGGCGCTGTCCGGGGGAGCCGCCTGCGAGCACCGTGCCGTCCATGGTCATCGCGACAAGCCCGGCGAGCAACGCTGCCTTGTCCTCGGCCGTCATGCCCCGGATCGCCTCGAACCGGCCTTCGGCGGGAATGGCAGCGAAGCGGGTGGCCATCATGTCCTCGACAGGACGCACGTCGCTGGTCGCCATCAACTCGTCGGGTACGTCGGTCGCCACGGCCTTGGCCTGAACCTCAAGCGCCATCTGGTAGCTGTGCGCACCGTGGAGCAACTGGCCCGCGAGACTGTCGAGCAAGATGTCGAGCGCCAGTGCCGGATCGGTCGCAACCGCTTCCTGCACGATCCGCGTCTTGATGCGCGTCAGGTCGGCGATCAGGCTGTTGCCATAGAGCGGCATAGGCCCGTCATGGCTGGCCTTGGGTTTCGGCTCGGCCTTGGCGCGGTAGAAGCTCTTGCCGAGTGATCCGTCGTGCGCGACCCAGAGGGCAACACCGCCCACGGCCGCCTGCTCGCGATTGAAGGCGCGCAAACCTTCGGTGATCGCGTCCCGCTCGTCCGACAGCGGATCCACACGGGAGCTGTCCTCGCCCTCGGCCTGTGTGATGGCCTGGATCTCGGCATCGATGGCAGCAAGCCGCTCCGCCTCGGCCTCGGTCGGCTCGCGGGTCGCCGGGTACATGCTGCCCTTCATGTAGAGGTCGTAAGGCCGTTCCAATGCCGCGCGGACTTCGAGCCACCCGATGGCGCGATAATCGTCCGCGACGGCGTCCAGCTTCTCTTCCGCCAATTTCCGCACAAGCTCGGGATCGTCCGCGAAGCCTTCGGCCCCTTGGCTGAACAGGTCGATCGTGATCGTGCCGCCCTTGGCCTCATAGGCGTCTCGCCCGATGAACAGGAACGCGCCGCTGGTGGTGTCCACCTTCTCGGTGGTGAGCATCCGCCGGATGGTATGGGCATGGCCGTTCGCTGCCTTGCAGACCTTCACTTGGCTGTCGTGGTCGTCAGTGAGGGTGAGCGCGCGCGCCGCCTCAAGGCTCAACTGGTCTTTGGCGATCAGGTCGAGCAGCGCCGGGGCCAGCGCGGACAAGCGGAGCATCTTGTAGACGAAGCTGACCGCCTGACCGAACCGGGCTGCAATTTCTTCCGCGTCCATGCCGGTATCGCGGAGCGCGGCGAAGGCGCGGATGCTGTCGGCGGGGTGCATGTCCTCCCGCTGGAAGTTCTCTGCCAGCGACAATTCGATGGCTTCTTCCTTGGTCCGCAACTCGACGGGGAAGGTGTCGCTGCTCTTGATGCGCTTGCGCTTCACCAAGATTTTCAGCGCGCGGTAGCGCCGCCCTCCGGCTAAGACCCACAACAGGCCCTCGTCCTCATAAGCGACAAGGTTCTGCAACAGCCCATGCGCCTCGATGTCGTCGGCCATCGCCTCGACGGCGGACGGCTTCACGCGGCGCTGGTTGAGCGGGGAAAGGCGAAGCTGGGAGAGCTTGGGATGGATGATAGCCATGATGATGCTCCGTGATCTGGATGGATTTGCTGGGGAGGGGGTTCAGCCTTCGAGGCTCGCGAGTTCGTCGAACTCGGCCGAGGCGCGCTGCGCGCTGCCGCCTGCGTAGGTGACGCCGGTGCGCGGATAGAAGAACACGCGCTCGCCCTTGCGGTAGGGGGTGCCGTCGGCGCTGGTGCCGGGGGACTTCGCCCGTTTCCAGTACGGGTCGCCAGTGTATCGGGTGTAAGCCATTGTCCTTTCTCCTTCTTTCGAGGCGCAGCCGGTTGCCGCTGCAACCGGGTCTGCCTCTCCGGCGAGGAGCGGGATGGGGAGGGAGGAGCAAAATCGATGGCCTGGCGCGGGCAGGCCGCCCTAGCGCGGCCGGCGCCCCACAAGGGCGCCGGGTGCCGCGCTCGGCGGACCACACGGGGCTGTCGATTTTGCTTCGGGAACGAAAGGGCGGCAGCCCTTGGTGTTCCCCCGCGCTGGCGGGCCTTCTGGGGAGGGCCGCGGCGCCCTGCGCAGTGATCTTCGCGCCGCTTGGCGCGGCGACAGGTGTGCCACGTGGCACACCTCACGCGAGGATCGTCACCCGCTCAGGGCGTGCGCCGTTGTGGCGCGAAGAAGAAAGGAGAGTTCGAATGAACTGAGCT
>CAYMIU010000031.1:0-21469 GCA_964390515.1 uncultured Stakelama sp.
TCGAGGTGATCGCCTGTTCGCCCCAGGCCCTTGGCGCGGAACTCGCCCGGCTGGCGGCGGCGGAAGTGGTCGCCGCCGAGGGGAGCGACGCGCCGGCGACGGTGTGGCGGCCACGCGGTGAGTTCGACAGCGCGCGCGGCGAAGAACGACTGAAGCGGCTGCATGGCGTCGCGACGCTCGACGGCTTCGGCCAGTTCGATCGCGCGATGCTGGCTGCGGCGGGCGGGCTGATCGCGTATCTCGACCATAATGGGAAGGGCACGCTGCCGTTCCTGCGCGCGCCGGTGATCCGCCGCAGCGCGGAGACGATGGCGATCGATGCCGCAACGCGCGAGAGCCTGGAGCTGACCTGCACCGCCGGCGGCGCACGCAAGGGCAGTCTGCTGGATGCGGTGGATCGCACGGTGACGGGGGCGGGCGCACGGCTGCTCGCCGCCGATATCGGCGCGCCGCTGATGGACCGGGCAGCGATCGAGGCGCGGCTGGCACTGGTGACGCTCTTCCACGACGATGGCGACATGCGCGCCCGCCTGCGCGAGCGGTTGCGCGCGCTGCCCGACATCGGCCGCGCGATCGGTCGGCTAGTGGCCGGGCGAGGCAGCCCGCGCGACCTTGGGCAATTGCGCGATGGCCTCGACGGCGCGTGGTTGCTGGCGGAAACGCTGCAATCGATCGAGGCGCAGCTGGTGGATGGGGCGGGTGGCGATCTGCTGGCGCAGCTGACGCCGCGGCTGCGTGGGCATGGCGAGCTGATCGACCTCTTCAAGCGTGCGCTTGTGCCGACGCCGCCGATCGATGCGGCGAATGGCGGCTTCATCGCGGAGGGCTATGACGCGGCGCTCGACGATCTGCGCGATGCGGGATCGGGCGGGCGCAAGGCGATTGCGGCGCTGGAGGCGCGCTATCGCACCGAGACCGGGATCAACGGCCTGAAGATCCGCCACAACAATGTGCTGGGCTATCATGTCGAGGTACCGGCGAAAAATGCCGAGGCGCTGATGAAGCCCGACAGCGGCTTCACGCATCGCCAGACGATGGCGGGGGCGGTGCGCTTCAACGCGCCCGAGCTGCACGAGGTGGCGAGCCGGGTGACTCAGGCGGGCGCACACGCGGTAGCGGCGGAGGCGGCGCATCTCGAGGATCTGATCGCCGCTGCGCTCGCCCGAGCCGAGCCGATCGCGGCGACGGCGGATGCGCTGGCGCGGCTGGACGTCGCGGCCGGGCTGGCGGAGCGCGCGGCGGAGGGCGGCTGGGCGCGGCCGAGCTTGGTGGAGCATCCTTGCTTCGAGATCATCGGCGGGCGGCACCCGGTGGTGGAAGCGGCGGTCGCGAAGGCGGGCGAGCGGTTCGTCGCCAATGACTGCACGCTGTCCGAAAGCTCGCGGCTGTGGCTCGTGACGGGGCCGAACATGGGCGGCAAGTCGACGTTCTTGCGCCAGAACGCGCTGATCGCGGTGCTGGCGCAGGCCGGCAGCTATGTGCCTGCTACCAGTGCGACGCTGGGGCTGGTGGATCGCCTGTTCAGCCGCGTTGGGGCGTCGGACAATCTGGCGCGCGGGCGATCGACCTTCATGGTCGAGATGGTGGAGACGGCCGCGATCCTGGCGCAGGCGACGCCGCAAAGCTTCGTGATCCTCGACGAGGTGGGGCGCGGCACGTCGACCTATGACGGGCTGGCCATCGCCTGGGCGGTGGTGGAGGCGATCCATGAGGACAATCGCTGCCGGTGCCTGTTCGCGACGCACTATCATGAGCTGACGCGACTGGCGGAGCGCTGCGACGCGCTGTCGCTGCACCATGTGCGGGCGCGCGAATGGAAGGGCGAACTGGTGCTGCTGCACGAGCTGGCCGATGGGCCGGCGGATCGCAGCTACGGTCTTGCCGTTGCGCGGCTGGCGGGAATGCCGCCGGCGACGGTGGCACGGGCCAAGGCAGTGCTGGCGAAGCTGGAGGCCGGACGCGCCAAGACCGGCGGGCTGGCCGCGGGGCTGGACGACCTGCCGCTGTTCGCTGCGGCGGCGGCGACCGTGCCGGAGGAGACGGTCGACCCGCTGCGCGCGGCGGTGGAGGAACTGGACGTCGATGCGCTGAGCCCACGCGAGGCGCTGGACCAGCTCTATCGGCTGAAGGGGATCGTGCGGGAGGCGTGAAGGCACGCGGCCCGGCTTGATCCCCTGCCACCGCGCCCCGATATGCGGGCGCGATGAAGGACACACTTACCCCCAAGGCAATCGTCGCCGCGCTCGACGCGCATATCATCGGACAGAAGGACGCGAAGCGTGCCGTGGCGGTGGCGCTGCGCAACCGCTGGCGCCGGCAGAAGCTCAGCCCCGATCTGCGCGACGAGGTGACGCCCAAGAACATCCTGATGATCGGCCCGACCGGCTGCGGCAAGACCGAGATCAGCCGCCGTCTGGCGAAGCTGGCCGATGCGCCGTTCGTGAAGGTGGAAGCGACCAAGTTCACCGAGGTCGGCTACGTCGGCCGCGACGTGGAGCAGATCGCGCGCGACCTGGTCGAGGAAGCGGTGCGGCTGGAAAAGGAACGCCGCCGCAACGCGGTGAAGGACAAGGCCGAGGAAGCGGCGATGGACCGGCTGCTCGATGCTTTGGTGGGCAAGGATTCCAGCCAGGCCACGCGCGAAAGCTTCCGCCAGCGCTTCCGTGACGGCCATCTCGACCAGACCGAGATCGAGCTTGAGCTTCAGGTCGCGCCGCAGATGCCGTTCGAAATGCCGGGCGGCGGCCAGATGGGCATGATCAACCTTGGCGAAATGTTCGGCAAGCTGGGCGGCGGGCAGACCAAGCGGCGCAAGCTGCTGGTGCCGGCGGCGTGGGAAAAACTGGTCGAGGAAGAGGCCGACAAGCGCCTCGACCAGGACGAAGTGAGCCGCGTCGCACTGGCCGATGCCGAGGCGAACGGGATCGTCTTCCTCGACGAGATCGACAAGATCGCGGTGAGCGACGTGCGCGGCGGTTCGGTGAGCCGCGAAGGCGTTCAGCGCGACCTGCTGCCGCTGATCGAGGGCACGACCGTCTCGACCAAATACGGCCCGATGAAGACGGACCATATCCTCTTCATCGCGTCCGGCGCCTTCCATGTCGCGAAGCCGAGCGATCTTCTCCCCGAGCTTCAGGGCCGCCTGCCGATCCGCGTCGAGCTGAAGGGCCTGACCGAGGATGATTTCGTCGCCATCCTGTCCGATACCAAGGCATCGCTGCCGGCGCAGTACAAGGCGCTGATCGGCACCGAGGGCGTGACCGTCGAGTTCACCGAGGACGGCATTCGCGCCGTCGCGCGGATCGCGGCCGAGGTGAATGGCGAGATCGAGAATATCGGTGCGCGCCGGCTGCAGACGGTGATGGAGAAGCTGCTGGAGGAAGTGAGCTTCGAGGCCGAGGATCGCGCCGGCAGCTCGGTCACGGTGGATGCGGCTTATGTCGAGCAGCACCTCGCCGGTGTTGCGCGCAACACCGATCTCAGCCGCTTCGTACTGTAATCGTCCAACCCCCTTTCCGCTCCCAGCGGGAAGGGGGATCGGTCAGACGCCGAGTTCAGTCCGCATCAGCGCGGCATAGCGTTTCGCATGATGGTCGGCCGCGCCGAACTGCTGCTCGATCGCGGTGGCGCGGCGGAAATAATGGCCCACCGCCAGCTCGTCGGTCATCCCCATGCCGCCGTGCAGCTGAACCGCATTCTGCCCGACGAAGCGGACCGCATCCGCCACGGTCGCCTTCGCTGCCGACACCGCCCGCGCCCGCTCCGCCGCAGGCCCTTCCACATGAAGCGCGGCGAGATACGCGGCGGAGGTCGCCTGTTCGGCGGCGATGAACATGTCGACCATGCGATGCTGCAACGCCTGGAAGCTGGCGAGCGGCTGGCCGAACTGCTTGCGCTCCTTGGTATAGGCGACGGTATCGCTGAGCATCTTGCGGGCCAGGCCGGCGGCCTCGGCGCACAAGGCGGCGATCCCCTCATCGCGCGCTTGCTCCAACAGCGGCAGTGCACTGCCTTCCTCACCGAGCAGCGAGTCCGCCGACAGAGTGACGGCAGTGAATGCAAGGTCCGACGCCGGCAGCCCGTCGATCAGCGCATAATCGTGTCGCGACAGGCCGGCGGCATCGGCAGGCACGAGGAACAGGGAGACGCCGCGCACGTCGCGCGCGCCACCGGATGTCCGCGCCGTGACGAGCAGCCACTCGGCCCCCGGCGCGCCGGCCACCACGACTTTCTCACCGTCGATCGTCCAGCCATTGCCGTTCCTTTGCGCGGTGGTCGTGACCGCTTCCAGCGCCTGGCGGCTGTCCGCTTCGCCCGCCGCCAGCACGGCGCGTACGCTGCCCCCGGCCAGCTGCGGTAACAGCGCCTCGGCCCGCTCCCCGCCCGCGCGTTTCAGCAGCCCGGCGGCGATCACCGCCGTCTCGATATAGGGGACGGGCGCCAGCGCCTCGCCCAGCGCGTCGGCGATCACCATCGTCTCGACCGCGCCTCCGCCCAGGCCACCCGCCTCGACCGGCAGCGCCGCGCCGAGCACGCCGAGATCACGGCCAAGCGCCTGCCACAACGCCCCGGCATCGCGCGGACGATGCGGATCGAACGCGAAGCTTTGCGCCAGATAGCGCGTGAGCGAGTCACGCAGCATCACCTGCTCGTCGCTGAGCGAAAGATCCATGGCCCTCTCCCGTCTTATTCTTGGAACGCGCTATGAATTGGCGCGGGGGAGGACGCAAGGCTCAGTCGGCGGCGACCGGGGCGGCGCCGTTCGCTGCTGGCCGGCGGCAGAACCAGACGAGGATCAACAGCGCACCGCTCAGCCATGCGGAAAGGCGGAAGAGGTCGGTGGAGGCGAGCAGATACGCCTGCCCGACCATTTGCCGCGTGATGACGGCGGCGGCCTGAGTCGCGTTCAGCCCGAGGTTCATCAGCGCCTCGCTCGCCATCTGGTAGGGCGCGCCAGTGCCCACCGCCTCCGACAGGCGCGCCTGATGCAATGCCTCGCGCCGATCCCAGGCGGTGGTGATCATCGAGGCGGCGAAGGCGCCGGCGACGATGCGGGTGAAGTTGGAGAGCCCGGTTGCCGAGGGGATCCGTTCCGGCGGGATGCGATCGAGCGAGATCGTCAGCATCGCGAGGAAGAAGGTGGACATGGCGACGCCCTGCACCAGCAGCGGCATCACGAAATCCCAGAAGCCGGCATAGGTGGTGTAGCCCGAGCGCATCCAGTAGCTGATCGCAAAGGCGACGAAGGAGATGCTGGCGAGGATCCGCGCGTCTATCTTGCCCGAAAGGCGCGCGCTGAGCGGCGTAAGCAGCACCGCGACGATCCCGCTTGGCGCGGCGACGAGGCCGGCCCAGGTGGCGGTGTAGCCGAGCTGGGTCTGCAGCCAGAGCGGCAGCAGCAGGATGTTGGCGAAGAACACCGCATAGCCAAGGCAGAAAGCGAGGCTGCCGATCGCGAAGTTGCGGTTGGTGAACAGCGACAGATCGACGATCGGATGCGCGTCCGTCAGTTCCCAGATCAGCCAGGCGACGAACCCGACGCCGGCGATCACCGTCAGCACCACGATCGTCGGATCGTTGAACCAGTCGGCATTCTTGCCGAGATCGAGCATCACCTGAAGGCAGCCGACCCACAGCACCAGCAGGATGAGGCCGATCGTGTCGATCGGCACCTTGGCGGTCGGCGTCTCCCGGTTCTTCAGGTTCGACCAGCAGATCGCGATGGTGAAGATGCCGAAGGGCACGTTGATCAGGAAGATCCAGCTCCAATGGTAATTATCGGAGATATAGCCGCCCAGGATCGGCCCCATGATCGGCGCGACCAGCGTGGTCATCGACCAGATGCCGAGCGCGGTAGCGCGCTTTTCCGGCGGGAAGACCGAGATCAGCAGCGCCTGGCTGCCCGGCATCATCGGGCCGGAAACGGCGCCCTGCAACACGCGGAAGATGATGAGCGAGGGCAGGCTCCACGCGATGCCGCACAGGAGCGAGGCGACGGTGAAGAGGGCGAGCGAGGTGCAGAAGGTGCGCACCACGCCGAAGCGCCGCATCAGCCAGCCGGTGAGCGGCACCGAAATGCCGTTGGCGACTGCGAACGCAGTGACGATCCAGGTCGAGTTGTCGGCACTGACGCCGAGGTTGCCGGCGATGGTGGGAAGGGAGACGTTGGCGATGGTGGTGTCGAGCACCATCATGAACGTGCCCAGCGCGAGCGCGAAGGCGACCAGCCCGAGGCGCGCGCCGGACAGCGGCACCGGCTGCGCGGGCGGGCCGCCGGCGCGGGCCCCTGCCCCTGCTGGCGCGGCGGTGCTAGCCACCTGGGGTTTCCTCCACCGGGGAGCTGGTCAGCGGGAAGGCGGGGGCCAGCGCGCGCGCCATCGGATCAGCGGTTCGCCGCGATGATCTGGGCGATCTTCGTTTCGACCGCGGGATCGGCCTCGGCGACATTGCCCTGATAGGGCTGGGCGGCGGGCGCGGCGAGGCGCGGGCCGCTGGTATTCGCGGTATCGACGGTGGCGAATACCGACAGGCCGACGCGCAGCGGGTTCGCCTTCAGGTCCTTCGGATCCAGCATGATCCGCACCGGCACGCGCTGCACGATCTTGATCCAGTTGCCGCTGGCGTTCTGCGGCGGGAGGAGGGCGAAGGCATTGCCGCTGCCTGCCGCCAGCCCGACGACGCGGCCGTGATAGACGACATCGTCGCCATAAGCGTCCGCCACCACCGTCGCCGGCTGGCCGATGCGAAGGTCCTTCAGCTGCGTTTCGCGGAAGTTCGCATCCACCCACAGACGCTGCAGCGGGACGACCGCCATCAGCGGCGTGCCGGCGGCGATCTGCTGGCCGACCTGCGCATTGCGCTGCGCGACGACGCCGTCGATCGGGGCGACGATGTGCATGTGGCTGCGCACGATCGCGGCGCGGCGATAATTGGCGATGGCGGAAAGGACGGCGGGGTTGGTGCCGACCGCCGTCCCGGCGACGGTGCTCTGCGCCTGGGTGCGGCGGCTGCGCGCGAGGTTCAGCGCGGCGCGCGCGACCTTCACCTGATCGGCGGCGTGGCTCAGCTCCTCGCCCGACACGGCGCCTTCGTCGGCGGCGCCGCGGCGGCGGGTGTAATCGCCCTGCGCCGCGGCGAGCTGCGCCTCGGCCTGGACGACGGCGGCATTGGCCTCGCCTACGCGGGAGAAATCGGCGCGGGTGCCCCGCACGGCGCGGGCAAGCTCGGCCTCGGCGGCGGCGAGGTTCACGTCGGCGGTCAGCGGATCGAGGTCGATCAGCGGTTGGCCGGCCTTCACCGCCTGGGTGTTGTCGGCATGGATGGCGATGATCGTGCCGGGATCGCGCGCGGTGATCGCCACCACGTCGCCGGCGACATAAGCGTCGTCGGTTTCCTCCACCGGCGGAGCGAGGAGGAAGTGGAACACGGCCCAGATGGCGAGCGCCGCGACGACGATGATCGCTAGCCCCAGCAGCAGCCGGCGGCGGAGCGCCGGGCGGCCGGCGGGCGGGTGCGCAGGAACGGCGGTATCGCTCATGATGCAGGGTTCCGGGAGGGATCGAAGCCGCCGCCCAGCGCCTGCGCGAGCCGCGCGCGGGCGGCGAGCGCGTCGACGGCGAGGGTGGCGGAGGCAAGCTGCGCGTCGAGCAGGCGGATGTCGGTATCGATGCCGGTCAGGCGCGATTCGAGTCCCGCGTTGATGCGCACGGCGTTCAGCCGGTTCGTTTCGGTGAAGCCGCGGACGACTTCGGCCTGGGCCCTGGCCTCCGCGGCGGTGGCGCGGATCGCGGCAAGCGCGTCGGCCGCCTCACGCACCGCGCCGACGACGGTGCGGTTATAGTCGGCGATGGCGAGATCGACCTGCGCGGTGGCGCCGGCGAGATCCGCCTCCAGGCGACCGGAATCGAAGATCGGCAGGTGGAAGGCGCCGCCGGCCCCCGCGGTTCCCGCATCGGCATTGAAGAGGTTGCCGATGCCGACCGCCTGGAGCCCGGCGAGCGCGATGAGGTTCACGTTCGGGTAAAAGGCGCGGCGCGCGACCTGACGGCCGGCGGCTGCGGCGTCGACCCGCGCGGCGGCGGCAGCGATGTCCGCGCGCCGGGCGAGGAGATCCGCCGGGATGGTGGCGGGGAGGGCAAGGCTGGTCGGCTCCGCGAGGCGCGTGGCGCCGATGCCGGCGGCGTAATCCGATCCGCGGCCGGCAAGTGCGGCGAGTGCATCGACCGCGATGACCCGCGCGGCCTCCGCCCGTGTCAGCGCGACGCGCGCCTGCGCGAGCAGCGTGGTGGCGGCCTGCACGTCGAGCTGGCTTGCGAGGCGGTTCTGCACGCGGGTGTTGACGAGGCGGACGGCGCGCTCGCGGGTCGCGATGGTCTGGCGGGCGATGCCAGCGATGCGCTCGGCGCGGGCGACCTCGGCATAGGTGGAGACGATCGAGCCGGCGAGCATCAGCCGCGCGGCGTCCACGTCATAGCTGGCGGCGGCAAGCGACGCGCGCGCACCCTCGATCGCCGCGCGCTGGCGGCCGAACAGGTCGAGGTTCCACGACAGGTTCGCCTGGGCGGTGCCGAGGAAGCGCACGCTGCCGCCATAGGGCGGGGGGATGGTGTAGCGACCGGAAAGGCGCGACACCTGCGCGTTCGCGTCTCCCGTGATGTCCGGGCCCGTTTCCGCGTCGCGGCGCGCGAGCACCGCCTGTGCCTGGCGGACGCGGGCGAGGGCGGCGTCGAGATCCGGGCTGCCGGCCAGCGCATCGGCGACGATGCGGTCGAGCTGCGGATCGCCGAACGCCGTCCACCAGCTGGGATCGATCGACGGCATGGGCGCGCCGGTGAGGCCGAGATCCGCCGGCGCGCGCTGGCTCAATTGCGGCGCGGTGTCCGGCGGGGTGCAGCCGGCGAGCAGCGCGAGGAGCGCCGCCGTAGCGGTGGCCGCGGTGACACGCGGGAACAGGCCCCTCAGGCGGCGCATGGGTCGCTCTCCTCCGCCATCTTTTCCTCCATCGTGCGGCGCAGCCGTTGCAGCACGGCGATCAGCTCGGCGACCTCGGCATCGCTCCAGTCGGCGAGGATACCGTTCCAGCAGGCGATCACCTTGCGCTTGGCGGCCGTCGCCTTTTGCGTACCGGCGTCCGTCAACGTCAGGCGGATCAGGCGGCGATCCTCGTCGTCGCGCTGCCGCACCACCCAGCCGCGGGCCTCCATCTGATCGATCAGCCGGGTCATCGCGCCCTTGTCATGCCCAAGCTTGCGGGCGAGCCCGACGCAGGTGTCGGCATGACCAAAATGGAGCGAAACGAGCGTGGTCCATTGCGTCGCGGAGAGGCCATCCTCGGCGAGCGTGCGATCGATCGCAGCGACATTCATCTGGTGGATCAGCCGGACGAGATAGCCAGGCGACGTTTCCGGCGAGAAGGTCGAGTCGGTGAACGCCATGATCGTTGCTTAGGCAATGGTTGCCGTGGCAGTCAATCATGTAACGAAGTGTTGCGGCCTTAACAGTTCGGCGAAGCGCGATTAGGCTGGCCCGATCCTTGAGGAGTCTCCCATTGCGTCTGCCGATTTCACTGGCCGCCAGCGTCGCGGCGATCGCCCTCGTCCCGCTTGCTCCTGCCTATGCCGCGCCCCAGGCGGCGACCGCAGCCGCTCCTGCCGCGCAGAAGGCCGCGCCTGTCGCCGATCTGGTGAAGGCGATCGACATTCCCTACGAACAGTTCACGCTGAAGAACGGCCTTCGGGTGGTGGTTCACACCGATCGCAAGGCGCCGGTGGTGGCGGTCTCCGTCTGGTATGACGTCGGCTCGAAGCATGAGCCGGAGGGCAAGACCGGCTTCGCGCACCTGTTCGAGCATCTGATGTTCAACGGCAGCGAGAATGCGCCGGGGGACTTCTTCGAACCGCTGAAGCAGGTCGGCGCGACCGACCTCAACGGCACGACCTATTTCGATCGCACCAATTATTTCGAGACGGTACCGACCGCCGCGCTGGAGCGGGCGCTGTTCCTGGAAAGCGACCGCATGGGGTGGCTGGCCGGGGCCGTCTCGCAGTCCGCGCTCGATGAGCAACGCGGCGTCGTCCAGAACGAGAAGCGGCAGAACGACAACCAGCCTTATGGCCTCGTCAGCTACAAGCTGATCGAGAACGTCTTCCCTGACGGCCACCCTTATGGCCACAGCACGATCGGCTCGATGGCGGACCTCGACCGTGCCAGCCTGCAGGACGTGAAGGACTGGTTCCGCGATCATTACGGGCCGAACAATGCCGTATTGGTGCTGGCGGGCGACATCGACGTGGCGACCGCGAAGCGGCTGACCGAGAAGTATTTCGGCGCGATCAAGCCGGGGCCGAAGAGCGTCGCGCCCGCCGCGCCGGTGCCGACCCTGCCCGCGCCCAAATCGGAAGTGATGAAGGACCGCGTCGCCGCGCCGCTGATCGTGAAGAGCTGGCCGGTGCCGGGGCTGAACGATCGCGATGCGCCCGCGCTGGAAGTGGCGGCATCGGTGCTCGGCGGCCTTGCCAGCTCGCGCTTCGACAATGCGCTGGTGAAGGGCGACAAGACGGCGGTGCAGGTGAGCGCCGGCTATTCCGATTATGCGCAGGTCGGCACCTTCACGATCCAGGCGCTGGTGCGCCCCGACGTTGACCCGGCAGTGGTGGCGAAGCGGCTCGATGAACTGGTCGCCGACTTCATCCGCACCGGGCCGACGGCGGACGAGGTGCAGCGGACGCTGACGTCCACCGTGTCACGTCGCATTGCAGGGCTGGAATCGGTCGGCGGGTTCGGCGGCAAGGCCGTGTCGCTGGCGGAAGGTGCGCTCTATTCGAACGATCCGGGCTTCTACAAGAAGCAGCTCGCGGCACTGGCGGCACAGACGCCGGCAAGCGTGAAGGCGGCGGCGCAGCGCTGGCTGACGAAGCCTGCCTATTCGCTGACCGTGGTGCCGGGCGAGCGCGACAAATATGACGAGGCGCAGGCGCCGGCTGAAAAGCCGGCCACCCCGGCGGCGGATCCTGCGCCCAAGGGTACGCGCGGGCCGATGCCGGACGTTGCCGAGGTGGGGGCGCTCGCCTTCCCCGCGGTCGAGCGGGCGAAGCTCTCGAACGGGATCGAGCTGATCTACGCCAACCGGGCGACGGTGCCGGTGACGCAGATGGTGGCCAGCTTCGACGCGGGCACCGCCGCCGACGTGGCGGACAAGCTCGGCACGCAGGCGATGACGCTGGCGATGATCGACGAGGGCACGAAGTCGCTGAACTCGATCCAGCTCGCCGAGGCGAAGGAGCGGCTGGGGCTCGATATCTACACCGGCTCATCGGCGGATCTCACCACCGTCAGCTTCCGCGTACCGAGCGCGAACCTGACGCCGGCGCTTGACCTGTGGGCGGATATCCTTCGCGCTCCGGCCTTCCCGGAAAGCGAGCTGCCGCGCGTGCGCACGCAGCTGCTGGCGCAGATCGCGCAGGAGCTGACGGATCCCGCCGGCATCGCCCAGCGCGTCGTGCCGCCGATCCTCTATGGCGCCGGCAGCCCCTATGCCAAGGCGCGCGGCAGCGGCGACGCAGCGGCGGTGCAGTCGCTGACCCGCGATGACCTGATCGCCTTCCACCGCGCCTGGTTCCGGCCCGACAAGGTGAAGATCTTCGTCGTCAGCGATCGGCCGATGGCGGAGGTGAAGAGCGCGCTCGACCGTGCGCTGACCGGCTGGACGGCGCAGGGCCCGGCGGGGACGAAGGTATTCCGCGAGGATCGCAGCCTGCCCGCGCCGCGCATCGTGCTGGTCGACCGGCCGGATTCGCCGCAATCGCGCATCACCGGCGCGTTGCGCACCAACCTGCGCGGCACGCAGGACCTGCTGCCGGTGATCACCGCCAATGATGCGCTGGGCGGCGACTTCCTCGGCCGGATCAATATGGACCTGCGCGAGACGAAACATTGGTCCTATGGCGCGTTCGGCACCTTCAATCGCAATGCCGAAGCCGCGCCCTATGTGATCGTGGCGCCGGTGCAGGCCGACAAGACCGGCCCCGCAATCGCATCGCTGCGGCAGGAGATCAGCGCATTCCTTGGGCCCAAGCCCATGACCCAGGCGGAGTTCGACCGCACCATCACCGGCGCGACGCGATCGCTGGCCGGCGAGTTCGAGACGGCGGGCGACGTGCTGGGCGCGATGCAGGCCAACGACCTCTACAAGCGGCCGGACGATTATTATTCGACGATCACCCAGCGTTATCGCGCGATGACCCGCCAGGAACTGGAGGGCGCGATCCGTAGCGTCATCGATCCGAACCGCTTTGTCTGGGTGGTGATCGGCGACGCCCGGACGGTCCGGCCCCAGCTTGACACGCTGGGACTGCCAGTCGAGGTGATGAGTGCAGCGTCCGCAGCGGGCGCACCTGAGGAGAGAAAGTGATGGCTGGAGTCGACGGAACCTACGACGTCACCGTGAAGTCGCCGCTGGGCGACCAGAAGTCGACGCTGACGGTGAAGAGCGACGGCAATACCTTCACCGGCACCAATTCGGGCGCGATGGGCTCGTCCGACGTGTCGGGCGAAGTGAACGGCAACACGCTGACGTGGAAGCAGCAGATGACCGTGCCGATGCCGATGACGCTCGACATGTCGGTCACCATCGACGGCGACAGCGTGAGCGGCACCGTGGGTGCCGGCGCGTTCGGCAGCTTCCCGGTGACGGGCACCCGCACCGCGTGATCCACCGGCGCCCGCCCGCCCCGGCACGCTGCCGGGCGGGCGGGTGCGAGGGCGGTTAGCCCTCCAGGCTCTTGGACGCCTGTTCGAACACGTCCTTGGACAGGCCCGGCGTTGCGACGATCCGCTCCAGCTCGGCCTTCATCAGCGCGGCGCGTGCCGGATCGAACCGGCGCCAGCGGCCGAGCGGCGGCAGCAGCTTCGCCGCCGTCTGCGGATTGAGCCGGTCGAGTGCGATCAGCTGATCGGCGAGGAAGCGATAGCCGGCACCATCCGGCTGGTTGAACGCCCGCTGGTTCACCGCGAAGGCGCCGATCAGGCTGCGTGCGCGGTTCGGGTTGGCAAGCGTGAAGTCGGGATGCTGCGCCAGCGCCGCGACGGCGGCTGGCGTATCGTCCCGCGTCGAGAGCGCCTGCGTCTGGAACCATTTGTCCAGCACCAGCGAATTGCCGGCATAGCGATTGTAGAAGATGTCGAGCGCCGCCTCGCGCAAGTCGCTGTCGCCGTTGACGAGCGTGGTGAGCGCGCCCTGCCGATCCGTCATGTTGTCGGCCCGTTCGAACTGTCGAAAGGCGAGCGCCGCCGCATCGGCCGCGCCGGACGCCGCGATATAGCCAAGCGCGACGTTGCGCAGCCGGCGCGACGCCTTGGCGGCGGGCGTATATTCGTACGGCTTTTCGGTGGTGTGCGCTTCGTACACCTCGCGCCAGCGATCGGCGAGCGCGCGGCCGAGATCGGCGCGCAGCGCCGCGCGCGCCCGGTACACCGCCTCCGGATCGACCGTGCTCAGCTGATCGCCGATGAAGGCCTCGGACGGCAGCAGCACTGCCTCGGCGATGAACGCAGCGTCCAGCGCGGGATTGTCGAGCGTGTCGGCGACCGCGTCGATCACGGCCTGATGATCCGCACGCCCTTCGATCGTGCCGGCGACGAGCGTGTCGAGCATCAGCTGCTGCATCGCCTCGTAGCGCGCGAAGGGATCATCGTCGTGCCGGGCGAGGAAGGCGAGATCATCGGCCGTGCGATCGCTTTCGATCGTTACCGGCGCGGAGAAGCCGCGGTTGATCGACAGCACGGGGCGCTCGGCAATGCCGTCGAACACGATCGATTCGCTCACCTGGCTGAACAGGACCAGCTGTTCGGGGCCGAGCGGGGCGCCGGTTTCGGCGCCGAACAGGCGGATCTTGAGCGGCAGCACCATCGGCTGCTTGTCGACCTGGCCGGGCGTGGCCGGCACGTGCTGCGCGAGGCGAAGCGTGGCGCGGCCACCGTCATGATCGAGGCTGACCGAGACGCGCGGCGTGCCGGCCTGGCTGTACCACAGCCGGAAGCGGGAAAGGTCGACGTTGCCCGCATCCTCCATGCAGCGCACGAAATCCTCGCACGTCGCCGCCGTGCCGTCGAACCGTTCGAAATAGAGATCGCAGGCCGCGCGGAAATCGACCGGGCCGAGGATCGTCGCCATCATGCGAATGAGCTCGGCGCCCTTGTTGTAGATCGTCGAAGTGTAGAAGTTCGAGATCTCGATATAGCTTTCCGGGCGCACCGGATGGGCGAGCGGGCCTGCATCCTCCGGAAACTGGCTGGCGCGAAGGCCGCGCACGTCCTCGATCCGCTTTACCGCGGCCGAGCCCTGATCGGCCGAGAAGCCCTGATCGCGAAAGACGGTGAAGCCTTCCTTCAGCGAAAGCTGGAACCAGTCCCGGCAGGTGACGCGGTTGCCCGACCAGTTGTGGAAATATTCGTGCGCGACGACCGAGGCGATGGCGTCGTAATCGTAATCCGTCGCGGTATCGGGATCGGCGAGGATGTAGCGGCTGTTGAAGATGTTCAGCCCCTTGTTCTCCATCGCGCCGAAATTGAAATCGTCGACCGCGACGATGTTGAACACGTCGAGATCATATTCGCGGCCATAGACGCGCTCGTCCCAAGCCATCGACGTCTTCAGCGCGTGGAGCGCGTGATCGGTCTTGGGCAGATCCGCCTCGCGTACCCAGATGCCAAGCTCCACCTCGCGGCCCGAGCGGGTGGTGAAGGTGCCGCGGTTGCAGGCCAGATCGCCGGCGACCAGCGCGAACAGGTACGACGGCTTGGGGAAGGGATCGTGCCATTCGGCCCAGTGGGTGCCGTCGCCGTTATCGCCCGACGCGACGGGATCGCCATTGGCGAGCAGCACCGGGTAACGCGCCTTGTCCGCCGTCATGCGCACGCGATAGGTGGCGAGCACGTCGGGACGATCGGGGAAGAAGGTGATGCGGCGGAAGCCTTCCGCCTCGCACTGCGTGCACAGATTGCCGCCGGAGGAATAAAGGCCCATCAGCTGGGTGTTGCGATCGGGCGCGATCTCCACCTCGGTCTCGATCACATGATCCTTGCCGGACAGCGGGATGACGAGCTGGTCGCCCTCCATCCGCCAATCGTTGATCGCGACCCCGTCGACGCTGACAGAGAGCGGAGTCAGTTCCTCCCCGTCGAGGCGCAGCGGCTCGTCACCCTCGTGATTGCGCGTGACCTCCAGCCGGGCGCGCACGCGGGTGGCGGCGGGATCGAGCGCGAAATCGAGCGACAGCTGCGGCACCAGCCAGGCCGGCGGGCGATAATCCTGACGCCGGTGGACGGCGGGGACGGCGGGTGCGTTGAGAACGTCGAGCATGAGGGGAGATATAGCCGGGGCCGCCATGGGTTCCATCCGTATTAGCTGAAGGCGGCATGCCGCGGCGGGACGGGGCGCTTGCGGTTGCGCCACCGGGTGCTAGGTCGAAGAAATCGCTCAACCTTCCCGTTCGTACCGGCGTGCCGCACCCGATGGCCGCGACGGACGGTTTCTTTCGGATCAATCCACCAATGCGTCGTGTCGTTCTTGCGTTTCTCCTTACCACCCTGCCGGTGTCGGCGATCGCGCAGGAGGCAACGCCGCTGTCGCCCGGCGCCTCCGCGATCAAGGGGCATGTGATGTTCCTTGCCTCGGACGCGATGAAGGGGCGCGAGGCGGGCAGCCCGGAATATGACATTGCGGCGGAATATGTCGCCTCGCAGTTCTTCGCCGCGGGGCTGAAGCCGGCCGGCGACAAGGGTAGCTATCTGCAGGAAGTGCCGCTGGTGGCGTTCAAGGCGGACGGCGAGGGCAAGCTGAGCGTCACGCGCGGCGGCACCACGCTGCCGCTGGCCTACGGCGCCGATTACGTCCCCTCGGCGAACCCGCGCGCGAAGGCGACGGACCTGTCGGCGCCGGTGGTGTTCGTCGGCTATGGCATCGTCGCGCCGCAATATGGCCGCGACGATTATCGCGGCGTCGACGTGAAGGGGAAGATCGTCGCCTTCGTCAGCGGTTCGCCGTCGAAGATGACGGGTGAGGAGCGCGCCTGGCTCGGCTCCGCCACGACCAAGGCGCGTTTCGCCGCCGAGCGCGGCGCCATCGGCACGGTCACGCTCTACACCCCGCGCAGCGAGAAGCAGCGCCCGTTCGCCAAGCTGGCGGAGGGCAACAGCCACAGCCGCATGACCTGGGCCAATCCGGACGGCACCGGCCATGTCGAGGAAGGCGGCATCCCGACGCTTGCGACGCTGAGCCTCACCGGCGCGGAGAAGCTGTTCGCCGGCGCGCGCACGAGCTGGGCGAAGATCGCCAGGGAAGCGAACAAGGCCGATGCGCGCATCACGCCGGAGGCGCTGCCCGCGACGCTCTCCGCCGCGGTGAAGACGAGCTTCACGCCGGCGCGTTCGTCGAACGTGATCGGGATGCTGCCGGGCAGCGATCCGGCGCTGGCGAAGGAAGTCGTCGTTCTCTCGGCGCACCTCGATCACGTCGGCAACAGCGGCAAGGCTGAGGACAAGATCCACAATGGCGCGCTCGACAATGCGATCGGCATCGCCAGCCTGATCGAGGAGGCCAAGCGTTTTCAGAAGGACGGCGCGCCCAAGCGTAGCGTCCTGTTCCTGGCCGTCACCGCGGAGGAAAAGGGGCTGATCGGCAGCGATTATTTCGCCAACCACCCGACCGTCCCGGCATCGTCGATCATCGCCAACGTCAATCTCGACATGCCGATCCTGACCTACAAGTTCGAAGATATGGTCGCGTTCGGCGGCGATCGCTCGACGCTCGGCCCGATCATCAGCCGCGCGGTGGAAAGCGTAGGGGTTACCCTGTCGCCCGATCCGATGCCGGACGAGGGGATCTTCGTTCGCTCCGACCATTTCCGCTTCGTGCAGAAGGGCGTGCCCTCGGTGTTCCTGTGGCCGGGCCAGAAGGGACCGGGCAAGGCCGCGGTCGAACATTTCATGTCGACCAACTACCACAAGCCGAGCGACGATCTGTCCCAGCCGATCGAGTGGGAACAGGGCGTCCGCTTCGTCGACGTGAACTATCGCATCGCCCGCGACATCGCCGACGCGCCGACGCGCCCGGTGTGGAACAAGGGCGATTATTTTGGCACGTTGTTCAAGGGGCCAATGGCCCCGTAACCGGGGGGAACAGGGGATGAGGAAGGTGTTGGGGGCAGCGCTGCTGGGGGCAGCGGCGCTGTTGCCTGCGATCGCGCAGGCGCAAGTGGCCAATCCGGGCTTCGATGTCGACGCGGCAACCCGCGCCTACCTCGATCTTCTGCAGGGGCCGGCGCGCGCGAAGTCCGACGCCTATTTCGAGGGCGGATACTGGCTGATCCTGTGGAACGCGGTGGCCGCCGTGCTGGTCTATGGCGCGCTGCTCGCGAGCGGTCTTTCAGCGCGGATGCGCGATCTCGCCGAGCGGCGCGTGAAGCGCACCTGGCTGATCCCAGGCTTCTACGGCGTGTTGTTCACGCTGGTCAGCTTCCTCCTGTTCCTGCCGTGGACGATCTACACTGGCTTCGTGCGCGAGGCGCAATATGACCTGATGAGCCAGACGTTCGGCGCCTGGCTTATCGACCAGCTCAAGATGCTTGGCGTGTCGCTGGTGGTGAATGCGCTGCTGTTCACCGCGATCTACGCGGTCATCCGCCGCTTCCGCCGCGGGTGGTGGGCGATCGGCACCGCCGTCGTCATCGGTTTCCTCACCATCGGGCTGCTGCTCGGCCCGGTGTTCATCGAGCCGCTGTTCAACCGCTATAGCGAGCTGCCGGCCGGGCCGCTGCGCGACCGGATCGTCGCGATGGCGACGGCGAACGGCATTCCCGCCCAGCACATCTATGTCGCGGACGAGTCGCGCCAGTCGAAGCGTATTTCCGCCAATGTCGCTGGCCTCGGGCCTACGATCCGCATCGCGCTGAACGACAATCTCCTGATGCGATCGTCGCCGGACGAAGTGGCGGCGGTGATGGGCCATGAGATGGGCCATTATGTGCTGAACCACATCTGGTGGTTGTTGCTGTGGTTCGGGCTCGGCGTGCTGGTGGTGTTCCTCGCCGTTTCGCGAGTCGCGCCGCGGCTGATCGCGCGCCACCCGCGCTGGGGGGTGCGCGATGTGGCGGACCCCGCCGGCGCACCGCTCCTGCTGGCGATCGCGAGCGTGCTGGCGGCGCTGGCGACGCCGTATATCAGCACGGTGATCCGTTCGAGCGAGAGCGAGGCGGATCGCTTCGGCCTCGATGCCGCCCGCGCGCCGGACGGCTTCGCTACGGCGGCGATCCGCCTGTCGGAATATCGCAAGCTCGAGCCCGGCCCGGTCGAGGAATTTCTGTTCTTCGATCATCCTTCGGGCGCGACGCGCGTTCGGATGTCGATGCAGTGGAAGAAGGATCACGTGCCGGGCGCCACGATGGTCACGCCGACGCTCGCGAAATGAGCCGGCTGTTCGTCTTCGGTCTCGGCTATGCGGCGAGCGCGATCGCCGATGCTGCGGGCGGCCCGGTGATCGCGACGACGCGCGACGGCCGCGCCGGCACGATCCGTTTCGACGATGGCGATGCGGTGCGCGCCGGGCTCGCCGCCGCGACCCATGTGCTCTCGTCCGTGCCGCCCGACGGCGCGGACGATCCGGTGCTGGTGCGATACGGCGCGCTGCTGGAGGGGAAGTGGCTGGGCTACCTCTCCTCCACCGGCGTCTATGGCGATGCCGGCGGCGCCTGGGTGGACGAAAGCGCGCCGGTCACTGGCCGGCGCAGCGCCCGCAATGCGGCCGACGCGGCGTGGCTGGCACTCGGCGCGCGCGTCTTCCGGCTGCCCGGGATCTACGGCCCGGGCCGCTCCGCCCTCGATCGCGTGGCGGCCGGCAAGGCGCATCGCACCGGGCTTGCCGGCCAGGTGTTCAGCCGCGTCCATGTCGAAGACATTGCGCGCGGCGTGGTGGCGGGCTTCACTGCGCCGGCGGGGGCGTACAATCTCGCTGACGACTTTCCGTCGAGCCAGGATGACGTGATCGACTATGCCGCCGCGCTGCTCGGGCTGCCGGCGCCCCCGGTCGTGCCGCTGGACAGCCTGTCACCCGCGGCGCGCGCCTTTTATGCCGAGAACCGGCGCGTCGCGAACGGCAAGGCGAAGCGGGTGCTGGGCTGGGCGCCGCTCTATCCCGATTACCGGTTGGGCCTGCGTGCGGTGAGCGCCACCACCAGCCCGGCGGCGGCGAGCGCCGCGCCGCCCGCGGCGAGCAGCGACCAGCGATAGCCTTCGAACATCGTCGACAGCGCCATGGCGATCACCGGCACGATGACGCTGGAATAGGCCGATTTCGCCGGTCCGATGATGCGGATCACGCCGAAATAGAGCGGGAAGGCAAGCGCCGAGGCGAAGATGCCGAGGTACAGGATCCCCGCGACATAGCCGAGCCGCCATTCCATCACTGGCGGGCCGACCGTCATCCACGCCCAGGCCGCGTCGAACGCGCCGCCCAGCAGCATGGCGATCGCGGTGGTGCGCAGCATCGGGTAAGCGCGCGCCACCTCAGTCCCCTGCATCACATTGGCGCTGGAGGCGGAGAGGATGGCGCATAACGTCAGCCCGATGCCGACCAGCGAGGCCGTCGGGCCCATCGGATCGCTGCGTATCTCATGGACGAAGAGCAAGGCGACGCCGGCCATGGCGATGGCCGATCCGATCACCAGCTGCCGCCCCATGCGCTGGCCAAGAAAGATGCGGCCGAACAGGGAATTGGGGATCAGCAGCAGCGCGAAGACGACAGCGACGAGGCCCGAGGTGATGAACTGCTCCGCGGGATAGACGAAGTTGAAGTTCAGCACGAACTGCGCAAGGCCGAGCGCGGCGGCGAAGGCATAGCCGCGCGCGTCGATCCGGCCGGGCTCGCGCCGGATCAGCGCCCAGGCGAGCAGCACCGCGCCAGCGACGAGGAAACGGTAGCTGACCGACCAGGACGGCGGCACCACGCCAAGCTGATCGCGGATCACCAGCCAGGTCGACCCCCAGATCAGCGTGACGATCCCGAACGGGATCAGCACGCGGGCGCGAGTCGATTGCGGCGGCGGGGCGGTGGTCATGGCGCCGCGTAGAGCGGATCGGGCGGCGGGTGAAGCGCCTAGCCGAGCGCCGCGATCGCCTCGGCCAGGGGGCGGATATCCTCGGCCTGTTGGTTCCACGAAATGACGAGCCGCGCCTCGCCGGCGCCCCAGTCGTAGAAGTCGAAGCCCTTGGCGCGCAGCGATGCCGCTTCGTCCGGGGTGACGCGCAGGAATACCTCGTTCGCCTCGACCGGATGCACCAGCCGCGCGCCGGCTGCGGCGGCGATCAGCGCCGCGCCCTCGTTGGCGGCGCGGGCGTTGGCGAGCCAGCGGTCTTCCTCGAGCAGCGCCAGGATCTGCGCCGCGAGATAGCGGCCCTTGGAGAAGAGCAGCCCGGCGCGCTTGCGGCGATAGCGCGTCGCCTCGACCAGCCCGGGCGTGAAGAACACCAGCGCCTCGGCGTTCATCCCGCCGTTCTTGACGAAACCGAAGCTGAGCGCGGTGACGCCCGCCCGCCACGTCATGTCCGCGGGTGAGCAGCCGGCGTGGACGATGGCATTGGCGAAGCGCGCGCCGTCCATGTGCAGCGCCAAGCCCCGCTCCGCCGCCAGCGCGCCGATCGCCGCCACCTCGCCCGCCGAATAGACCAGGCCATATTCGGTGGCGTTGGTGATCGAGATGGCGTGCGGCTGCACCTGATGCACGTCGTTGCGGATCGTGCCGAGCAGGGCGGTAAGCGTCTCGGGCGTCAGCTTCGCGCCGTCGCCCCCGGCGAGCAGCAGCTTCGCGCCATGGGTGTAGAATTCCGGCGCGCCGCATTCGTCGTTCTGGATATGCGCATCATGGTGGCAGAGCACCGCGCCATGCGGCGGGCAAAGCGCGGCGAGCGCCAGGCAGTTGGCCGCCGTGCCGCTGGGCACCCACAAAGCCTCGACCGGCGTCTCGAACAGCTCGGACAGCCGCTCATCGAGCGCTTTCGACCAGCGATCGCCGTCGTAAGCCGTGTCGAGCACATCCGCCTCTGCCAATGCGGTGAGCACGGCGGGGTGGACCGGGGCGGCATTGTCCGAGAAGAAGCGCATATTCCGCGCCTTGCGCGGCGGCGGCGCGGTCGTCAATCGATCCGGATCAGCCCTCAGAGCTTCCCGAACCGCTCCTCGAACGTCTTGATGTCGCCGCTGGCGAGGAGCTGCGCCTGTTCGAGCCAGCGATCGCGGCCCATGCGGCCGGTGAACGGCCCGAGGCGGGCGTCGAGATCCTCGGCGGCGCGCTGATCCAGCGCGGCAAGATCCCCCACCGTCTTGATGCCGAGTTCCGCGAGGCGCCCGGCGACCTTGGGGCCGAGGCCCTTGATCGTGGTGACCGGCGCCTCGCCCGGCGGCGGCCCGGCAGGGCTCGAC
>CAYMIU010000031.1:21479-52342 GCA_964390515.1 uncultured Stakelama sp.
CAGCCGCCGCAACTGGAAGAACCGGTCGAGGCGTCAAGCGGTGCAGCGGCAGCGATCGGCTCGTCGGCGAGCGGCGTCGGCTCGGCCGGCTGTTCCGGCGCGGCCGGCGTCACTTCCGGAAGGTCGGTGAGCGGAGGCGGGGGCGGCGCGACCGGGGCCTGCGCCGGGGCGGTGCCGACGGCGGTCGGCGTGACGGGTGGCGGCGCCACCGGTGCCGGCTGATCCGGCGCACCGGCGAGCGGTGCCGGCGCAGCGGCGGGCGTGCCCGGGCGTGTCGACGAGGGACGCGTCGGCCGCTTGGCATTGCGCGCCAGACGTTCCTGTTCGCTGCGATCCGCGGCAGCGCGCAGCCGCTTCTTGCGCGCGCCGACGATGATCGCGATCACTGTCAGCACGCCCAGCAGGGCAATGATCGCCAGCACGATCGTGACCAACGTGCCGTCCGTTGAGGTAGGCTCCATGAAACGCTCCGCTACGCCGAGCGCCAAGCCTTAGGGACGGCACATGGTTCCCGCAACGGGCGTGAGGGATTGCCGGGCGCCATCTAGCCGATCGCCCGCCAGCCGATGTCGCGGCGGCAGAAGCCGGTCGGGAAGTCGATCGCGTCGACCGCGGCGTAAGCGGCGGCCTGTGCCTCGGCGACGCTCGCGCCGGTCGCCGTCACCGCGAGCACGCGCCCGCCGGCGGCGACGAGCTTGCCATTGTCCTCGCGCGTGCCGGCCTGGAACACGGTCGCGCCGGTCGCCTCCGCGTCGTCGATGCCGTTGATTGTGCCGCCCGTCTCCGGTGTGCCGGGATAGCCGTTGGCTGCCATCACCACGGTCAGCGCGACATTATCGGTAAAGGCCGGCTCCGGCAGATCGGCAAGCCGCCCTTCGGCCACCGCCAGCAGGGTTTCGAGGAGGTCGCCCTCAAAGCGCGCCATCAGCACCTGGCACTCCGGATCACCGAAGCGGACGTTATATTCGATCAGCTTCGGGCCCCCCGCCGTCAGCATCAGACCGGCGTAGAGCACGCCGACGTACGGCGTGCCGGCGGCGGCAAGCGCGTCGATCGTGGGGCGGACGATCTCGCCCAGCGCCTGCTCCTCAAGCTCGGGCGTCAGCACCGCGGCGGGCGAATAGGCGCCCATGCCGCCGGTGTTCGGCCCGGTATCGCCGTCACCGACGCGCTTGTGATCCTGCGCGCTGCCGAAGCTCGCCGTGACGGTGCCGTCGGACAGGACGAAGAGGCTCGCTTCCTCGCCTTCGAGGAATTCCTCGATCACCGCTTCGGCCGGGCCATCGGCGAACAGCGCGTGGATCGCCTCTTCCGCCTCGGCGCGGCTCATCGCCACGACGACGCCCTTGCCGGCGGCGAGGCCATCGGCCTTGATCACGCAGCGCAGGCCGTCGCCCGTGGCGAAATCATCGAGGCAGGCGATCGCGCCATCGCGCGAGGTGACGCGGAAATAGCGCGCCGTCGGGATGCCGACGCGGGCGCACAGATCCTTGGTGAAGCCCTTCGATCCTTCCAGCCGCGCGGCCTCCCGCCCCGGGCCGAATACCGGCACGCCGATGGTGCGGATATTGTCGGCAAGCCCCGCCACCAGCGGCACCTCCGGCCCGACGACCACGAGGCCGATCCCGTGCCGGCGCACGAAATCGATGACGGCGCGGTGATCCGCCGTATCCAGTGCCGCGATGGTCGCGTGCTGCGCGATCCCGGGGTTGCCGGGGGCGGCATAGAGCGTATCTAGACGCTCAGATTGCGCGAGTTTCCATGCCAGAGCGTGCTCGCGCCCGCCCGATCCGATCAGCAGGACGTTCATGCCCGACCCCTTCTTCGATGTTCCGGCGCGGCTCGTAGCGGACCCGGTCCCGGGGGACAACGCAGCCGCGATGTCGGTCGGCGAGCTGTCGGCCAAGCTGAAGCGCTTCGTGGAGGGGGAGTTCGGCCATGTCCGCCTGCGCGGCGAGATTTCCGGCTACAAGCGCGTCGCGTCCGGCCATTGCTATCTGTGCCTGAAGGATGATGCCGCAGTGATCGACGGCGTGATCTGGAAGGGGCAGGCGGCCAGCCTCGCGTTCCGCCCGGAAGACGGGATCGAGGTGATCGCGACGGGCCGGCTGACGACCTATCCGGGCCGCTCCAAGTATCAGATCATCATCGAGCGGATGGAACTGGCCGGCGCCGGCGCGCTGATGGCGCTCCTCGAGCGCAACAAGGCGCGGTTCGATGCCGAGGGGCTGTTCGCCAAATCCAAGGCGCGCCGCCCGCTGCCGTTTCTGCCGCGGCGGATCGGCGTCGTCACCTCACCCACCGGCGCGGTGATCCGCGACATCATTCACCGGCTGGAGGATCGCTGCCCGAGCCATCTTTTGGTCTGGCCGGTGAAGGTGCAGGGCGAGGGCGCGGCTGCGGAAGTCGCGGCGGCGGTGCGCGGATTCGATGCGCTGCCCGAGGACCTGCGGCCCGATCTAGTCATCGTCGCGCGTGGCGGCGGTTCGATCGAGGATCTGTGGGCGTTCAACGAGGAAGCCGTGGTGCGCGCCGTCGCCGCTTGCTCGATCCCGATCATCTCGGCGGTGGGGCACGAGACCGATACCACGCTGTGCGATTATGCCGCCGATCTGCGCGCGCCGACGCCGACCGCGGCGGCCGAGCTTGCCGTGCCGGTACTTGCCGACATCCGGCTGGCGGTGGCGGCGCAGGGGCAGCGGATGGAGCGTTGCGCACGGCGTTATGTCGAGCGGGGCGGGGAGCGGCTGGCGGCGCTGGCGCGGCATTTGCCGTCGCGCGACCGGCTGCTGGGGCCACAGCGCCAGCGGCTCGACGATCTTGGCGGGCGGCTCGATCGCGGGCTGGAGCGGCGGGTGGTGCGTGCCCGCGGCGAACTGGATCGTACCGCGGCGGTGCTTCGCCCCGCGTTGCTCGCGCGCCGCATCGATGGTGCACGGCAGCGGCTGGAGGATCTCGGCCGGCTGCTGGCATCGGTCGATCCCGATGCGCCGCTCGCGCGCGGCTATGCCCGTGTCACGGCGCGCGGCGGGGGCACGCTGACCAGCGCGGCGGCGGCGCGCGCGGCAGGGGCGGTGACGCTCAACTTCGCCGACGGGACGGTCGATGCGAAGGTTGAGGGCGCGCGGGGGCGGGCCTATTCGGGCACGAAAGCCGATCAGCCGACGTTGTTATAGTCGGCCAGAGTGAGAGACGAACGAATGCTGATGTCGAATACCGATCGCCCCGCGCGGCTTCATTACATGGCCAATGGCTTTCGCGTGCTGACGCCGGGCGACCATGTGACCTGCGCGATCAGCGGCGCGCGGATCCCGATCGAGGATCTGCGCTATTGGGACGTGGCGACCCAGCGTGCCTTCGCCAGCGCCGCGCTGGCATCGGAGGCGATGGCGCCGAAATGACGGTGCGTGCGCTGGCGGCGCGCGCGCTCCTGTTGATGGTCGCAGGCTGTGTGGCGCCGCCGACGATGGCGCCTGCTTCGCCATCGCCGCCACCTCGCGCTCTGCCGATTGCCGCGCCCGCGCCTGCGGCTCCCCTGCCGCCGGCAGTAATCGGGATCGACGGCGCCGCCAGCCAGGGCGGGCTGCTGCTCGGCACGGCGCCCGCCGGGACCACGCAATTGCGCAAGGATGGCGAGCCGGTGCCCGTGGCGGCGGACGGCCGGTTCATCGTTGCGTTCGACCGTGATGCGGGGCCGACTTCTACCCTGGAAGCGGTGCTGCGCGACGGCCGCACCGTCACCCGCAGCATTTCCGTGGCGCCACGCGCCTGGCGGATCGAGCGGCTCGACCGGGTGGCGAAATATCCGGTGCCGAGCGCCGATTTCCAGCGCCGCCGCCCGGACGAACTGGCGCAGATCGCCGCGGCGCGCGCGCGATCATCGGATGTCGATGGATGGCGTCAGCGTTTCAGCTGGCCGGTGACCGGGCGCATCTCAGGCCTGTTCGGGGCGCAGCGTATCTATCGCGGCGAGCCGGGAAGCTATCATTCCGGCGTCGACGTCGCGCGGCCGGCCGGCACGCCGGTCAAGGCGCCGGCGGACGGGGTGGTAGTGCTCGCCGCCGCGTCGCCCTTCACCCTCGAGGGCAATCTGCTGATCATCGATCATGGCATGGGGCTGAACAGTGCCTTCCTGCACTTATCGCGGATCGACGTGCCGCCGGGCGCGCCGGTGCGGCAGGGCGATGTGGTGGGCGCGATCGGTGCGACGGGGCGTGCCTCCGGGCCGCACCTCCATTGGGCGATGAAGTGGCGCGACGCGCGGATCGATCCGCTGCTGATCGCTGGGCCGATGCCGCAATAGGCGCCTAGAGCGGCGTTCCCTCGTCGAGGCCGCCGGCCTCCATCAGCCGGGCGACAACCTCGCGCTCGGGCGGCGCGAGGCCGGGGTGCCACACGTCGAAGATCAGGACGACACGCGGCGAATCGCTGTCGTTCGCCGCTTCGTGCTCGATCGTGTCGTCGAACACGAACGCCTCGCCCTCACGCCATTGCCGCGTTTCCGCGCCGACGCGGAACCAGCATCCATCCGGCACGATCAGCGGCAGGTGGCAGACGAGCCGGGTGTTGGCGACCCCAGTGTGCGGCGGGATGCGGGTGCGCGGTTTCAGCAGCGAAAACATCGCGTTGGGCGATCGGCCCTTGACCTGCGGCTGATCGATCGGGGCGAGGGCGGTCATGGTGGCTGGGCAGGCATCGGCGTTGACTGCGATCGTCCCGCCATTCTGCATCAGGTGGAATGCTGTCCAGTCCAGCGAGTGGTTGAGCGCCGCCCATTGCCGCACCGGCAGGCCTGCCTCGTACTGGACATAGGGCTGGCCGACGCCGGCGCCGCGCTGCTGCATGGCGAGATATTCGGCGCGGATCGCGTCAGTCTGCGCCTCGAGCTGCGCCAGCCAGGGGAAGGCGCTGCGATCGTGGAATTCGCGCTCGATCAGCCCGGGATAATGGTAGTGCGTCGGTTCGGAATGGTAGACGCGCGTACGGTGCAGCGCGTTGCTGGTGAAGCGTTGCGCGTGCTTGCGCATGTCCGGATCGAGGTCCGGTACAGCCTGTGCCACCGCGTCCCACCGTGCCGCGACCTGATCGCGGAACGCCTCGCCCTGCCGCTGCGCATGGGCCACCATC
Source organism: uncultured Stakelama sp. (assembly GCA_964390515.1). GTDB lineage: Bacteria > Pseudomonadota > Alphaproteobacteria > Sphingomonadales > Sphingomonadaceae > Sphingomonas. The sequence continues at coordinate 26,607 of CAYMIU010000031.1, forward strand.
GCACGCAGTTGCGGCGGGACAGGCTGGCCGGGCGGAAGCTGGGCGAGCGCGCGAAGGTAATCGCGCGCGGCCTCCACCGCATCGCCCGCCGCCTCCTTCAGCCGGGCGCGGCTCATCAGCCCCATGAAGTTCAGCGGGTCGAGCCGCAGCGCTTCGGAGATGGCGGCCATGGCCCCGCCGGCATTGCCGAGCGCGCGGCGCACGGAGCCCAGCTTCAACCAGGTTTCCGCCCGTTCCGGCTGCGCCGCCACCGCCTGTTCCAGCAAGGGCGCTGCCCCGGCGAGATCACCGCGCGCCGCGAGACTGTCTGCTTCGCGCTCGGCTGGGTGCATCAACGCAGCCGTTTGGCGCGAACGGTGACGGTCTTCTCGAAATCGGCGAAATAGCTGCTGAGCGCGCCGCGCTTGATCGTCACCTTCTGGCCCGGCTTTACCGCGTAATAGACCGGGTAATCATCGGTCTGTGCCCACACCGCGCCATCGTCCAGCGTGAAGATGATCCGCCCGCCTTCGCCCTGGCTGGTGGACTTGATGACCGCGGTGACCTGCTTGATCTCCGGCTCGCCGTCGTCGGCATCGTCGAACAGCTTGATCCGCGGCAGGGCAATGCCGAACAATGTGCGCCTCGTCTTGCGCACCTCCTCCTGATCGACGACCGCGACCTTTCGATCACGCAACGCGACGTCGAAGGCGGCGACTTCGCGGTCGAAGCAGGCGAGCCGGGCAGTATCCTCCGTGATCTGGCGGCATGCCGCAAGCTTTGCCACGGCTCCGGGAGGACTTTTTCGCTTGTCCCCCTGTGCAGAGGCCGGGCCGGAGCCCAGCAGCGAAACCAGCAACAATCCGATCGTGAAGCGCCCCGCCATCGCCCGTTCCTTGCCCGTAAATAGGTGCTGTTGCAATTGTGCTACATGCGACAGTGATTGTGCCTCATCCCGCCCTGACACACGTTTACAATGACAGGTCTGCGTTGCAAGCAAAGCCTATTCTGTCCGTAATCTGGGCTGAGGGAGGCCCCGGGCAGGAACAAGAGGGAAGGAATCGAAACGTGGTTAGCAAGACCAAGAGCGCATTGCTGCGCGGTGTTGCGCCGGTCGTGTTCGGTGTCGCAATCCTCGCGACCCCGGCACTGGCGCAATCCGACGTTCAGTCCACTGCAGAACAGGCTGGCACCGGCCCGATCGAAGGCCAGCTGAACCAGTCGTCGTCGGATGGCGAGCCCGCCACCTCGGGTGGTTCCAGCGACATCGTCGTCACCGGTTCGCGTCTGCGTTCGCCGAACCTCGAGAGCGCCAGCCCGATCACGGTGCTGAGCCCGGCGGAAATCCGCCAGACCGGTACGACCCGCGTCGAGGATCTCGTCAACTCGCTGCCGCAGGTGTTCGCCGGCCAGAACTCGGGCTATTCGAACGGCTCGACCGGCACCGCGACGATCAACCTGCGCGGCCTCGGCTCTGAGCGTAACCTCGTTCTCGTCAACGGCCGCCGCCTGATGCCGGGCGATCCGACCTCTTCGGCTGCCGACATCAACACGATCCCGGGTGCGATCATCAAGCGCGTCGACGTGCTGACGGGCGGCGCCTCGTCGGTGTACGGTGCGGACGCGGTCACCGGCGTCGTGAACTTCGTGATGGACACCGATTTCGAAGGCTTCCGCCTCGACGGCCAGTATTCGTTCTACAATCACAACAATCGCAATCCGAACGTCCGTGATGCTCTCAATGCGCGCGGATTCGGTGCGCCGGACGGTCAGGTCGCTGACGGCGGCACGATCGACGTGACGGCGGCGTTCGGCACCAGCTTCGATGACGGCCGCGGCCATATCACCGCCTATGCCGGCTATCGCAAGATCGACGCGGTGACCCAGGATCGTCGCGATTATTCGGCTTGCGCCCTCAGCGGTCGTACTGCTGCCGCGGCACAGAGCGGCGGTCGTCTGTATGACTGCGGTGGTTCGGCCACCTCGGCGAACGGCACGTTCTTCACCAACACCCAGACGCTTCAGCTTGGGCCGGGCAACACCTTCATCCCGGGTTCGACGCCGTACAACTTCGCGCCGACCAACTACTACCAGCGTCCGGACGAGCGTTATACCGCGGGCTTCTTCGCGAATTACGAAATTTCGGATTCGATCAAGCCGTACGCCGAGTTCATGTTCATGGACGATCGCACGGTGGCTCAGATCGCGCCGTCGGGTAATTTCGGCAACACGTACAACATCAATTGCAACAACCCGCTCCTGTCTGCGCAGCAGCGTGCGATAGTCTGTGCGCCGGGTAACCTGCTGACGCTGAACACCGATCCGGACGGCAACTTCGTCCCGCCACCGCTCAACGCGCCGTCGGCTGTCGCCGGCGACACCGGTCTCCCGGCGTTCAACTTCATCGATCCGCTGACCGGCACGACGTACAACCGTGGCTTCCTGCAGCCGCTGCGCCGCAACGTCGAAGGTGGTCCGCGTCGTGACGACCTGCAGCACACCAGCTACCGTTTCGTGGCCGGCGTGCGCGGCGATCTGGGTACGGCGTGGAACTATGACGCTTACTACCAGTACGGCCGCACCAACTTCGCCGAGACCTATTTCAACGACTTCTCGGTCTCGCGTCTGACCCGTGCGCTCGACGTCGTCAGCAACCCGGCCAACGGCCAGGCGGTCTGCCGCTCGGTGCTCGACGGCACCGATCCCAACTGCGTCCCGTACAACATCTTCGGCGGTGGCGTTTCGGCCGAGGCGCTCAACTATCTGCAGGTGCCGGGCTTCCAGCGCGGTATCAACAGCCAGCAGGTGGCGAACGCGTCGATCGCCGGCAGCCTTGGCGAATATGGCGTCAAGTCTCCGTGGGCTGACGAGGGCCTGGGCGTCGTGCTCGGCGGCGAATACCGCAAGGAGAAGCTAGACTTCTTCTCGGACGTGTCGTTCCAGACTGGCGATCTTGCAGGTCAGGGCGCAGCGACGCTCCCGGTCGCCGGCAGCTTCGACGTGAAGGAAGTCTTCACCGAAGTCCGTCTGCCGGTGGTGCGCGACAGCTTCTTCCATGATCTGACGATCACGGGCGGCTATCGTTACTCGTCCTACGGCAACTCGGCAGGCGCATCGTTCAGCACGGATACGTACAAGATCGAGGGCGAATTCGCTCCGATCCGCGACATCCGCTTCCGCGGCGGGTACAACCGCGCCGTCCGTGCGCCGACCGTCCAGGATCTGTTCGCACCGAACCGCGTCGCGCTGAACGGCTCGAGCGATCCGTGCGCCGGTTTCGAGATCACGGCTGCCGACGTCGGCTGTCTTGCTCAGGGCCTGACACTTGGTCAGACGGTCGCCCCGAACCCGTCCGAACAGTATAACGGTCTGATCGGTGGTTCGACGACGCTGAACCCGGAAATTGCCGACACCTACACGGTTGGTGTGGTTCTGCAGCCGCGCTTCATCCGCGGCCTCGCGGTCTCGGTTGACTGGTTCAACATCAAGCTTGATGGCGCGATTCAGGGCATCGGTCAGGACACCATCCTTCAGGTGTGCACCGATACGGCTGATCCGTTCTACTGCGGCCTTATCAACCGTGACGCGACCGGCTCGCTGTGGCGGTCGAACCAGGGCTTTGTTGTCGACGTGACCCGGAACATCGGTGGCCTGTCGACCCGTGGTCTGGACGTCAACGCCAGCTACACCGTTCCGCTTGGTGAAGCCGGCAACGTCGGCCTGAGCTTCGTCGGCACGTACCTCGACCGTATCGTGACCGACACGGGCGTCTCGGGCAGCTTCGACTGCACCGGGCTGTACGGCAACGTCTGCGGCACGCCGAACCCGAAGTGGCGCCACCAGGCGCGCGCAAGCTACACCGCCCCGAACGGGATGGGCCTGTCGCTCCGCTGGCGCTACCAGGACTCGGTCACGCTCGACTCGCTCGACAGCAACCCGAACCTGCAGAACACCTCTGCATCGGGTCCGTCGCCGGGTGGCGTTGCCCGTCCGGGTCTCGCGAAGCTGAACGCGCGTAGCTACTTCGACCTGTCGTTCACGGCGAAGGTTGGCGACAACTTCAACTTCCGTCTCGGCGCGAACAACATCCTCGACAAGGATCCGCCGCTCACGGGGTCGCAGGCTTGCCCGGCTGGCCCGTGCAACGGCAACACCTTCCCGGGCGTGTACGACGCGATCGGACGTTACATCTACACGGGCATCACGCTGGACTTCTAAGTCCACGACGATACCTGAACTCGAACGGCGGGCAGCGATGCCCGCCGTTTTCTTTTGTGACGGCGGCGTTAAAGACGCTGGTGATGCGTGTGACGTCCGCCTTACCCAAAGCGCCGGCCGGGGACGCGATGGCGATGCTTCGGCGCGCGGTGCCGAATGATGCCGAGGGTGCCTATCGCGCCGGCCTGCTCGCCATGCGCGAAGGCCAGGACGAAGCCGCGGTGCCGCTGCTGCGGCGCGCGGCGGAACGCCATTCCCGCGATGCACGGCTGTGGCAGGTCTATGGATTGGCGGCGCGCAACACCGGTGATCTCAAGATCGCGGTCGAGGCGCTGGCCCGCGCACGCGCGCTTGCGCCGAGCGACGGGCTGATCGCGCATGGCGCGGCGCGCGCCCGGGTGGAGGCGGGGCTGCCGGCAGTCGAGGATTTCCTGCTCGCACGCCGGCTGTCGGCGGTAGACGGGGCGCTGTTCCTCGGGCTGGCCGGGGCGCAGTTTGCCGAGCGGGATGCCGCCGGTGCGATCGCCGGGATTGAGCAGATCGTGACGCAGCAGCCCTTGTGGCTCGACGGGCATGCGACGCTGGCGCGGCTGCGGCGGATGATGGGCGATAGGGATGATCTGCGCAGCTACCGCGAAGCGGTGGCGCGCACGCCCGGCAATCCAGCCTTGTGGCAGGCGTGGCTGTCGACCCAGCTGCTGGCCGAGCGCTACCACGATATACTCGAAACCCTGGCCGTGGCGCGCCGCACGATTGGTGCGCAGCCATTCCTCGATCTGTTCGCGGCGATCGCGGCGGACGAAACGGGCGAGCACGAGGTCGCTGGGGCCTATTTCGATCGCCTGCCGGACACAGCCGAACCGGGAACGCTGGTGCGGCGCGTCCGCTCGATGATCCGGCGCGGGCGGATCGCCGACGCTACGGCGCTGGCGCATCGCGGCACCAAGGCGCCGGGCGGGCGGATCCTGTGGCCCTACGTTGCGCTCGGGTGGCGGATGACGGGCGATCCACGCTGGGCGTGGCTGGAGGGTGATCCCGCCTTCGTCCAGGTGCATGACATCAGCCGCGAGCTCGGCGATCTCGGCGCACTCGCCGAGCGGTTGCGCTCGCTGCACATCGCCGCCGAACAGCCGCTCGACCAATCGGTGCGTCGCGGCACGCAAACCGACGGGCCGCTGCTGGCGCGGATCGAGCCCGAGATCATCCGCCTGCGCGATGCGATCCGCGGCGCCGTGTCACGCTATATCGCGGCGCTGCCGCCGGCCGATGCGGCGCATCCGCTGCTGGCCGGTGCGCGCGCGCCGATCCGCTTCGCCGGCTCCTGGTCCGTGCGGCTGACAGATGGCGGGCATCATGCCGATCACGTGCACAGCCATGGCTGGATCAGTTCCGCGCTCTACGTCGCGCTGCCACCCTCGCTTGGCGGCGGGACGCGCGACGGGTGGCTGACGCTCGGCGCCTGCGACACCTTGGTGCCGGACCTTGCGCCCTTCCGCGAGATCGAACCCAGGCCCGGCCAGCTGGTGCTGTTCCCCTCGACCATGTGGCACGGCACGCGGCCTTTCGCGGCCGGCGAGCGGCTGACCGTCGCGTTCGACGTGGCGCAACCGAAGTGAATGCGATGACCAATGACGAGACGGTGCTGCGCGGGATCGCGCAGCTGGCGCAGGCCGGGCGGATTGCGGAGGCGCGCGAGAAGGCCGAGGCAGCGGTGGCGGACCAGCCCAGCGAGCCGCGGCTTGCCTTCGCGGCGATGCTGGCCAGCCGGGCGGGCGATCCGGAGGCCGCGCGCCGGCATCTCGAGGCGCTCCATGCGCTCATCCCGGACGATCGCGCGACCCGCTTCAACCTGGCGCAGGCGCTGATCGCGACCGGCCGGCTGGAGCGCGTGACCGCGTTGCTCGCGCCGCTGCCGCGCGAGCCGAAGGTCGACCGGCTGGCGGCGTTCGTGGCGCTGCAAGGCGGCGATGCGGCGACGGCCGCGGCATTGTACCGCGACGTGGTGACGGCATGGCCCGAGGATGCGGACAGCTGGGCGAACCTGTCGCAGGCGCAGATGCAGCTGGGCGAAGGCGATGCTGCCGTCGCCTCGCTGGAGATGGCGATCACCCAGCGGCGGCAGGGCACGGACTTCTACCTCGCGCTGATCGAAGTGCTGGAAGCGCTCGATCGGCCGGAGGCGCGCCGCCGCGTGGCGCGCGACGCGGCGCGGATCGCGCCGGATGAGGGCCGCGTGCAGCTGGCGCTCGGCCTGGCGGAGGGTGCCGCTGGGGACGTCAACGCCGCAGAGGAAGCGCTGCGCCGCGCGATCACCTTCGCACCGGAGGAACCGGCCGCTTACCTTGAACTCGGGCTGCTGCTGGAGAACCACAATGCGCTCGATCTGCTCGACGCGCTGGTTGCGGTCGCGCGGCAGCGGATCGGGGATGAGCTGGCGCTGCTCGAGGCCTGGGCGGCATTCCGGCGCGGTCGGCTGGAGGAAGCCGCGGACCATGCGCAGCGCATCCCCGCGACGATCAGCGCGCATCGACGCGCGCACATCCAGGCGCTGATCGCGGATCGGATGGGCGAAACGAAGACGGCCTTTGCCCTGTTCACCGAGATGAATGCGAAGGTGAGGGAGACCGCGCCCCGATCGGCGGTGGGCAGCTACCGCGCCAAGATCGCCGCAGAGGCCGAGGTACTGCGCAATGGCGCGCCAGCGACCGCTGATGGCGTGGCGACGGATCGGGCCGCACCGCTGTTCATCGTTGGCTTCCCCCGCTCGGGCACCACGTTGCTCGACACGATGGTGGGCCGTTTGCCGGGCGCGCAGGTGCTGGAAGAGCAGCCGATGATCCCGACGCTGGAACAGGCGATCGGCGGCCTCGCTAACGTGCCCACGCTGGCCCCCGACGCGCTCGCCGATCTGCGCGCGCGCTATTGGGCGATGGTGGAGGATCTGGGGGCGAGCGCGTCGGCGGACCTCACCGTGGACAAGCACCCGCTGCACATGGCGCGCATGCCGCTGATCCACCGGCTGTTCCCGGACGCGCGCATCCTGCTGGTCGAGCGCCACCCGTATGACGTGGTGCTGAGCTGCTTCATGGCCAATTTCCGCCTGAACCAGGCGATGCTGAGCTTCACCGACCTGGAGGAAGCGGCGCGCACCTATGATGCGGTGTTCACTGCCTGGTCGGAAGCGGAGGCGCGGCTGCCGCTGACCGTGCATCGCGTCCGCTACGAGCGGCTGGTCGCCGATCCCGCGGCGGAACTGCGCGCGGCGGTCGACTTCATCGGTGCCGACTATACGCCCGCCCTCATCGACAATGTCGCCGGCGCGCAGCAGCGCGGCACCGTGCGCACCGCCAGCTACGCGCAGGTCACCGAACCGCTGTACCAGCGCGCGGTGGCACGCTGGCAGCGGTATCGCGACGAGCTCGCCCCGGTCATGCCCATCCTGCGCCCCTGGGCGGCGCGGATGGGCTATGACGGCTGACGATCAGTTGCTCTTGATGCGGCCGGCCTGCATCCGCTCGATGTCGCGACGTTCGATCGCCTGAACCTCGACCCATTCGGCCGCGGTGCGGCAGATCTTCTTGCTGCCTAGCCGGCTGCCAGTGGTCTCGACGGTGCGGCACACCATGCGGTTCGGGTCCTTCGAACCCTTCTCCGTTGCCGGCACCGCGTTCGTCGGCTGGGTTTGCGCCACGACCGGTGTGGCAAGAAGCGAAGCAACCAGAGCCAAGTTCACGAAGCGCATCAGGCAAGATCCTGCAAAGGGTTCGATTGCTGCATAGCAAAAGAAAGTTGCACTGTCAGCCGGTGACGGAAAGCACGAGCTTCCCGTCACCTTCGTCGACCTTGATCGTGCTGCCGTCCTTCACTTCGCCGCGCAGGATGAGATCGGCGAGCGGATCCTGCAGGTAGCGCTGCACCGCGCGCTTCAGCGGGCGGGCGCCGTACACCGGGTCGTAGCCGACGCGGCCGAGCCACGCGCGCGCGGCATCGGTGAGGTCGAGCGTCACCTTGCGATCGGCGAGCAGCTTGCCGACGCGCGCCACCTGGATGTCGACGATCGGCCCCATGTGCGCCTGGCCCAGACGGTGGAAGAGGATGATCTCGTCCAGCCGGTTGAGGAATTCCGGGCGGAAGTGCGCGCGCACGATCTCCATCACCTGCGGCTCGACCGTCTCGACATCCTCGCCCTCGCCGAGATTGGCGAGATACTGGCTGCCGAGGTTCGACGTCAGGATGATGAGTGTGTTCGAAAAGTCGACCGTGCGGCCCTGGCCATCGGTGAGGCGGCCGTCGTCGAGCACCTGGAGGAGGACGTTGAACACGTCGCCATGCGCCTTCTCCACCTCGTCGAACAGCACGACCTGATACGGCCGGCGCCGCACCGCCTCGGTCAGCACGCCGCCTTCCTCATAGCCGACATAGCCCGGAGGGGCGCCGATCAGCCGCGCGACCGAATGCTTCTCCATGAACTCGCTCATGTCGATGCGGACCATCGCGTTGGGATCGTCGAACAGGAACTCGGCGAGCGCCTTGGTCAGCTCGGTCTTGCCGACGCCGGTCGGGCCGAGGAACAGGAACGAGCCGAGCGGACGGTTCGGATCCTGTAACCCGGCACGGGCGCGGCGGACGGCGGTGGAGACGGCGCGCACCGCATCCTCCTGGCCGATCACGCGCTTGCCGATCACTTCCTCCATCTTGAGGAGCTTGTCGCGTTCGCCCTCCATCATCCGCTCGACCGGAATGCCGGTCCAGCGGGCGACGACGGCGGCGATATCCTCCGGCGTCACTTCCTCGCGCAGCATCGCATTGGCGGCGGCGCCCTGCGCCTCGGCGAGCTGCTTTTCGAGCGCGGGGATACGGCCGTAGGAAAGCTCGCCCGCCTTGGCGAGATCGCCCTGACGCTGCGCCTGTTCCAGTTCCAGCCGGGCGGCGTCGAGCTGTTCCTTGAGCTTCGCCTCGCCGGCCAGCTTGTCCTTTTCGGACTGCCAGCGCTGGGTCAGTTCGGCGGACTGCTGCTCGAGATTGGCGAGTTCCTCCTCGATCTTGTCGAGCCGGTCCTGCGAGGCCTCGTCGGTTTCGCGGCGCAGGCCCTCGCGCTCGATCTTGAGGCGCAGGATGCGGCGGTCGAGCGTCTCGATCTCCTCGGGCTTCGACTCCACCTCCATGCGGATGCGGCTCGCGGCCTCGTCCATCAGGTCGATCGCCTTGTCGGGCAGGAATCGATCGGTGATGTAGCGGTTCGACAGCGTTGCGGCGGAGACCAGCGCGCCATCGGTGATGCGCACGCCGTGGTGAAGCTCGTACTTCTCCTTCAGGCCGCGCAGGATCGAGATCGTGTCCTCGACCGTCGGCTCGCCGACGAAGACCGGCTGGAAGCGCCGCTGCAGCGCTGCGTCCTTCTCGACGTACTTGCGATATTCGTCGAGCGTGGTCGCGCCGACGCAGTGCAGCTCGCCGCGGGCGAGGGCGGGCTTCAGCAAATTGCCCGCGTCCATCGCGCCTTCGGATTTGCCCGCGCCGATCAGCTGGTGCATCTCGTCGATGAAGAGGATGATGTCGCCCTCGGCGGCCTTCACCTCGTCGATCACGCCCTTCAGCCGCTCCTCGAACTCGCCGCGATATTTCGCGCCCGCGATCAGCGCGCCCATGTCGAGCGCCATCAGCGTCTTGTTCTTGAGCGTATCGGGCACGTCGCCATTGGCGATGCGCAGGGCCAGGCCCTCGGCGATGGCGGTCTTGCCGACGCCGGGCTCGCCGATCAGGACGGGATTGTTCTTGGTGCGGCGGGCGAGGACCTGGATGGTGCGGCGGATTTCCTCGTCGCGGCCGATCACCGGATCGAGCTTGCCGTCGCGGGCCGCCTCGGTCAGGTCGCGGGCGAACTTCTTCAGCGCGTCGTAGCGATCCTCGGCCGTCGCGGTGTCGGCAGTGCGCCCGCCGCGCAGGTCGTTGATCGCGGTGTTGAGCGCGTCGGCGCGCACGCCAGCCGCCTGAAGCGCCTTGCCCGCAGGGGTGTTGAGCGACAGCGCGAGCGCGACCAACAGGCGTTCGACGGTGACATAGCTGTCGCCGGATTTCTGCGCGATCTGCTCCGCCTGGTCGAGCACGCGGACGGCATCATTGTTGAGCCCCGGCGTCGACTGCGCGCCCGAACCGCTGACCGCGGGGATGCGGGCGAGCGCGGCATCGGTCTCCGTCACCGCTCGGCGCGCGTCGCCGCCGGCGGACTGGATGAGGCCCGCGGCCATGCCCTGCTCGTCCTCAAGCAGCGCCTTCAGCAGATGCTCGGGGCCGATCTGCTGGTGGCTCATGCGGATCGCAACGGTCTGCGCCGACTGGAGGAAGCCCTTGGCGCGGTCGGTAAATTTCTCGAGGTTCATGGTTAGTGCCTGTTTCCTTCGAGCATCATGTGGTGTTGCCGATTAGCCACACAAGAGAGTGTTATAAGAAAGATGGCGATGCGGTACGGGCTCGTCCAGAGGCGCAGGATCGGCGTTCATTTTGCCGACTCCGTCACCCTTGTCGGAGGGGCGCCGGAGCGCGGCTATCCGGGATTTCCGAAGGCCGGTTGACGCGCGCGCGCCGTTCCGCTCCCCTTGGGCAAAGGCATAAGGGAGCGGATCATGAAGGCATTGCGGTACTTCGGCGCGCGCGACATCCAGTATGGATCGACCGACGATGCGGCGCTGCAGGACGACCGCGACGTGCTGGTCCGCGTGAAGCATTGCGCGATCTGCGGCAGCGACCTTCACATCTATCACGGCCACGGCTTTTCCGAGGATAAAGGCTTTTGCGTCGGTCATGAGGCGGTGGGCGAAGTGGTCGAAACCGGCCGCGCGGTACGCAACCTGAAATCGGGCGACCGGGTGATGATCTCCGCCGCGGTCGGCTGCGGCGCGTGCCCCGGCTGCCTGATGGGCCGGGTGCACGAATGCGAGAACAACGGCTCCGGCTGCTACGGGCTTTCCGCCGCGCTGCAAGGGAGCCAGGCGGAAGCGGTGCGGGTGCCGGCGGGTGACGTCAATGCGAGGCGCATTCCGGAAGGGATCACCGACGAACAGGCGCTGATGCTGACGGACGCGCTGCCGACGAGCTGGATGGCGGTGCGCAACGCCGACATCAAGCCGGGCGCGAGCGTCGCGGTGGTGGGGCTAGGCCCGATTGGCCTGATGGCAGTGGAGGGCTGTTTCGCGATGGGGGCGGGGCGGGTCTATGCGATCGACCTGGTGCCCGAGCGCCGCGCGATTGCGGAGGGGCTGGGCGCGGTCGGCGTCGATCCGGCGGAGGCGGTGTCGTTCATCCGTGAAGATACCAAGGGCCGGATGTGCAGCAGCGTCGTCGAGGCCGTGGGCGCGGACGCGACGATCGATCTGTCGCTCCGGCTGGTGGGGAAATGGGGGACCGTGTCGTGCCTGGGCGTCAATCAGACGCGGCGCTTTCCGTTTCCGATGGAGCGCGCCTTCGCCAGCGGGCTGACGTTCCGCACCGGCACCTGCTCCGTGCCGCATTGGTGGCAAGAGCTGATCCCGATGGTGCAGAAGGGGCAGCTCAGGCCCGAACGCTACATCTCGCACCGCCTGCCGCTGTCGCAGGGCGCCGAGGCTTATGCCATTCTCGACCGGCGCGAGGCGCTGAAGGTGGTGATGACGCCGGAGTGATCCACTCGCGTCTGTCCTACATGGCACGGATCATGATCTAATCGCCAACGATGATCAGCTCATTTCCTGCCCCGTTGCCGCTCACCGCCAATGTTGAGGGCGTTGGAGAAAAACGCGCTATCGCCTCAACTTCCTCAACATTCGTTTTTTGCAATCGTCGCCGGATGGTCGCGGTTCGCCGGTATGCGCGCCCCGGTCGGGTTCGATTGCCCCCCTGCCGGCGCGCCGTTATGATCCGGCATAAATCGCAATCAGGAGAGCACGCCATGGCCACGCTGGCACCGGTCGATAACGCCGCCCAATATGCCCCCGGTGAGTGGGAGGCGCGGGTCCATCTCGCCGCGGCGTACCGCCTCGTCGCGCTGTACGGTTGGGACGATCTGATTTTCACGCACCTGTCCGCCCGCGTGCCGGGGCCGGAGCATCACTTCCTGATCAACCCCTATGACATGATGTTCGAGGAGATCACCGCCTCCAGCCTCGTCAAGATCGATGTCGAGGGCAAGCCGGTCGGCCACACCGATCATCCGGTTAACCCGGCGGGCTTTACGATCCACTCGGCGATCCACATGGCGCGCGAGGATGCGGCCGCGGTGATGCATCTCCATACGCCGCACGGCCAGGCGGTGAGCGCGATGGAATTCGGCCTGCTGCCGCACACCCAGACGGCGATGATCGCGCAGCACAATGTCGCCTATCACGACTATGAGGGCATCGCGACCGACCTCGACGAGCGTGAGCGGCTGGTGGCGGACATCGGCGACAAGCATGCGATGATCCTGCGCAATCATGGCACGCTGGCGGTGGGCGACAGTGTCGCGTCCTGCTTCCTGCGGCTCTATTTCCTGGAGCGCGCATGCGAGGCGCAGGTGCTGATGCTGTCCGCGGGGCGCGAGAACCTCAACAATCCGCCGCAGGGCGTGGAGGAGAAGGTCGCCGGGCAAAGCGCGCCGGCGGGCATGGGCAAGCTGGCCGAGAAGCTCGCCTGGCCGGCACTGCTGCGCAAGCTCGACCGGATCGATCCCAGCTTCCGGAACTGACGCCGCCGGTCGCACCTCCCTTGCCACTGGCGCCGCCGTCGTGAATGTAACCTTCGACACGGCGGATATTCGCGGATGAGCGGAGGCGCCAGGCAGCGAGGGAGAGGATGATGGCGGATTTCGAACTGGTGGCGGACGGCCTGCGCTTTCCGGAAGGGCCGGTGGTGATGCCGGACGGAAGCATCGCGCTGGTCGAGATCGAGCCGGGCCGGATCACGCGGGTCCATCCCGACGGGCGCAAGGAGACGATCGCGGAGCCGGGCGGTGGACCCAACGGCCTCGCGCTCGGCCCCGACGGCATGCTCTATTGCTGCAACAACGGCGGGTTCGACTGGCACGAGAATAACGGCATGCTGGCGCCGGGCGGGATCGCCAGCAACTATTCCGGCGGGCGGATCGAGCGGATCGATCCGGCGACCGGCAAGGTCGAGGTGCTGTACAAATCGGGCGATTTCGGCTGCGTACTGCGCGGGCCGAACGACCTGGTGTTCGACAAGCACGGCGGCTTCTGGTTCACCGATCACGGCAAGATGGACCACAAGAAGCGGGTCCATGACGTGGTGGGAATCTTCTACGCCAAGGCGGATGGCAGCCATCTGGAAGAGGTCGTCTTCCCGTCGAACAACCCCAATGGCTGCGGCCTCTCGCCCGACGGCAAGTGGTTGTACGCGGCGGAAACCTACACCTGCCGGCTGATGAAGTTCGCCGTCACCGCGCCGGGCAAGGTGGATGCTGCCGCCGGCGTCGGCGGGCCGGGCATCCCGGTCTATCGCCCCGCCGGCTGGAAGTTCTTCGATTCCCTGGCGGTCGAGGCGTCGGGCAACGTCTGCGTCGCGACGATCGGCGAATGCGGGATCAGCGTGATTTCGCCCGACGGCGAACTCGTCGAGTTCGTGGCCACCGACGATATCTTCACCACCAACATCTGTTTCGGCGGCGAGGACATGCGCGATGCGTACCTCACCTTGTCGGGCACCGGGCGGCTGGTGAAGACGCGCTGGAACCGGCCGGGGCTGAAGCTGGAATATTGATCACGCTGCGCCGCCTTCGCGAGGATGATTTGGCGGAGGCGGCGCGCATCCACCACGCGGCGCAAGCGACCATTCCCGGTTATCCCAACGACCTGCACACGCTGGATGATTGCCAGGCCTTTTACCGCGAACAGGTGTGGCCGGGATCGGTGCTGACCGGCGCGTTCGATGGTGCGCACTTGGTCGGGCTGGTCGCCATGCGGCCGGGGTGGATCGATCATCTTTATGTCGATTCGCCGCGTCACGGCCGCGGTATGGGGCGGCGCTTGCTCGGCCATGCCATGGCGTCTGCCGACGAGCTGCAATTGTGGACGTTTCACGCGAATCACGGCGCGCGGCGCTTCTACGAACGGGCGGGGTTCGCCGCGGTCGAGGAGACGGATGGCAGCGGCAACGGGGCGCGCTTGCCGGACGTTCGCTATCGCTGGCGCCGCTATTGACGGGGCGGGCAGGCACGGCGATGGCCGGCTGCCACGAGAAATAGAAAGCGGGAGCGGATGCGCGACACGGTTATTTTCGATTTCGGCGGGGTGGTCACCTCGTCCCCGTTCGAGGCGTTCAATCGACTGGAGCGCGAGCGCGGATTGCCGCACGATCTGATCCGGCAGATCAATGCCACCAACCCGGACGCGAACGCCTGGGCATTGTTCGAACGCGCCGAGATCGACGCCAGCGGCTTCGACACGATGTTCGCCGACGAAGCGCGCGCGCTTGGCCACGAGCTGCGCGGCGAGGACGTGCTGGCCCTCCTGTCCGGCGATATCCGCCCACGCGTGGTCCACGCGATCGACTGGCTGAAGAGCAATGGTTACCGCCTCGGCTGCATCACCAACAACGTGCCGGCGGGCGAGGGTGCGGGCATGTCGCGCTCGGCGGAGAAGGCAGCGAAGGTGGCCGAGGTGCTGTCGCGGTTCGATCATGTGATCGAATCGAGCAAGGTGGGCATCCGCAAGCCCGATCCGCGGATCTATCAGATGATGCTCGATTATCTCGGCAAGCCGGCGGTGAACTGCGTCTATCTCGATGACCTGGGCATCAACTGCAAGCCGGCGGCGGCGCTGGGGATGCACGCGATCAAGGTGACCGGCGAGGCACAGGCGCTGGACGAACTGGCAGACGCATTGGAGGTGGCGCGGACCACCTTCTGACGGCGGGAAATACCGGGCGAGCAAAGTTGAACCACCATTCACCTTTGCTTGAAGCCGGGGTGCCAAGCCGCTAATCGTTACCGCCGATACGAGATCGAGAGGCGGCAGCGCATGAACAAGCTTTATCCCGATGCCGCGGCGGCGCTGGACGGCCTGCTGTATGACGGAATGACGATCTGCGCCGGTGGGTTCGGCCTGTGCGGCATTCCGGAGCGGCTGATCGACGCGATCCAGGCATCGGGCGTGAAGGACCTGACGATCGCCAGCAACAATGCCGGCATCGATGGCGAGGGATTGGGCAAGCTGCTCCGCTCGCGCCAGGTGAAGAAGATGATCTCGTCATACGTCGGCGAGAACAAGGAATTCGAACGCCAGTATCTCTCCGGCGAGCTTGAGGTGGAATTCTGCCCGCAGGGCACGCTGGCCGAGCGCTGCCGCGCGGGCGGCGCGGGTATCCCCGGCTTCTACACCAAGACGGGTGTCGGCACGCTGGTGGCCGAGGGCAAGGAAGTGAAGGTGTTCGACGGCGAGGAATATATCCTCGAGCGCGGCATCCGGGCCGACATCAGCATCATCAAGGGCTGGAAGGCCGACGAAAGCGGTAACCTCATCTTCCGCAAGACGGCGCGCAACTTCAACCAGCCGATGGCAACCGCGGGCAGGGTCTGCATCGCGGAAGTCGAGGAAGTGGTGCCGGTTGGGAGCCTCGATCCCGATCACATCCACTTGCCGGGCATCTATGTGAAGCGGATGATCGTCGGCGCGCCTTACGACAAGAAGATCGAGTTCCGCCTGACGCGCCCGCGGCCGGCCCAAGCAGCGGAGCAGGTGACAGCGTGACCGGCCGGCCGCACGCGACCATCGCGGCGGCGCTGGCGCTTGGCGGGATGCTGTCAGGCTGTGTCGCTGCCGTGATCCCGGTCGCGGCAGCGGGGACGATCGGCAAGCGCAAGCTGGATGGGCCCAAGCGCAAGAAGGAGCGCACCCGGATTGCAGCGCCAGCAATGCCAGCCGCCCCGCTGCCGGGAACCGAGATCCCCGCCACCGCGAAGCTGCAGCTGTTGCCGTCGGGCTCCGCGCTGCCCGCGCCGGATGGAAGCACGCCGGCCAAGGCTGCCGGTGCACCCGCCCCCGAGGCTGGCTGGCGGCCCCTTGTCCGGCATGTAGCCCGGGCGATGACGGCGGGCGCGTCCTGCCCCGACGGGAAGACCACCGTTCTGATCGACGCGAGTGTTGCGAAGGCTGGAGCGGCGGAGCGGGATGCGGCGATTGCCTCGCTCAACGCACTGCGCACGATGGGAGCAAGCGTCACCTTCATCGCCGCCGATCCCGTGGAGGCGAAGAAGGCCCTCACGCTTGCCGGCATGGCCGAGCCGGACGCTGAGGTCTCAACTGCAGCGGCGGTGAGCCCGATCGCGCGCAGCGGCTGCGTTGTGGCGAGCGGCGGCGGGGAGCGGCGCGAATATACCGGCCTTACCTGGTTTGCGCTTCCGGGCGCGGCCGCGCCTGCTGCAACGGCGGAGCGGCCATGAGCAAGCCGCGGGTAATCGATATCGAGGGCGTGGCGGCGCTCGGCGATCGCTCGGTCGAGGCAGCGCGGATCTGGGTGACCGACGGGGGCGGCAGCACGGTGCTGATCGATCCCGGCGTGCTCGAGGATCCGCGGGTGTTCGGCCATCTCATCGCCGATACGATCCGTCATGCCGCCAAGGCCTATGCCGCGGCCTGGCCGGTCGCCGAAAACATGGCGCTGCAGGCGATCGTCGACGGGGTCGGCGAGGAACTGCGCGAACAATTCAACACCATCACCCCGATCGAAGGACGGAGCCACTGATGCCCGAGACTGTCCCCGTGTCCGCAGCGCCGAAGGGCTGGGACCGCAACCAGATGGCGGCCCGCGCCGCAAAGGAATTGCGCGACGGCTATTATGTGAACTTGGGCATTGGCATCCCGACGCTGGTCGCCAACAACATCCCCCAGGGCATGACGGTGACGCTGCAGAGCGAGAACGGCATGCTGGGTATCGGCCCGTTCCCCTATGAGGGTGAGGAAGACGCGGACCTCATCAACGCCGGGAAGCAGACGATCAGCGAACTGCCCAACAGCGTTTACTTCGGCAGCGAGCAGAGCTTCGCGATGATCCGCGGCGGCCATATCGACCTCACCGTGCTGGGCGCGATGGAAGTGGCCGAGAATGGCGACATCGCGAACTGGATGATCCCGGGGAAGATGATCAAGGGCATGGGCGGTGCGATGGACCTTGTCGCCGGGGTGAAGAAGATCATCGTGGTGATGGAGCATGTGTCCAAGGACGGCAGCCCGAAGTTCATACCGAGTTGCACGCTACCGCTGACCGGCAAGAACGTGGTCGACATGATCATCACCGACCTTGCCGTGTTCCAGCGTCCCGACCACCAGAGCGCGTTCCGGCTGATCGAACTGGCGCCGGGGGTGACGGCGGAGGACCTCGCATCGAAGACGACAGCGCATTACGAGGTGGCACTCGGTTAAGGCTGTCCCAGCGGTGCCCACCACGCCGGTGGCGCAATGTTCGGTCTCGAAAGGCTGGGTAGAGAAAACTTTTATTGCGGATGGCGGAAAGTGGCCTTTTCCTCTGACGTCCATCTCGGGTAAGGGCGCGGCAACATGGCTAGCCGTCCGCTCACACTCTATGAGAAGGTCTGGAACGCGCATGTCGTCGAACGACGCGACGACGGGACGTGCCTGATCTACATCGATCGCCACCTCGTTCATGAGGTTACCAGTCCGCAGGCCTTCGAAGGGCTCCGCGCGGCGGGCCGGCCGGTGCGTCGGCCAGACCTGACGCTGGCGGTGCCCGATCACAATCTGCCGACCACGCCGCGCGTGGACGCGGCGGGCCGCGAGCTTCCGATCGCAGACGCGGAGAGCGCAACGCAATTATCGGCGCTGCGCCAGAATGTCGCGGAATTCGGGGTGCCTTACATCGATGCGCTCGCCGCCGAGCAGGGCATCGTCCATGTCGTAGGGCCCGAGCAGGGCTTCACGCTGCCGGGCACGACGGTGGTGTGCGGTGACAGCCACACGTCGGCGCACGGCGCGCTGGGCGCGCTCGCCTTCGGCATCGGCACCAGCGAGGTGGAGCATGTGCTGGCCACGCAGACGCTGCTGCTGAGCCCGTCGAAGACGATGGAAGTGCGGGTTGAGGGGACGCTGGGGTTCGGCGTCACGCCCAAGGACGTGATCCTGGCGATCATCGGCCGCATCGGTGCGGCGGGTGGCACCGGTTATGTCATTGAATATACCGGCAATGTCATTCGCGAGATGTCGATCGAGGGGCGGCTGACGGTTGCCAACATGTCGATCGAGGCGGGCGCGCGGGCGGGGATGATCGCGCCTGACGACCGTACGTTCGCGTACATCAAAGGTCGCCCGATGGCGCCGAAAGGTGCGGATTGGGACAAAGCGGTCGCCTGGTGGCGCAGTTTGGCAAGCGATGTGGGCGCAACGTACGACCGCACCGTCATCATCGACGCAAACGAGATCGCGCCGGCGCTGACCTGGGGCACGAGCCCGGAAGACGTGGTGTCGATCACCGGCACCGTGCCGGCGCCCGACAGCTTTGCCGACCCGTCGAAGCGCGAAGCCGCGCAGAAGTCGCTCGACTATATGGGCCTGACGCCGGGAACGCGGCTGCAGGACGTGCCGGTGCAGCATGTCTTCATCGGTTCGTGCACCAACAGCCGGATCGAGGATTTGCGTGCCGCGGCCGCAGTCGCCGAGGGCCGGCACGTCGCCGATGGCGTGCGCGCGATGGTGGTGCCGGGATCGGGCCTGGTGAAGCGGCAGGCGGAAGCCGAAGGGCTGGACCGGATCTTCCTTTCCGCCGGGTTCGAATGGCGCGAGCCGGGCTGCTCGATGTGCCTGGCGATGAACCCGGACAAGGTGCCGGCGGGTGAGCGCTGCGCCTCCACCTCCAACCGCAATTTCGTCGGACGGCAAGGGCCGGGCGCGCGCACGCACCTCCTGTCGCCAGCGATGGCGGCCGCGGCGGCAGTGACCGGGCGGCTGGCCGACGTGCGTGAGCTGATGGCGTAAGGGGAGGACGACATGAAGAAGATTCTGGTGCTGCTGGTCGCGGGATCGATGCTGAGCGGCGTCGCCGCCTATGCCGCGATCGCCAAGCCGTCCGTCCTGGCCAAGGTGCGGGGCCGCTGATGGAGCCGGTGCGCAGCGTTTCGGGCAAGGCCTATCCCTGGGGTGCGAAGAACGTCGACACCGACGTGATCATCCCGGCGCACTGGCTGAAGACGATCACGCGCGCCGGCCTTGGCCGCGGCGCGTTCGAGACGGTGCGCGCGCAGCCCGGCAACATCTTCGACGATCCCGCCTATGCCGGCAGCCCGATCCTGATCGCGGGCGACAATTTCGGCTGCGGATCGAGCCGCGAACATGCCGCCTGGGCGCTGGGCGACATGGGGATCAAGGCGGTGATCGCGCCGAGCTTTTCCGACATCTTTTCCGGCAATGCATTCAAGAACGGAATCGTACCCGTCGTTCTGCCGCAGGAAGCGGTGGACCGGCTGATCGAGGTCGCCAAAACGGACGAGATCACCATCGATCTGGAGACGATGACCGTCACCACCCCTTATCAGGACCGGTTCGTCTTTGCGTTGGATGCGTTCCGCCGCCAGTGCCTGATGGAGGGGCTGGACGAAGTTGGCCTGACGCTGGCAAGGGATACCGCGATTTCGAAATTCGAGGCGATGCTGGATGAGCATCGCCCGTGGATCGCGGGAGAGAAACATGCGAGCACTGCTGTCGAAAGCGCCGGGCGGACCTGAAACGCTGGAAATCGGGGAGCTTCCCGATCCCGTCGCAAAGCCCGGTGAGGTCATCGTCGCGGTGAAGGCCTGCGCGATCAATTATCCCGACGTGCTGGTCATCGAGGACAAGTATCAGTTCAAGCCGCAGCGCCCGTTCGCCCCCGGCGGCGAAGTGGCCGGCGTGGTCGAGAGCGTCGGCGAAGGCGTGACGGCATGGAAGCCGGGCGACCGGGTGATGGGCAACACCGGAATGGGCGGGCTGGTCGAGAAGCTCGCGATGAAGGCGGACAATATCTATTCTGTGCCGGACGAGCGCTCCTTCGAGGAAGGGGCGGCGCTGCTGCTGACCTATGGCACGACGATCCACGCGCTGGTCGATCGCGGGCAGATCAAGGCGGGCGAGACGTTGCTGGTGCTTGGCGCGGCGGGCGGCGTCGGGCTGGCCGCGGTGGAGCTGGGCAAGGCATTCGGCGCGCGCGTGGTGGGCGCCGTATCGAGCGAGGAAAAGGCGCAGGCGGTGCGCGAGGCGGGCGCCGACGACGTGATCATCTATGGCCGCGCGCCCTTTTCCAAGGATGAGAGCAAGGCGCTGGCCGACACGTTCAAGGAGAAGGCCGGCAAGAACGGCTTCGACCTCGTCTATGACGCGGTGGGCGGCGATTATGCCGAACCGGCGCTGCGATCGATGGCGTGGGAAGGCCGCTATCTGGTGATCGGCTTCCCGGCCGGCATCCCGAAGATCCCGCTGAACCTGACGCTGCTGAAGAGCTGCGACATCCGCGGCGTGTTCTGGGGCGCCTATGCCGCGCGCGAGCCGGAGAAGAACCGCGCCAGCATCAGGCAGTTGTTCGACCTGTGGCGCGAGGGCAAGATCGCGCCGAAGGTGACCGAGGTGTTTCCGTTCGAGAAGGGCGGCGATGCGATCGCCAAGATGGCCGGCCGCGGCGCGATCGGGAAGCTGGTGGTGCGCGTGGCCGAGTGACCGGGACGCGGGACGGCTGATCAGCCGTCCCGCGGCTCGCCCGATGCCGGCCCTGGGCGTCGACTGACAACCGATATCCCGGCATCAGGCGGCACGAACGATGTGGCGCATGTTGCGTCGCGTGCTCCGGCCACCTATTCCGGCATCAAACAGGAGCAACGCAAGACCATGACTACCTTCGACGATCGCGAGCGCGCCTTTGAAGCCAAGTTCGCGCACGACGAGGATATGGCGTTCCGCGTCGTGGCACGCCGGAACCGCCTGCTCGGCCAGTGGGCCGCGGAGCTGATGAAGCTGACGCCCGAGGAAGCCGATGCCTATGCCAAGACGGTGGTTCACGCCGATCTGGAAGAGGCCGGCGACGGCGACGTGGTGCGCAAGGTTGTGGGCGATCTGACCGCCGCCGGGATCGACACCGACGAGGCCGCCGTGCGTGCGGCGCTGGAGGAGCAGACGATCGTCGCGCGCCGCCAGTTGATGGAGCTGAAGTAACATGCCGATGGCGGCGGACGAGATCGCCGCGCTGATCCGCGAAGGCATCCCTGACGCCGAGGTCGAGATCACCGATCTGGCGGGCGACGGCGATCATTATGCCGCCAAGGTAACCTCCGCCTCCTTCGCCGGCATGCCGCGGGTGAAGCAGCACCAGGCCGTCTATGCCGCACTCGGCGGGCGGATGGGCGGCGTGCTCCACGCCTTGCAGTTGACGACGTCGGTACCGAAATAGTCCGCAGCAGTTTCCCCGCGAGGATCGAAAAGATGACCGACGACTCCCACGCCCGCATCGACGAGGTGGTGAAGAACAATCCCGTAGTGCTGTTCATGAAGGGCAGCCCGCTGTTCCCGCAGTGCGGCTTTTCGAGCCGTGCGGTGGCGATCCTCCAGCACCTCAATGCCGATTTCGAGAGCGTGGACGTGCTGCAGGACCAGGGCATCCGCCAGGGCATCAAGGCCTATTCGGACTGGCCGACCATCCCGCAGCTGTATGTCGGCGGCGAATTCGTCGGCGGATCGGACATCATGATGGAAATGTACGAGAGCGGCGAACTGGCCGACCTATTGAAGGACCAGGCCAAGGCCAGCTGACACCGGAGATTACCGGGTGCGGGCGGGGCGTCGCGAGATCGAAGAAGCGACGCACCCGCCCGGCTGAAGCGTAACCACGCTCGGTGCGCTGATCATTATGCAGTGTGCGTGCCAGCCGACGGGATCGGCGGAAAAGCGCTGGTTCGGAAGGTTAACGCGCCCCGCCCGTTAGCGGCAGGTGTAAAGCGCGCCGACAGTGTCGGTTTTGCGGAGCGGCGCTGCTTCCGCAGTGCAAGCGGGTGAAGCGCCTGCTGTTTCCTCACTCAGCGTGCCGCCCCCCGCCGAGCGCGCGGGACTGGCCTCAATCCGAGCACCTTCGCAAGAAAGAAGAAGCGGGACCCCGGGTCTGGCCCGGGGTGACGATTTATGGTGGGTGAGGCTGATTACTTGCCGCGGTCGGCGAGGAGCATGCCGCGGGCGAGGCGGCGGGCCGTGTCGCGCGGCAGGCCGAGCGTGCGCGCCATCGAGCCGCCGAGAAGCGCATCGCCGAGCGCCATCAGGACGAGCTGCAGCGTCTCTTCACGGATCGGGGCGCCGGGGGCGTGCTGGTCCTGCGCGAGATCCTCGACCAGATCGTGAATCGCGGTGAGGATCGGATCGAGCGCATTTTCATTGCCGCTGAGGATCATCCAGCTGGCGAGCGCGCCGGCGCCGTTCTTGCCGAACGCATCGAAGGTGAGATCCACGACTTCGGCGGGATCCTCCGCCTCGCGCGAGCGAATCACCGCCTCCTTGATCGTGGTGACGATGCGCGAGGCCATGTGCTCGATCAGCGCCTTCTGCAGCCCCTCGGCTGATCCGAAGTGGTGCAGGAGATTGGCGTGGGTGCGACCGATCCGCGCACCGACCGCCTTCAGCGTCACTGCCTGCGGGCCGACCTCGACCAGCAGCTCGCTGGCCGCCTCCATCGCGGCGGCGCGCGATTCTTCCGGGCTGAGGCGGCGGCGAAGGGGTGCGACGGACATGGCCGCGCTGTCGGCGGTTCGCCACGAATTTGCAATGCGCGACATCCGCGGCGGCAAGGCGCGACGGGTGCGGCGCAGGGATGAGGGCGGCCGGGCGGGGGAGACGCCCGGCCGCTGTTCAACGCTGCCCTATGTTACGCGGCGATGCGCATTCGGGCCGGCTCCGCCTCGCCCTCGAGATCGAGCGCGAGGACGGCGCAGTCGACCTCACCCCCGCGAGCGAGCGAATAGAGCGGCTGGCGCCGTACTTCGCGGAAGCCGAGCTTTTCGAGCACGCGGCGCGAGGCCGGATTGTCGAGGTGATGGCTCGCCTCGATCCGGCGCAGCGGCAGCGCGTGGCGAGCCATCTCGATCACCGCGCGCCCCGCCTCGGTGGCATAGCCGCGGCCCCATGCCTGGGGGGTCAGCCAATAGCCGAGTTCCGCCGTGCCGCGGCCGGTGGTGTTGAGGCCGATCCCGCCGACCATGCGCGGATAGGACCCGTCATGCGCCAGGATGAAGAAGCGCGCGTCGGTGGGGCCGCGTGGCACCGCGAGGAACGCCTCGGCATCCCCCACGCTATAGGGCCACGGCAGCCGCGCGAGCTTCATCGCCACTTCTTCATGGGCGATGGCCTGCGTCAGCGATTCCGCTTCTTCCGGCCAGCTTGGCCGCAGCGTCAGTCTCTTCGTCCGCGCGAACATGGTGCGCTCTCCTCCCGTGCGCCGTTAGCCGCTCGTCATGACGAGCCGGCGACATGCGTGTTGAGGGAGCATGAAAAAAGGGAGCCTGGGCGGACCCGGCTCCCTTGTTTCTGGCTGGCCTCCCGATGGAGGCTCCGGATCGCCCTGGTGGGCAACCCGGATGGTTACCCGATGTTATTCTGCCGCTTCGGCAATCATGTCGACCGAACAGAATTTGCGGCCGAGCTTGCCCTCGTGGAACACCACGCGGCCGTCGACGAGCGCAAAAAGGGTGTGGTCCTTGCCGATGCCGACGTTGCGGCCCGGATAGAACTTGGTCCCGCGCTGACGGACGAGGATGTTGCCCGCGATCGCTTCCTGACCGCCGAACTTCTTCACGCCAAGACGACGACCGGCCGAATCACGACCGTTACGCGACGAGCCGCCTGCTTTCTTATGTGCCATGGTGCTTGCTCCTTACGCTTCGCGGTTAGGCCGACGCGCCGATCGACACGATCTTGAGGATCGTGTGGTTCTGGCGGTGGCCGTTGCGGCGGCGATAGTTGTGACGGCGGCGCTTCTTGAAGACGATGACCTTCTCGCCCTTCGCCTGCGCGATGATTTCAGCCGCGACGGTGAGCCCGTCGGTCGGCTTCAGCTCCGAACCTTCGCCGGCGAGGAGCACGTCGCTCAGCGTAACGGAGGCGCCGGCATCGCCCTCCAGCTTTTCGACGACGATCTTGTCTCCGGCGGCAACGCGATACTGCTTGCCGCCCGTGCGCACGACTGCGAACATGGCCCTGTCACTCTACCCAAATGTCTGTGCCCGGACCGGAAACCGGGCCAGGAGGAACGGCGCAGCTAGTAGAGTCGCCGTCGCTTGTCAATGTTGAGCGCGGCGGCTGCGAAGATGAAGCACGGCGCCGGCCCTATCTCTACCCGATCTGTCAGTGACGATGTTCACGGCGCAGGAGATAGCGCCCGTCGGTCAACCCGGTGAAGAGGCCGGCGATTGCCGGATGATCCACCGGCTCGTCGCTGTCGTCATGAACCAGATTCTGCTGGCTCACATACGCGACATAGGTCGATTCGGCGTTTTCGGCGAGCAGATGGTAGAACGGCTGATCCTTGCGCGGGCGCAGCCCCTCGGGAATCGACTGATACCATTCCTCGGTATTGGCGAAGACCGGATCGATATCGAAGATCACGCCGCGGAAATCGAGCATGCGGTGCCGCACGATATCGCCGATCGTGAAGCGGGCATGGGCGATCGGCGGCGCAACGGGCGCGTCGGCGGGGATCGCGGTGGTGGGTTCGGCGGACATGCGGCCAATCTAGTTGCTCTTGCGCGCTGCACAAGCAGCCGCTTGCGCCGCCACCACAACCACGTTAGAGGCGCGCCCTCGATCCACCGGGCCGGCCATCTGGCACGCCCGTCTGCCTCGCGGAGAGGTGCCAGAGTGGTCGATTGGGACGGTCTCGAAAACCGTTGTGCCTTTACGGGTACCGTGGGTTCGAATCCCACCCTCTCCGCCACGGCGTTTCAATGTGCCGTGCTGCCCGCGACAAGCGGGCGATCTAGCGACAGCGGCAGAGATATAGAGATGCCAGGGCGTGATGCGGTTCTGGCTCGCCGGCTGCGTGTTCGCCGATCCCGTACGGTTCCAGATGCTGCCGTTCGCCAGGTCGGGACGAGCGCGCTTCTATATAGAGTGTTCCAGTGCGATTCCGTCGTTGGAGGCGGTAGGCCCAGCGCCAGTTCTCTGATCACGGCTGCACGTCTGCCGCAGGCGCGGCGTTTGTACGGAGCGCAAGGCGTGGAAGAGCGCCCGAATAGCAGAGCATCGCCGCCTAGGCCTTCTCCCCGAGGGTCGTGATGAATCGCTGACGCATGGGTGCGTTGCAGATCCGTCCCTGCGGACTGATGTGGTTGGCGGCGTTACACACCTGTAGCGCTCTAGAGGGTTGCCCGTCGGCGAGGGTGCGGTTCAAGCAACGATAGCCCCCGACCCACATCATCTTTCTTCCTCCATCAGCCAGCTCGGGCGTGCGGCACGCCCGAGCATCCTCCCGGATAGCGACGCGGTGCCTGAGGGCTGACTCGAGGGGCGCCCACCGAAGCTGGCTTCCTGGGGATTGAGCGACACACCCCGCCCCGAACA